>JAQWSQ010000132.1 GCA_029243145.1 Planctomycetaceae bacterium | reverse complement strand
TGATAGTATTTGTCTTGAGAAGTGAGCGAACCATCCGCTTCGATACGGAATGTCCAGAGCCAGGCATCTGGCCCGGCGGTCGTGACCAAAGTCTCATCTTGTTCCCAGAGAATGAGTCCATTCAAAGCAATCTCTTCGGCGACGACTTTGGGTTGACCTCCTTTTGGTAGAAACCAGATTCGCTTTGCTTTCGGTTCACTAAAATAGAGACTGCCACTTTTGGTCACGGCAATATCATTGGAATCGACATCAGAGGCAATGACGTCATGAGTTCCGTCTGGCTTGTAGGCCACAATTTGGCGGTCTCCCATTCGACATCCATAGAGTAATCCGTCTGCCCCAAACATGAGACCATTGGTTCGGCCCGAGTTTTCGACAAACAACATGACTTCCCCGTCCAAATCAACTTTGTAAATTTTACTCCGTTTGACATCCGAGAAATAAATTTGCCCTTGCGCATCGACCGCCGGTCCTTCGGTGTAGCCGTGTCCTTCAGAGACGAGTTCCCAATCTTGGCCCTCTAACAGAACTTGTGACAGAGGCATATCTTGCGCACCGAGCGCCGCAGGCAAGATCAAGAAGAGGATTGAAAATAGCACGCTTGGGAATGTTCTCATCACACAACCTTTATGACTCGATATATCTCCGCAGAGGTTCCCCTTTGCGATTCTCTCAAAAATAACTAAAAACAGGTCCACAAAACAGACCCTGCTTGCAGATTCAATCGAGGATGTTGCCATCATGATCAAATCGCTCAAATGCTTGTACCTTTGCCAATTCCTCGTGGTTGCATCAACTTCCGTACTTTTCTGTGGCTGCCAATCAGCCGAATCCGGTGGAAATTTCAGCGGATTCAGCAATCCTCTGGGAAGTGGCGTGCCCACTCAATCTGAACCTCCCATTGCGACGCTCGACCCTGATACCGAATCAGAAGCCGCCTCGACGGTTGAAAAACCCGAAGCCGAAAGCATCTCACAGAAATGACCATGCGACCATCATGATCGGTAATAACTCGGTCGCTTACGGGTCTGCCGGACTTCAAATTATTGCCGGCAATGAGTCTGCCAACCACTCGGAATGTGCCTTCACTCGCTACTGACTGGCATTCAGCTCCTCCGACGATTAAGATTCGTACTCTTGAAAATGGCTGTTTCAGCCAACCCAAAGGTGGCCTTACGACCACTTTCAGAACGACTCACAAAATCCCTTTCCGTCTCTGATCGCGGAGGCGGGAATTACGACAAAATCATCCAGCAGGCGGGAGTACAACCTCGTGCAAATAGAAGTAACCTGTCGACACGGTGAAATGAGCGACTTGGCTCATGATCATATCAATCAGAAGTCTGAAAAATTGTTGACTTTTTTCGAGCGAGTGACCGCAATCACTGTCACTGTCGATTTCGAACATGGAAAAGCGGCCGCCGAAATTCTCGTCGATGCAGAACACAAGCATAACTTTGTTTCTCACGATGAAGCAGACGATGTGATCAGTGCCTACGATGGTGCTTTTCACAAAATGGAGCAGCAGCTTAAGAAGTACAAACAGAAACTCCAGGATCATCGGCGTGACTTACCAATGAACGAAGCCTTCCCTGGGCCCAATGCAGACGAAGAAGAAGACGCGTAGTCTGCAGCCACTAATTTTCTACGATGAATCCCACCTGAAAACATAGCCACACATTGTCCGCCATCGCGGATTGTTCAAGTTTTTCATCCCGGCCCGCTGGATTGAAAGACTTGGCACTAGAAGGAGAGATCATGAAGCTGTCAGATTTTGTTGTCCCTGAATCCATTCTGCACGACCTGCAGGTCGGTTCTAAAGAAGAAGCCATCCGCGCGATGGTTGCCAGCATGAAAGCCACTGGAAGTATTCCCGCAGAAGAAGAGGAGAGCATTGTCAATAAGCTCCTCGAACGGGAGAAGCTTGGATCCACCGGTATTGGAAATGGTGTTGCCGTTCCTCATACCAAACATCCCAGTGTTGACGATTTAGTGGCCTCTGTCGCGATTGCCAAAGAGGGTGTGGAGTTTGAAAGTCTTGATGGCGGCCCCGTTTATATTTTGTTCTTGTTGATTTCCCCTCCTGATCGTTCTGGCGATCACCTGAGAGGCTTGGAAAACATCAGTCGTCATCTGCGAAATCAGAAGTTTTGCAGCTTTCTTCGTCAGGCTCGCAATCGCGAAGACATCGTTGAGTTGCTGAAAGAAGCTGACAATAACGAACTGGACGACTGAACTTTCCGTGAAGATTGAGTTTCCCGTGAATCCGTGAGAGTTTTCAACCGGACGCAGAATACGATGAGTGGACCATACCGACAAAATGTCACCGTGAAGAACGAGCAGGGAATGCACATGATTCCTTGTTCGCGGGTTGCTCAATTGGTTCGGGAGACAAGCTGCCAAGTACAAATTATCCGCGACGACCAAGTCGCCGATGCCCGCAATATATTGGATTTATTGATGTTGAAGGCCGAGGTCGGAACCTCGCTACTGATCGAGTCGGAAGGTGAAGGAGCAGAATCCATTCTGGCACAAATCGTCAAACTGTTTGACGATGATTTTGAAATCATTTCCGAGAACTAATCGTTCTTTTGAAATCCTTGTCGGTTCCTCATATTTTTTACAAAATACGGGGTGCCTATGAATGTGAGCCAGTCCCATGATGATCAAGCAGGGAATTCCCGTCTCGCCCGGTGTGGCGATCGGCCCAGCCTTCATTATGGGGAACGAAGACTATCGTATCCCACAGAGGTTTGTGAGGATTGACGATGTCGAGAAAGAGCTCCAACGTCTCGATGCGGCCATCGAGCAAGTTTGTGTCGAACTGGGCGAGCACGAAGAACTTGCTTCCGACCGGCTGGGAAAACAGTACGGTGCAATCTTCGCCGCTCATCAGCAGTTGATCCAAGATCCCAAAATGATCAGCGAGATTCGCGCGCTGATTCAGGACAAATGTTTTTCCCCCGAGTACGCAACCTCCAAGGTTCTCGAGCAATACGCCAAGCTGTTTCAAAGCTTGGGGAACCAATACTTTGCCGAACGCTCGGCAGATATTGTCGATCTTCAGCATCGCATGCTGAAACACCTCTTGGGCGAGCGACGCGAAGGTTTGTCGAATCTGACCGAACCGGTTTTGATTCTCGCCAATAATTTGACACCCAGTGAAACCGCGAATCTTGACAAAAAGCATGTCTTGGGATTTGTGACGGAAGCCGGAGGACGCACCAGCCACACGGCAATTCTCGCGGGAGCTTTGCAAATCCCTGCCATCGTGGGTGTGGGTGAGTTTTTGTCTGACGTTTCTGGCGGCGAGATGATCATCATCGATGGTTATCACGGAGAACTCATCATCGACCCCGATGAATCGGTTCTCGAGCGGTTTACTGCGAGTCGACAACGACACTTTGAAGAGCAGGAACGACTCAAGACTTACGCAGATCTTGTTCCCGAAACACGCGACGGGGAACGAATCACACTAATGGGGAATATTGAGTTTCCTCAAGAAGTGGAACATTGCGTGGAACGAGGCGCGGATGGGGTTGGCCTCTATCGGACCGAATTCCTGTACTTACAGGAAGGCAAGGAGCCGACCGAAGAAGTGCATTACGAAGCGTACTGTAAAGTGGTCGAAAGCATGCAGGGACGACCTGTCGTCATCCGTACGCTGGATCTCGGAGCGGATAAAATCCCGGGGGCTCTGGAGAAAGTCTTACTCCAGAACTCTAATCCTATGCTGGGTTTACGCAGTATTCGATTAAGTTTGCAGAATCAACCATTGTTCAAAACACAGTTGAGAGCGATTTTACGAGCCGCGATGCTGGGTGACATTCGTATCATGTTTCCGCTAGTTTCGACCTTACGAGAGATCAGACAGGCTCGAATGCTGCTTTCAGACGTCATGGAGGATCTGGAAGATGAGGGAATCGAGTTCCGTCGAGACGTTCCAGTCGGTATGATGGTCGAGGTTCCCTCGGCAGCCATTTTGGCTGAAGAATTTGCCCGCGAGGTCGATTTCTTTTCGATCGGAACAAACGATTTGATTCAATATACACTCGCAGTGGATCGGGCCGACCCTTCAGTCGCCAACCTGTACAGTGCGGGTGACCCGGCAGTGATTCGCCTGATCCAACAAGTGGTTCAAGCGGCTCATCGAGAGAACAAACCTGTGACCGTTTGCGGCCAGATGAGTTCCGAGCCACGTTTT
This sequence comes from Planctomycetaceae bacterium, assembly GCA_029243145.1. Taxonomy (GTDB): domain Bacteria; phylum Planctomycetota; class Planctomycetia; order Planctomycetales; family Planctomycetaceae; genus JABURQ01. Next base: position 36,208 of record JAQWSQ010000132.1, on the reverse strand, counting down.
TTACCATTATTAATAGGATTGGGAATTCGGCAGGTCAGCGTGACCCCAGCCATGATTCCCGAGTTAAAAGAAGTCATTCGCAATCTTGAAGTCAAACATGCCAACGAGATTGCCAGTCATGTTTCCGGTCTCGATTCTGCCCGGGACGTGGAAAACTATTTAAGGGGAGAACTTCATAAAATCTGTCCTGCTTATGCGATCGATTTTTAGAAAGTCATCGAGCGCGGAAGCGAACCACAAATCATCGAAGAGAATTCACCGCTGAGACACAAAAATCAGAGGTCAATCCTCTTCAAAACTCAACGGTGAAAGGATGTGTCTCCTTTCACCAGATTAACACACTTATCGTACGAACAGTTTTAACGTCCTTTCCCATCTGAAGACGATTTATCCCAGACATGACACCGACTCCTCACGATCAATTTCAGACAACCGCCTTGGCGGCGTCTATAGATCGTGCGCACTCGGCCCATCAATCGGGAAGCTCGACATCGAGTGCATCAATCGTTCAGACAACTTCCCGTCAGCCAACTCGTCGTTCAACATGGAATGTCGAACCTTTGACACAGATCAGTTTTCCGAAGATGTGTGAGTTTTCCACGCAACCGGAACGGGTCTCTTTCACAGGCGGCTGTACACCTTATCAATCAGGGGAGTTCTTCAACCGAGACCTGACGGATCAAAGGCCGTATGGATTTCATACGGCGAATCCTCAGACCAACAGGGAAAACAGACAAGCCCATTCACGATCCTTCAACGAATCAATCCAGATTTGTTGTCATCGGGATTGTGAATCTAACGTAGAGTCGTGGAAGTCTACCTCCATGAACTTACGGGCCACTCAAGCTGTTCGGCACGAGCTACGAAAGACGTGCCATGAAGAAAGAAATGCTTGTCAATGTCCTCCAACCGGAGGAGAGTCGTATTGCCATCCTCGAAGATGGCGTGCTGGAAGAGCTTTATGTCGAACGGAACAGTAACGAAAACTTCGTCGGCAATATCTATAAGGGAAAAGTCGTTAACCTGGAACCGAGCATTCAGGCGGCTTTTGTAGACTTTGGCGTTGGTCGCAATGGTTTTCTACACGTCAGCGATGTGGAATTCCAATACTACAAACACCTGCTACCCGAGAGCCAACGGAAAGAGATTGAAGACTCTCAATCCGGCAAGGGCAAACGTCCGCGCATCAATGAACGCAGCGTTCGCAATAAGCCTTCGATTCAGGATATCTTCCGTAAAGGAAGCGAAGTGTTGGTGCAGGTGATTAAAGAAGGTATCGGAACCAAAGGTCCGACTCTCTCCACTTACATCAGTATTCCAGGGCGTTATCTGGTCCTGATGCCCGCGTTGCAACGTGTGGGTGTCAGCCGAAAAATCGAGGACGATGATATTCGCAAATCATTGCGATCCATTCTCCGCGAACTGACTCCTCCGAAAGGTCTCGGCTTCATCGTCCGTACCGCCGGGCAGACACGAACCCGCAAAGATTTACAACGCGACATGAATTATTTGCTACGGCTGTGGCGAACAATCGTGCGACGACTCCGAAAGTCGAATGGGCCTGAAGATATCTACCAAGATAGCGATATGATGATTCGCACCATCCGGGACATCTTCTCGACCGAAATTGATACGGTCTGGATCGATCAGAAGGAAGCCTACGAACGTGCGCGTGAGTTTATGAAAATTGTGCTTCCACGTCATATCAATCGTGTCAAATTGTATGATGACAATGAACCGATCTTCTCGCATTACGGAATCGAAGAAGAGATTCTGAAAATCCAGGACAAAGATGTACCCCTCAAAGGAGGGGGGTCACTGGTCATCGAACAAACCGAAGCCTTGGTTGCCATTGATGTCAATTCGGGGACGTTCCGGGTCGATGACAATGCCGAACAAACGGCTTATCAGGTGAACTGCAAAGCGGCTCGCGAGATCGCCCGACAGGTCCGCTTACGAGATTTGGGTGGAGTGATCGTCAATGACTTCATTGACATGCGGGATGAACGCCATCGAAGAGGCGTCGAGCGGGAATTGCGAGAAGGCGTCAAACGAGATCGTGCACGCACCAAAATTCTCCGCATGAGCCAGTTCGGCTTAATCGAAATGACCCGCCAGCGAATTCGTCCTTCATTACGACGTTCTGTCTACGAGGACTGTGACTGCTGCAAAGGGGCTGGCCAGGTGAAAACGACAGAATCGGTGGCGATTGAGGCAATTCGCCTGTTAATCACTGCCGCTCATCGTAAAAATACGGAACAGGTGATGATTGAAGTTGAGGAACGGGTCGCCGATTTCCTCAATAATCGCAAGCGAAAGGAAATTACTCGCATCGAGGATGACGCGAGTGTCTTGGTTCGTATTGCCGCCCGAACAGATGTTGGACCTGAGCATATGATCATAAAAGCCATTGATGGAAACGGTGGAGAGACAAAAATCAGTGTGCTGGCAGACTCGAAATCCTAATCGAAATCGACTACACTGCTCGACCCTATATTGTTCACGACAGGCTGGGACGCGGTTCATCAGATGATGTCCGTCACCGCCGCAACAGGATTAAGACATGTTTGCGATTATTGAAAACGGCAGTCGTCAGTACCGAATTGAATCGGGCGCACACCTTCAAATCGACTATCAAGTGGATGCTGAAAAAGGTGGAGAGATCGTCTTTGATCGAGTCTTGCTCGCCAATAGTGGCGGAAGCAGTGTCATCGGTGCCCCGACAATCGCAGGAGCCAAGGTGACTGCTGAAGTCGTCACTCCCGAGAAAAAAGGTAAGAAGCTGGAAGTCAGTTTTTACCGCCGTCGTAAAAATTCACGCCGACACAACGGTCACCGTCAAAAATACACAATCGTGAAAATCAACGCGATTGATGTTCCCGGACTCGAAGCACCCAAGGAAGCCGCTGCTTCCGAAGCGTGAGGCTTCATCGGTCAAATAGTCAATCTAACGGCCTTCGTTGATCGAAGGTCGTTTTTTATGCGCCGAGATACAGGTCTTACTCAACTCACTTCAATCTCATTGGACAACAATCGACCACCTGCCGCCGATTGTGCGGCGTGTGTCGCAAGCTGTTTGTTGTAGTAGGTCGTGGTACGCCCATTGAGGATGATCGATCCTGAATCCACTTCAACTTGTAGAGCATAAACCGAATCACCGGTTCGAGCGCGAATCACTTGTCTGATTCGCTCTGCAACATTTGGAAGTGTTTGTTCAGTCAGGTAAGGCTCTGGAAGCATGATTGAGTTCCTCCATGTAGCACCTGATGTGTGTGAAAGACCAAGTGCAAGGGATGCGAATTCGGCGATCCATCAGCGTTCGCAATCACTCAACAGTATCGTTCCCAAATTGAGTCGTCAAATTTATTTCTCTGTCTGATTTTTCAACACAGTCTTTGCTCTCAGAAAATCTGACGATACAAAGATCAAAAAAGCGTCGAATTTTTGGTACTCTAGGAATTCTCCGTATCCCCGAACCTCTCATCACCTGAAGGATAAACTGTGCAGGATCAACAACTTAGCTTTCTCAAAATACTTCTCGAAACGGGCAGTCCTTCGGGTTACGAAGCCGAAATTCAGAAGAAAATTCATGCCCATGTGGAAACCTTTGCCGATCAGATTGATCGCGATTGGCATGGGAATCTTGCCGCCACAGTGAATCCTGAAGGAAACCCGCGGGTCATGCTGGCCGGTCATTGCGACCAAATTGGTTTGCTAGTGAAACATATTGAACCTGAAGGGTTTCTCCGCACGATGACCATCGGCGGTTGGGACATGCAAATGCTGTTGGGGCAGAAAGTTCAAGTATGGACAGCCAATGGTCCTGTTCCCGGAGTCATTGCTCGCAAAGCCATTCATCTTCTGAGCAAAAACGAGCGAGGCACAATTCCCGAGATTCAGGATCTCTGGATCGACATTGGCGCCAAAGATAAAGCTGATGCGGAAACCCGTATTGAACTCGGCGACCCGGTGACACTCAATCTTGGCTATCAGGAACTTCTCAATGGTCTCGCATCTGCTCCCGGAATGGACGACAAGGTGGGGGTATGGGTGGTGATGTCGGCATTGGAGCGTGTGAAAGCGGGCACTCCTCAAGCAGCCGTCATTGGTGTCTCGACCGTTCAAGAAGAAATAGGCTTACGCGGAGCGACAACAGCTTCCTATTCCGCAAATGCAAAGTTGGGGATTGCCGTCGATGTCACTCATGCAACAGATACTCCTGATGTCAGTCTCTCCCAACATGGTGATATCAAAATTGGTGGAGGCCCCGTGATCGTTCGCGGTCCCAATACAAACTCACGGGTTTATGAACGTCTGACCTCGATCGCCAAAGCGGCCAACATCCCCTATCAAGTGAACCCACTTCCCAAAGCCGCCAGTAACGATGCGGCAGCATTGCAACTCTCGCGTGGTGGTCAAGCGACTGCCGTGGTGGCGATCCCCAATCGTTACATGCATTCACCGGTCGAGGTCATTTCGTTACAGGATCTCGAACATGCTGCCGAATTGATTGCCCAGTTCTGTCTTTCGCTGACACCCGCTTGTGACTTCACTCCTTAGGAGAGTATTTCATGCGATGCCTGATTGTTTTCTTCCTACTCTTTCTTCCGACAGCACTCCGCGCCGACCAACCCAACGCCGACAAACCGAACGTAGTCATCGTGCTTGCCGACGATCAAACCTGGAATGATTCGGGCTGTTACGGCAACCGTGATGTGAAAACACCGAACATCGATCAACTCGCTGCGGCGGGAATGCGATTCACTCGCTGTTTCACGGCGACAGCCATGTGTGCTCCGACTCGTCAGCAACTTTATACGGGTGTTTTTCCGATTCGAAATGGCGCCTATCCCAATCACAGTAAAGTCAAAGTCGGCACGCGAAGCATCGTCCATCACTTTAGACAGATCGGGTATCGAGTCGGGCTCTCTGGGAAAAAACATTTTGGTCCCGAAGAATCGTTCCCGTTTGAAAACCTGACGACCAACGGCGATCTCAATCTTCCCAAAATACAAGAGTTTGTGAAACGGGATGACTCTCAGCCATTCGTCTTAGTCGTCACCAGTCACAGTCCTCACTTGCCTTGGAGTGAAGGAGACACGACGAAATACGATGCTGAGAAATTAACCGTTCCTTCTTATCTGGTCGACCTGCCTGAAACTCGAGAGGCGTTGACAAACTATTACGCAGAGATCACCGATTTTGATCGCGAAGTGGGCGGCGTCATGAAAGCCATCGACGACAACGGTTATCGCGATGAAACAATTTTCATTTACACCAGTGAGCAGGGTGCTCAATTTCCACACGGCAAGTGGACGTGTTACGACAACGGGTTAAGAACCGCGCTCATAGTCCGTTGGCCCGGACATATTAAACCCGGTTCCGTCTCGTCTGCGATGGTTCAATATGTCGATATTTTACCCACATTATTGGACGCTGCGGGAGTCGAATCAACCACGATTGATACCGGACTTCCCGGTGCTCCCAAGGGTGGGAGTGGATTTGATGGTTCCAGTTTTCTGCCGGTATTGTTGGAAGGAAACGAGTCGCATCGTGACTATGTCTATGGAGCCCATACCACCCGAGGTATTATTGATGGGACTTGGATTTACCCGATCCGTTCGGTGCGTTCCCGAAAGTTCAAACTGATCTGGAACCCCAATCACAAGGCAAAGTTTCAAAACGTACTGACGACAACAAAGGGCAAAAGTGACTACTGGACCGCTTGGAAGAAAGCAGCCGAAGCGGGAGATGAGCATGCCAGGAAATTGGTCGATATCTATGAGTCACGGCCCGAGTATGAATTCTACGACCTCGAAACTGACCCTGACGAATCACACAATCTCGCCGATAATCCTGCTTATTCAAAGCCTATTCAGAAAATGAAAGCCGAACTCTCTACCTGGATGGAACAGCAGGGGGATGAGGGAATCGCCACAGAAGATGCCGCGAAACCGCATCGAACTCAGAAACGGCCAGACTCACAAAATGCTAGGTGATTACAAGCGGTAAGATAAAACCCACAGCACCGAAAAGACGACGAACATAAAGATCGTAATCTGAAAAAACAATCGCATCGCGCGACGCAGAACGCTGTCTGTCTCTTCATATCGACTCGCCGAGTAGACGAGGCTGATACCGACCGCGAGCGGCAAGATATACCAAAGTATGTTTTCGGATTGGGCCAACAAGCTCCAGGCATTCATGGTGATTCTCTTATTCGGGATTCTGGCTGGTCGTGGCGGTTGCTTCTGGTGAACTCTCTGGATCCTGTTTCTTCTCCGGCGAATCTTCCTTCCGAGTCAGCATGCGAAATCCATAAGCTGGTCCCGCATAAGCATCCCAAATTGCCAGAATGTTCAAGAGGCCGGCAATCCACGTAAAGACCTTTGCGAGAGTGAATTTCTTACCGAGATCAGCATGCAATTTCTCCAGTCCTTCATGATCGGGAGGAACGAGAAACCAATTCAGGAATGAACGTGAAATTTGTGCTGTCAAAACGCCATCAATGAGTTCTTCTTCGCCCAGAGTGATTGCATTGACTCGTAAATTTCGATAACGATTTGCACCGATGGGAGGATCCAGGCGAGCGTTACCGCGAAGCTTGACTTGGATTTCTCCGTCTTCTCCAGAACCTGTGAAAGCTCCTTCCATCTCACGACCAAACTCACCCTCTTCAGGCGAGAGCTGAATGGTTCCCGAAACGGGTAACGAAAATTCGTTTCCTTCATCGTCAATATAATCGAGATTTCCGACAATCTGTTGTTCGATGGATTGTGATTCGGGGGAGACCGGCTGATTACTGGGCGAGTAATACCGTTCTTCCTGAAAAAATGCGGGCACTGTAAACAACCCGACAGGAACTTGGGCATAATAGCCCCACTCTGTTTTGCCCCGTGCTCGTGTTGGCCCCATCTGATCCAATTGCTGACGCATGTCATCAAAGCGTTCGGGGTCGAGCTGTCGAAATCGTGCATCGTCGAAATCAAAATCAAAACTTTTTGCGGGCTCCAACCGGTAGATCAATTGCCAACTCCCCATTTGCATGCCCCAGGCAAACATGGAGAGGATACAAACACAATAAATGATTCCCTTGAAGGTTCGCCCCTGATAGAAATGTCCCGCACCGGGAATCAGTAATCCCAACACGGCAGCCAGGATCGGATTTTTCAGATCGACCTTGGGTTCCGGGGACGAGGCGCTCATAAATGTCAATTTCTGGATGGAGCCCATCGCCAGATGTCTCTGGGAAACGCTTAACGATGGTGATTGATCAATAAGATTTTGAGTCGATTATTGTAGAAGTTCGCCGGGAATACCTCCAGTCCGGTCTCTGCGGATCCTCAAGAGATTCAATTTCCGGCCCTTTTCAACCGTTACGAGATCCCACTTAGACGAAGACTGCCGAGACTTTCCCCCAAAAACTGCTAAAATGAAGGACCGACACAGCATGTCTTACCCTGCAATTTGATCGTTCGTGGCACAAAATGACTGCTCCTCGAGAAAAAGTAAAATCTTTCCCCACAGGCCCCGGCGTGTACCTGATGAAAGACGCTGAGGAACGAGTGATTTATGTGGGAAAAGCCGTCAATCTCAAATCTCGTGCGGGAAGCTATTTCACCAAAGCCGCCGAGAACGAACGCCGCACGGCTGAGCTGACCACCGAAATTGCCGACATTGATTTTATTGAGACCGAAAGTGAAGTGGATGCACTGCTGCTCGAAGCTCGGTTGATCAAAGACGTGCAGCCGAAATTTAATTCCGAATTGAAAGACGACAAGTCATTCCCGTATCTGCAAATCACCACGAATGAAGAATTCCCGCGAGTGGAGTTCACGCGAACGCCTCTCTCTCAGGGAGTCAAACTTTATGGACCCTTCACGAGTGCCAAAAAACTTCGCGGGACCATCGGCGTTCTGCAAAAGATTTTCCGCTTCCGAACCTGCACTCTCGACATCGAAGAAGACGATGAGAAGTGGCACTGGTTCAGGCCATGTCTACTCGCCAGCATCAATCAATGCACGGCACCCTGCAATTTCCGCATCTCCTCTGCAGACTACAAGGAAGATATCCGTCGGTTAAAAATGTTTCTGGATGGGAACAAAAAAAAACTGCTTAAAGATATGAAAAAGGAGATGGAAGCGGCCTCCAAAGAATTGAAATTTGAGAAAGCCGCCCGTCTCCGCGATGAAATCAAGTCTCTTGAAAACATTCACCTGCGAGGTGACCTCGAAGAGCACGCTCAGCCAGAAGTTTTTTACATCGATCCCAAAAAAGGTCTTGCCGGTTTGAAACAAATTTTCAAACTGAAAGAAACACCCCGAGTGATCGAAGGAGTCGATATCGCTCATCTCCAGGGGGGAGAGACGGTGGCTTCGTTAGTGCAATTTATTGACGGCTTACCATTCAAGCATGGTTACAAACGGTACAAGATTCGGACTGTAGATGGCGTGGACGACTTTGGTTCAATTCGGGAAGTCGTCAGCCGACGCATCTCCCGATTGCATCGCGAGGGGGAAGCGTTTCCCGATATTCTTCTGATCGATGGCGGGAAGGGGCAATTGAACGCCGCCATGGCCGCGATGGAAGCACTCGGTGTCGATCCTCCGTTCACAATTTCCATTGCCAAACGCGAAGAAGAGATTTACGTCCCCGGAGAAGCCGAGCCGCGCAAACTCTCTCGGCACGCCTACGGGCTCAGACTCCTTCAGTATGTGCGCGATGAATCACACCGGTTCGCTCAAAACTATCATCACCTGCTCAGAAGTAAGTCCTCTCTCCACGACGAATAAGAAGACTCCCGCGCTGACCACCTTCTCCAACGGCTATAATCGTCATTCTCGGCGTCCCATTTCATAGGTTTTCGCTGACTTGGGATCGAATCAACTGGAGAGAACGCCCAATATCGTGAATGATAAAGAAGTTCCATCTTCACCTGCAGGAATCTGATATGTCTTCCTACCGATTGATTGCCGCCACTCACACTCCCTTTGATGCGCAGGGAGAATTCAATCCTTCCGCGGTGGAACGTCAGGCAGAATTTTTACTGAAACAGAATGTCGCCGGCGTCTTCCCCGGTGGAACGACGGGCGAGTCTCTCTCGCTATCCTTGCAAGGACGCCTCGCTTTGGGCAAACAATGGGTCGATGTGGCGGCCGGAACCGATCTGGAAGTGATTCTTCATGTCGGAGCAAACGCACTCCCCGACGCGATTGCCTTGTCTCAACAGGCCGGACAAATCGGTGCTGCCGGGATCGCCGCGATGCCTCCCACCTACTTTCGTCCCGACGGGATCGACATGATTCTGGCGGACCTGAAACGGCTCTCGGCAGCGGCTCCAGAACTGCCAATTTATTATTATGACATTCCCTCAATGACGGGCGTTGCCGTCGATACCGTGGAGTTGATCGAGAGAGCGACCGCAGAGATCCCACAGTTCGGTGGCATCAAATTCTCCCGCTCCGATCTTCCCGTTCTGCAAGAGGTGCTTGACTCACCAACTTTTAAGGGCAATGTCTTCTTTGGTTCCGATGAAATGATTCTCGCCGCGTGGATGTTTGGTGTCCGTAGTGCTGTCGGCAGCACCTACAATTTCATGACGCCTATGTACCATGAAATGCTGGATGAATTCTCGGCAGGTCACATCGACGCTGCGAGGCAGTTGCAATTGCAATCGGCCAAGTTGGTTTCTGTCATGAAACCATTTGGCTTTCTGGGTGCGTCCAAATTGTTAATGCGATTTCTGGGCGTCGATTGTGGCCAGGTACGAAGTCCTCTAAGAGCACTCACAGAAGAGCAAAGTCAAAAGCTCTTTGAAACTTTGGAACCGTTTTCCGATCTGTTTCCAAACACATTGAATTATGTATCATCGAACTCGGTCACTGTATAAGAGCGACTCTGTATAAGAGCGACTCAATCCAACATCGGGGTAGCCCGTTTTACCAGTTGCAGAGTGATGCCCCACGGATCGCGGACGAACGTCATCGCGTCACCACCGGGGAGATCTTCGATGCCATCCGTCACAGAGCTCGCACCGGCTTTCAGCAATCGCTCTCGATCTGCTTCGAGATCCATTGAGACAAAGGCCAAGTGCATCGTGGCAGGCGCAATTTGCGGATAGTCAAAAACTGGCTGCGATTTGTTGCCATAAATCTCGATCATAAAGCTGCCGTGCTCATCGACGATGAAATGTGCCCAGGGTGCTTCCATCACTTTCCGTTTGATGGAGAATCCCAGATGCTCGCAATACCAGCGAGCCATACCGTTGGGATCAGAAACATTGAAAGCAATATGTTCCACACGCATGCGAATGAGTCCTTGATCGAAGTGGCGTCAAATAGCTGGCAACATCCCGAACGATACTGCGTGTGATTTCAAAATCCCAGCACAAAATATTGGGCAATCGGTGCGACGATGGCAGCCACGATTCCCACACGGACATTATCATTGAGTCGAACGGGGAGTGATTCAGCGATGGCTGCACAGATCGAAGTCGGAGCGGCAATCAAAAATGCCGACCTCCAATCGACTCCGGGATTCGCTTCGCCCCAATAGATCACAGAAACCATAATGGTTCCCATCAAAATGAACGAGAACATGCCGGACACAGTTTTGTCATCATTCCAGGGAAGGGAACGACTGGGGAATACCAGACCACCAAACGTTGCACTGCCGTCACCAAAGGCAAGTACAGCCAACACCGCAAAACCAATTTCGGGATGTGCGGGGAACAATAGTAAAGACCCCAGAACGCTCATCAAATATCCAAGAACCGCTTCGGATCGATTTTCTGAATTATCTCGACTGACATATCGGAACTTGACATAAATACTCCCAGCAACAACAGCCGCCACCGCGAGAATGATCAGTTTGAGCGTCGGAGAAAGCGGGTCGGAATGCTTAATCGGCCAAAGCAAGAATGGGATTAATCCTGGAAGCATGTGCCACATGCGGCGTCGCAATTCGCGTCGGCTCAGTTTCCCAGCAACTAGATTCAAAGGGACCGCGCTCTGGGAATTAGCGAGACGATCAGTGTGACTTGATTTTGGAACAGTACTCATCAGGAATCCCTACCTCGCGAAACAAACAGGTTTTTCAACCGGAATGGAGGCCGAATTCATGGACATCCACAGTACTATCATCGACGAATATTGTGGAAAATCTGTAATCCAATCACGACTGTGTGCAATAGTGGATTAATACAGACCGACCCGACAACGACAATAAATCTCCTGTATTTCCCAAATTAACAGATGCCAGCGAGAAAATCAGGAACAAACATCTGGAGTTTTGGGGAGCAAAATGAGAGACTGATTGGAGATGATACTGAGTTTTCCTGACGCAATTTCGATATTTTCTGGTGTTTCTCATTCTGGTGGAACTCGAATCACGGCCCTCTTCAACAGGCAATTTCATGCGGACACACACTCTTCGCTCTTCAGCATTGTTACTTTGTGCGGTCTTCTGGTTCACCGGATGTGGTGACGATTCCAGCGAGCAAGCGACCGATCAATCTCAAAACACACCCGGTGCGCCCTCTACGCCTGAAGCAGATTACGAATCAGAAATGGCGAGCGAAAATTATGATTCAGCCGGTGGGTCGGGAATGAACCCCGAAGGCAATAATGCCTCCTCGCCAGCCGCGCCTCCCCGACCACCTCGGCCCGAAGACCCGACCGTTTGGTCCAGCCAAGAGATCACATCCGCCGTCGAAGAACGCGATCTTAAGGTCAAAGACGCATTGAAATCCTACACCGAAAGTCACAGAGGTGAGGATCAAGCCGCAGAAGAGATTGTCGCGTGGATGGAGATTTTGAAGCTGCCACCCGTCGAACCTCCCAAACCTCAAACCAAGAATGGCGCAGGATCGAACGGGTATCCCGGGGAATCGGCAGAAGGATCGGCAGAAGGTTATCCTCCCGGAGAAGGAGCCTACCCAGAAGGTTCCATAGATCCTGGAGCCTATGAGCCTCCTATGATGGAAGAAGAAATGTACGCCAACCCGGGAGCTAACGGTCAACCGAACTCCAACTCCAACAAGTCGAAGAAATCCGATGACGAAATCGCAGAGTCTTTGATCGATTCGTTGATGGGAATTCAATCGTTGACGAGTTTTCAAGCGGCCCGAAATTTACTAGAGGGGAAGCTGACTTTATCCATCGAACCTGAGAAAACAGCAAGACAAATCATGACGGCGTTGTTACAGAACATCCAGGGAGCTTCAGATCCTGGTGCAAAAATCTTGCGGCAAACGATTCTTGAACCAGAGCTGATTCGATCTGGCGAGGGAGATTTTGACAGCCGTCGATTACAAAACATTTCGATGGAAGAGCATTGGAAAAACGCGATCTCTGTCATGGACGGAATGATGGGCGTGGAAACATCAAAAGCAGGTCCACCCAAACCTCAACCCGGACAAGGTGACTATGGATATCCAACTGGGTCACCTGAAATGAGTGGCGGAGAGATTGGGCCTGATGGCCAGCCGATGAAAAAAGACGAAGGAAACCAACCACCCGCCAGAAACCCTCTCCCTCAAAATATTCGATTGCCAAATTATACGCAAGAACAAGCAACCGCCGCACAAAATTACCTTTGGGCACCTGAAATGATTGATCAAATTGCGCAGCGACTGACCATTTCGGACACCTTAATGCGTGAACCAGATCTGGTGATGTTGGCTGGTCAATTACCTGCCACTGCCAGTCGACACGCATTTCAGCAGTTTCTTGAGAAGAACTGGAAGGTGTCGGACGATTGGACCCGTAACCCGGTCGACTTGGTGAAACACGACGCCTTCAAAAAGTTTATGAGAGATCCCGGTTTATTGATCTCATTGAAGTCTCTGCCGCACGAACAAGCCAACACCGCTGGAGCGAACGACGATGATTATGGGGGAGGCGAAGGAGGAGCGGGTGAAACGGGTGGACGACGAGAAGCCGCAGGTGATCCACGCGAAAGACATTCTAAAGGAGAATGGTTCAAAGCGACTGAGCACATGATGCTTGGTCTGATGGATCGAATGCAAATCGCCGCATCAACAGGATCACTTCCCGCGAGTGACGAAAAGCAACTCGATGTTCGACTTCATCGAAAAGCAGAAATTACAATAGGTTCGCATCTCGAACTGGTCCTCGGGCATCAAAGTGCTGATCCGAAAAAACCACAGCCCGATAAGACAACGGTGAATTATGTTCGCATCGAACTGAATTCGCTCACAGCAGCAGAGGGTGAAGCGATTGTGAAACACTACCGCTCTGCACTTCGCAACGAAAACGTCTTCACGGTCCTGAATAAGAATGGAATGTGGATGGAATCCTCGGGAACAAATCGAGGGAGTGATGAGTTGTACTCTCAGGATGTTCTGCTCACTCGGAATAACTCTCGTAAATCGATTGAAGAACCTGGTCGACAACCTGCGAATTCGTTCGAGTCCTCTGCACCCACAGATGGTTTTTCGGACCCGGGAAGTTACGATGGCGGTGGTGGAGGAGGAGGATTCGTTGTCGAAATTCTCACGGTTCGTATTCCCGACCCGGAAGTGTTTCTAAAACCGGCAAAATCCCCGGCTGTTTCGCAGAACTAAAGTGGTTCCCATTCGCATTTGAAGTACCGGAAGACGACGTCTCCCTGATGCACTGTCTTTTCTTGAGACGATCTTCTTCGAAACTCCTTAGGGAATGAAAGAAATTGGTCTCAAGAAGGTCAAGAATTGTCGAGGGGTGCGCTATATTCTGGATAGCTGATCGAGTAAAACAGAAAATATTGCGACTCATATTCTCTCTCGCGACAGACTGACGACTTATGACTCCCTCGACTGATTCTCATCAAATTGACCTAGAAATTAAAGACGCCCAGGTCATTTTCTCGACCGTTTGGGAAACGCTGGAAGAAGAACTTGGTCATGCGAATCTACGTTTTCCCAAAGAGCTTATTCTACTCGGTGGTGCTCCCGGCGCAGGTAAAGGAACACATACGCAGTTCATCATGAAGGCGCGCGGTCTCACCTGTCAGCCGATTGTTGTCAGCTCATTGCTGGACACGCCAGAGATGCAGGCTCTCAAAAATCGAGGCTCGATGGTCGGCGATAAAGAAGCCGTCAGTATTGTTCTACGAAAGTTGCTGGAGGAAGATTTTCGAGACGGCGCCGTCCTTGATGGATTCCCACGAACTCGTGTCCAGGTCGAATGTTTGAAACTGCTGGTCACGAAAATCAATGAGCTTCATAAAGAGTATCGCGAGACTCCGATGGCGATTCACTTTCGCCAACCAACGATTCACGCAATGGTTCTCTTCATCAGCGAAAAGACCAGTATCGAACGGCAAATTAAACGTGGGGAAGAAGCCGCGATTCATAATCAGGAAGTTGAAGAAACGGGTGTCGGAATATTATTACCGGTGCGCGAAACCGATCTGAATCCTGCCACCGCTCGCCGTCGTTATCGGGTTTTTAAAGAACAAACTTGGGACGCACTCACTTCGCTCAAAGAGATTTATCACTACCACTATGTGAACGCTGAAGGTAACGTTCTCGAAGTGGAAGAGAACATCCTGAAAGAACTTCAATACCAAAGCTCGTTAGAACTCGATCCGCGTACTTTTGAAACGGTCCGCAAATTACCACTCGCCGAAGAGATTGTCCGTCACGCACGACAGGAACTCGTCAAACGACTCGATTCGTATGTGATCGAACACCAGCAAATGTTCGTGAAAATCGTCAATATCCTCCACGAAAAATTCATGCCGATCATCTTAAGGCACGCCTTGTCGGGTCGAGCTGTGGTCAATTCTGAAGACCCTATTTTCGAAGATCCACTCGCCTTAACCATGTTGATCGATATTTTTTCCGAGCGAGGTTATCATGCAGTGATCGATAAAGTGATCCGCGATATACCGCTTCGAGTCGACATGGAAACCGGCGACATCGAGCATTTGATCAAGTTCGTTTATCGGGTTCAGGTTCACTTCAAGAGTTCGGAAATCCGCCGCGGATAACTTGTCCATGTTCTAAGATTTCAACGTGATTCCCATATCGGCAAACAGTAACTGCATATCTTCCCACACAAATTTCTTGGCCGGTGGGTTTCTCAACAGATAGGACGGATGGTAGGTGCAGAGCACTTTGGCGCCTGCGTACTCATAGAATTCGCCACGCATTTTCCCAATGGGGGTTTCGGAGTCGAGCAGATTTTTGGCAGCCACCGATCCCCAACAGACAATATATTCGGGATTCACAATCTTGATTTGCTTATCCAAATATTCTCGACAATGAGACGCTTCTTCCGGGCTGGGATTTCGATTTCCAGGAGGACGACAGCGCAAGATATTACAGATGTAAATCTCCTCTCGTTGCATGTCGCAGGCTTCAATGATTTTGGTCAACAGCTTCCCCGCACGACCGACAAACGGTTCTCCCTGAGCATCCTCATCCGCACCGGGCGCTTCCCCAATAAACATGATCTTCGCGTTCGGATCGCCAACTCCAAACACCGTCTGAGTGCGAGTCGAGGCAAGTTCCTGACAGCGAGTACACTCGGCTACTTTTTTGGCGAGACGAGACAAGGCAGCTTTTTGATTTGCGGGAGGCATGATTGTTTCAGGAGTTGAGGGTGAATCCGGGGATGGGTCGTCAGGAATATCACTAGGTGCAGAGATAATAGGCTCCTCTGACTCCACTTCTGAATCTGTATTCAGAACCATTGGAGCTAGTTGAGGAGCCGGAGGTTCTTGCTCCGTTCGTAATTCCATTTCCGGCAGTTCGACTTCGGGAAGCTGTGTCACTCCTGCCATTTGCCAACCCGTCAACCATTCTCTCAGATCACGGGACGTCAATGGGGGCAGAGAATCACTCACCGAGAAGCTCCGTAGGATGAAATGAACAGACACAAATTCAAAACTTAAGTTGACCTTAACTCGCAGGGTCGGCTGTGAAAAGTGACCTTCCATGGTTTTTTTGAGCCGCCATCCATAACCGCCATGACCTTTGATCGTACCCGAAATCCTCCTCGGTCAATTTTGTCAGAGTGGCTAAAACTGTCGAGTTTTTCAAATTGCGGTGAACTTTCACCGGTTTCCATTTCACGCCCGCTTGCGAGGGGATTCCGAGTGGTTCGTTGATCTGCACACCAAAAGGCAACTGTCCGGTACGGGCAAGCAATTCAATTTCTGCAGGCAGCACACCCGACCCCAGTTGTCCATTGTTCGAACCATTAGCGGCAAACGTCACTCCTTCACGATAAGGAACTTGCACTATGTATGTGTGAGAAGTGATGAGGGCATCGACCAAATGCGGAATCGATTCTTCAGTACCGATTTCTTCCAAACCGCGGGCGGCTCGATTCACAATTTTGTTGTCACTATGAGATAAGTGCTCGAGATAAAGTTGATTGGCTTGAAAGCGATACGAATTCGGAATGAAACCGAGCGCCTGATTCCGCAACTGAGAACTGTCATCAAATAATGCTTGCCTTGCGATCGCTGCTTTCGCGTCAGGAGCATCAATCGCATCCAGAATATCGAGCATCAATACACGAGCTGCCTGATCCGGGTGAAAGGCGAATATTTTCACCAACGCAGGAACAGCATCGGGATCTCTCAACGCCTGTAACTCGGTCAATGCTGCTTGAGAATCATCTTGGGTTTTACTGTACAACGCCGCTTTCCAACGCTTCATCTGATCGAACCATTCCTGATTCACTTCCTGCTGTTCTTCTTTAGCAGAAATCAACGCCATTTCTTGCATCGTGATGTATCGATTTTGGTGCTTCACGTATCCCTTCCGGGACATCATCTCTTCTTGAGGCATCCAGTCTCCCCGATGCTTCACATGGTCGAGCATTTTTCGGGCGCGTTCGTGATTGGGGGAAAGCCGAACAACTTGTTCCAGGTGATGTTGTTTTTGTTTTTCGAGTTGATTTCTTACACACCACATTACCAGATCCCAATGATCTTCGGCGCTATCGAATGCTTGCCGTTCGCGTGTTTCGTATTCTTCTACACGCGAAGAACGAAAAACGAAAAACTCCACATCTTCTCGAGCGATTCTCATCTGAATACCACTGAGGGAAACAATGTCGAGCGGCGTGTTTTCGCGGGATGCTTTTTGACGATCCATCGTACCGCGAATCTCTCCTCCGTTTTTCAAACGAATGACATCGGCGCGCAGTTCTGCCGTTCCCCATTCCATCCCGAATAGGAAAATTACGATCAGTGGTATTACAAGACGATCTGGCATCATGACCTCATTTGTTGTCCGATTGTTTCGATCTTAACGGTTGAGCGAGCCTATCAGCAAAGGGAATTCGGTCGTTCAGGGCATTCCCAGTGAACCGAGACTGGCTTTCCACCGAAATGTCTGCCTAAAATGAATACCTCCCGGTATTTGTTCAAACGTCCTATCGTCTAATCTTTTTCCGGGAATCCTGTCAAATCTTGATGATTCTACCCGACGGGAATGATTACAGATGCGACCTTTGACTATGTAAACTCCCTGATTTTTGAATTCCCTTCGTGTAGAAGAGGCCAGAGATGATGTTTCGGCTCGGTACACTGACACTCCTAATTGTTGCAGGATTGATAAACCTGTCCACGGCGACAGTCGATGCTCAGGTGAATCTCCCCTCGCAGCAATTGTTAAATCGCTACGGCTTGGAAATTCTATGGTCGTCGCAAGGTGTCTTGAATAAAGACCGTGATCGCGTCATGAATGTAGCGATTGATGAAGAAACGGTCTACATTCAATCGCAAAACGGATTCATCTCTGCATTTGACAGTGAGACGGGAGATCGTCGCTGGGCGCAGTTGGTCGGGCGACTCGATAGTCCGCAACTACCACTCACTTCTAATGATGATACTATTCTCGTCACTTCGGGAATCCGACTTTATGCGGTCGATAAATGGGAAGGCGTCCGCCTGTGGGAAATTGCCTTAGCGGAACAAGCCGGTGCCCGACCGGTTTCTGACGAGGAACGTGTCTACATTGCCTCTCAAGAAGGGTCAGTCTACGCCTACGATCTTGCCAGAATTTACCAACTGTATCACGCGAACAAGCTCCCCAAATGGTCAATCCAGACGCAGATTTGGCGTCATGCCACTTCGAAACCCATCAAGCTCCCTCCCATCCTTTACAATAACCAACTGACATTCGCCAGCAAGACCGGCATCATGTATAGCGTGCAACCTGCGGACGATAAATTGGTTTTTCAGATGTCAACGGATCGATCGATTAGTGCACCGATGGTCGAAAAATCCGGACAACTCTATGTCTGCACCGAGGATCATCACGTCTACTGTCTCGACAGTTTGCGTGGAACGGTCATCTGGGACTTTATTGCACGGGGACCAGTGACCACACAACCACAAATTGTCAATAATCGCTGTTATCTCAGTACCGTCGCCGGCACTGTTTATTGCCTAAATGCAAGAACCGGAATCACCGAATGGGAATCGCCAGAATCCTATGCCTTCATCGCCAAGACCGAAAACTACATCGTCACTGCTGATCGTCTGGGTAACATGTTGTTACTGTCTCTCGATGCAACGGGGACTAAAGCTAAGGTGGCTGCCCGTTTGCCCCTGAAATCATTCAAATTCAAAGTCGCCAACGGTTTAACAGATCGTATCTATCTGGTTTCCTCACAGGGCCAGACCCTGTGCTTGCGGGAACGTGGAAACTCCCTCCCCAAATTCTTCCGTAATCCAGACCGCCGACCCATTGAGCCAATTTTTGCGGATGAAAACGCAGGACAAGACTCGACTGCTGACGACAACGGCAACAATTAACGGTTAGTCTTGTCTGTTGGGGTTGTTTCCTCGAGGGCGAATCAGGACGCAGAATATTTCAACGCACGTCCGGGTTGTCGCTCGCCATTCACCACAAGTGGTCGAGAATCTTTAACAATCACTGATCCGTTGACGATGACTTGCTCGATACCAACACAAGTCTGTTGAGGATCGGCGTAAGTCGCACGATCAGAAATCGTTTCTGCGTCAAAAACCACGACATCTGCGAACGCATTCTCTCGCAAGACACCACGATCAGTCAGCCCGAAGCGTGTTGCCGAAACACCGGTCATTTTGTGGACGGTCTCTTCCAGAGAAAACAACTTGCGATCTCTTACGAGCGGCCCCAAAAGTCGGCCCGTTGATCCGAAGACTCGCGGATGGACGTGAGCATTGTCGTGATAGATTCCATCGGAACCCATCATGTATAAGTCGTGCTTCAAAAACGGTTCAATGAGCCGGTCATCTCCTTGATCAAACACCAATAAAACCGCCAACCCTTCTTCCAGTAACAATCGAAAGAGTGCTTCTTCGGGCGGTAAATCCATATCGGCGATATATTGAGCAAGTGTCTTTCCTTGATGGATGGAGTTCTCTTTACTGGCCACCCAAGCGATGCGGATATGATCGAGATCGAGGCTGTACAGTTTGAGTCCCTCGGCAAACTTCGCCTTGATGACGGGTTCGCGCATTTTAGTGATCGCCGCCAAAGGCCCATCTTCCCAAACCTCATAAGGGAGTAAATAATTGAGCATCGTTGAACCGGGTTGATAAGGATACACGTCGAACGAAAAATCAACTTCGTGACGTGCGACGGTATCGATGTATTCGAGAATCGGCTCAATATCGTCTTGCGAGAGTCCTTTCATGTGAGAGATATGGACCCGAACACCGGCTCGCCGCCCAATCTCAACCGCTTCCTTTAAGCCGTTCATGATCCCGGTTTTGTATCTCATATGTGTGACATACAAACCGTTGTACGGTGCGATGGCTTCGCAAGCACGGACTAGCTCATCGGTCGTCGAAAAGCATTGTGCGATGTAATCGAGACCAGTTGAGAGACCGACGGCTCCCGCCTCCATTCCGTCTCGAATCTCGCCGCAGATTTGTCGCATTTGAAAATCATCAACCGCTTGTCGTCCAAATCCGCACGCTAACGATCTCACGTTGGCGTAGGGCACATGGGGAATAAAGTTCTGCACGTTTTTGCCGTCAGCGAACTCCAGATAATCGCCCAATGATCGCCAACCTCGATATTCATCAAGCCGCAGAGCATTTAACGCACGCAGATAAAACGTCCATTCGAGCGCCGTTTGATCATTCACCGGGGCATAAGAAATGCCATCGGCCATGATCACTTCGGTTGTAATGCCTTGCATCGTTTTGGCGGCAAGTTGTTCGGTTTTCAGCAACCAGCCATCGGTATGATTGTGGACATCAATAAAACCTGGAGCGACTATTTTTTCGGTCGCATCGATGATGGTCGTTGCCTTAGCGGCAGAAAGATCACCGATGGCGGCAATGCGATCTTGCGAAAGACCCACGTCGGCTTGGCAACGGGGAGAACCGGTTCCGTCAATCACGGTGCCATTGCGAATTAAAATATCGAACAACAATTCACTCACTTTGCTCTAAGGTCGGGCCCAGATCTATCATATCAATCTCACCGACTGGATCCACAAACCAGTCTATAAAAGATTGGTAGAGTATTCCCGAGAAATTGATATCGACTTGACTCGAACCAATCGTCAAACCAGACTCAATGTGTATTATTCTCTTTCAAAAAAGCGAGAACTTGATGAGATTTTTGATCGCGACTGTCTGCATCTGTAGGGTGTCCGTCGCCCACTCGGCATCTCCTCTCGACCGCCCGGATCGAACACCAGTCCAAACCGCATCGGGAACCGAGGGAATCGTCGTCTCAAATTGTGACATCGCCTCACAGATTGGTGCCGATGTTCTTGCCGAGGGTGGCAACGCAGTCGATGCGGCCATTGCCACGGGATTCGCAATGGCGGTCACTTGGCCCGAAGCGGGCAACATCGGTGGTGGCGGGTTCATGATGGTGGCTCCCCCCGAACGAGATGTCGTCTGCATTGAGTACCGCGAAACGGCACCCGCATCCGTCAAACCAAATTCTCTTGCGAGTTGGACAAACCGACGGCACGAACGAATGGTCGGTGTTCCCGGAACGGTTGCCGGGTTTTGGTTGGCTCATCAAAAATATGGCAAACTTCCCTGGAAGCGACTTGTCGAACCGGCTGCCCAAATCGCGGCAGAAGGAATCGTCGTCGATGATTACCTCGCGTGGTCTCTCAACATCTATTTGAGCCAACAAGATCTCCAAACCGATAAACGTTATGCCGAGTTTCGGCGTGTTTACGGTCCTCCCGAAAAACAATTCTGGGAAGCCGGTGATCAATTAGTCCAGCCTGATTTGGGAAGAACTCTCTCACTGATCGCTGAGCAAGGTCCAACAGCCTTTTATGAAGGAGCGATTGCCGATCAAATTATCGACCAGATGCAGCGCGGAGATGGCTGGATCACCAAGGAGGACTTGAAGAAGTATCGAGCGAAACATCGTCCGGCGATTCACGCCAAGCTAAAAGGGTATGACTACTACGGGGCTCCACTGCCCAGTTCGGGGGGAACGACGGTCCTGATGGAGTTACGCATGCTCGCGGCGTTGGGTCTCAAAAAAGATGAGCAATATTTTTGGTCGGCGGATCAAGTCCACTTGATCACCGAGGTGATGCGGCGTGCGTTTCGCGAACGAGCGGCTCACCTGGGAGACGCCGACTTCGCCGACATCAACAAATCGGTCTGGTCAGTCGATTATGCACGGCAGTTGGCAACAAGCATCAATCAGAAACGAGCAACGCCCAGCGCAGAGATCGTTGGCGACATCGTAATCTCCACCGAACCGTATGAATCACCACAAACGACTCACTTCTCCGTCATCGACAAAGACGGTATGGGAGTGAGTAACACTTATACGCTGGAAGCCAGCTTTGGCAGTTGCATTGTCGTGAAGGATGCCGGTTTTCTGCTGAATAACGAAATGGGAGACTTCAATCCCGTGCCGGGCCGAACCGATACCAGCGGACGCATCGGAACGAATCCCAATTTGATGGCTCCCGGTAAACGGATGCTGAGTTCACAATCGCCCGTGATCATCAAACAAGACGGTCAAGTCAAACTCTTGGTCGGATCTCCCGGCGGACGCACCATCATCAACACAGTGATGGAAATTCTGGTACAGACACTCTTTTTTGAACGCTCATTGGCGGAAGCCGTCGATGGCCCGCGGTTTCATCATCAATGGTTTCCCGATGTGTTACGTCTGGAGAGAGATGACTCATTGCCCGACGACTTAAAGTCGGCTTTACAGCAGCGAGGTCACACGGTCTCTCAGCGAAATGAGTCTCGACAAGGTTCTGCACACAGCATTGAAGTCGATTTGCGGACGGGTGTGGCCACCGGAGTGGCCGATTGGAGACGAGGAGGGGCCGCTGTTCGTGTCGAAAAGTAGAGCAGAAAGTTGCACCTGAAATAATCTCACAAACTGCGATTTCAATTTTATTCTATCTTTGCCACACTGTGCCAACAGCCCCCAACTCGATTGTGATGGAGATTTTGATTAAACCCAATGGATTGTTTAGTTCTGTCGGCTTGTTGAATATACGTTTCGGTCTGGGCTTGATGATGTTGTTTTTGCACGGCTTGCCGAAACTTCAAACATACCAAGATAAAGTTGAGACATTTCCCGATCCGTTGGGGATCGGTCCCAAATGGAGTTTGATTGGCACCATTGCCGCAGAAGCGGGTTGCTCTCTCTTACTACTTTTAGGATTTGCAACTCGTCTGGCGGCTGCCGCCCTCACGTTTACATTCATTGTTGTGATCTTTGTGGTTCACAGTTTGCATGTGATCGAAGGAGATGCCACGTTTCTCACCAATCTAAAAGACAACGAGTTGGCGATTCTGTATCTGTTCGGTTATCTGACTCTGTTAGCGACCGGCCCAGGAAGCCTGTCACTTGATGCAGTCATTTCAAGGCGTCGTCGCAAGCAGAAAGAAAATTCCTGAATCGTTCTGGCAAAGTAAGCTCTCTGAGAAGAACATCGAGGCAGAACTCGTAAAATGGATGATCAGTCAGTCGAGCCGGTAGATGGTTCGTCTCTGTCGAATGCCGCACACTCGACCACCGGCTGCGGTGGGTATTTGGGATAGCGTTTGTCTTCGGACGATTTTTGACACATGAGAAATCGTGAGCCTTTGCCCGAGATGACGAGTTTGCGATGTCGGCAGTAGTCACACAACGTGGGGATTGTCATTCGATCAATACGTTCAATATTCGCGTTTTAATTGTTCTTCTTTGAAGATCTGAAAACCAGCTTTTTGATACATCCCCAGAGCGGCGGGATGATCGAACGTGCAAGTGTGTAACCAGAACCGCTCAGGCGTGCGGCTCCAGACGGTATCAATCACCCAGTTCAAAAACCAGCCTCCCAAGCCCCGGCCATGATACTCTCCCATTAAGCCGAACTGAACTAACTCGATCTCGTTCCTATCCCGACAATCGAGTTCTGCAAAGCCGGCGGGACAACCATCGACGTGCAGCACAAACATTTCTGTGTCGGGGTGATGGATGACGGCCGCTAATTCGGTGTCACTCATTTTGCGTCGGCTGAGCCAACGGTAATCCTGCCCCACCGCATCGTACAAGAAACGATAATAGGCGATAGCAGGTGACGCCACCTCCAACACTTCCAGCCGACCCTCGGGTACGCGAACCTCTCGCGCAGGCCGCGAACACATTTCCAAATGAAATACGGTCACATCAACCAGTTCAGGATTTTCGTTTTCAACCGTCATAAACTTGTATCACTTCTCTGTTTACTAAAATTCGCCGACCAGTTCTCCATCGGCACGATTCCCCAAATGTGTGTAGAGAGTCTGATTGATATTTTGACTGAGAAATCTCACGCTACCGTCACCGATCAAAAATTGCGCGCCCCCGGTATGAAACGAGCCGAATCCTCCGACAACATTGTGAGCTTCTCCCTCTTCTGCTTCAGGTTCAGGTTCTTCTTCGGCTCCATATCCTCCTCCGACACCAAACATGACGGAAGTCTCGTTAATGGGTGTCCCCGTATTGCGCAACGAAGCCCCCGTCCCCGACATCCAACCGAAGGGAGACGTTTCTGCTCCGTAACCGCCATACCCACCCATGCCGTACTCTCCTTCGTCTCCATTCTCAGCTTCTGGCTCTTCTACTTCCACAACCGCACCGGCAGGAGGCACAAATTCGATGTTCGATTCTCCCACAAACAGCGTATAACCGCGACCGTCGGTGATGTCATCGAAACCGATACTGCTATTCAAAAACATCACGCCGGTGTTATCAATATCGATGGGTGCTTCTTCGTGATGATGGACGCCGTAATAACTGGTGAGTGCCGTTCTACCGGATCCTCCAAATTGCTGCGGACTCGACGGGCATTGTAGGAGACCGAACGAGTAAGTTCTGACCGTTTCGTTCTTTTTATCGTACGCACCCACGTTAAAGTCCACTTTGTTGAACGCATTCTGCTCTCCCACATAAGGGAGAACCTGCACCCACCAACCCATTTGATACTCGTTCGTTGATGCCGTGATTGGGCGGGTCACATTCACGCTTCCCGGTGGTAGCACTTCAAACGACATTTCGTAGCTGTGTAAGGCGATGCCGATTTGCATCAGGTTGTTCTTACACGCCGCTCGCCGGGCGGCTTCCCGCGCCTGTTGGACGGCGGGTAACAATAACGCCACCAAGACGGCGATAATGGCGATCACGACCAGCAGTTCAATGAGCGTAAACCCACGCCTTACCGTCGTTCGCCGTGGGCAATCAGCTAGATTTGAGATGTCCATAATCTGTTCCTCGTTCGGTTCAGTTGTTGGTGGGTGCTCCGACATCGACGATGATTTCTCGTCGTGTGCGGATGCGATGTTGGAGATCGTTCGGATAGTCGGCGATCACAGTGACCGATTTTCCCCTGTTGTCTGCATTGTCTGCAATTTGAATTTCGACCTGGCCCGAATACTTCCCAACCAGTTCGTCTTCGCTGAGCTTCCAGATTTCTCCCGTGTAAGCGGGATTGGTCCGTAATTGATACACGGCGTGCTCGATGCCAGCAGCGGCAATCCAAGCCGATTGTTGTCGCTGCTCGAATTGGAGAGTCCGTTCGCGTTCTTTCAGAGTGGTCTGCAACATGGTGAGTCCGAGAGAGAAGATCACCAGAATGGCCAATAACACCACAACGGCGACGGCTCCCTGACGGCTTGTCTGATCAAATACCTCGATCGTTTCTGCTCTTTTCCGAAAGTGTTTCATGGCGTACCCTCCGCAATATTCTGAAAGCGAAGATCTTTACCACGAACGGCCAACATGTGAAACGTGCGGAGTGGTGAATCGGGATGGTCGCGATCTTTTCTTTTCGTATAAGACAACACGATTTGCGAGTTATTTTCTCCCGCTTCGGCAAAAATGACCGTCTCACACCCCAACGGGTATTGATCGCGTTGTGTGGTCGTGTCACCATCAACGGCCTCGCGCAAAACACGCCCTTCGTTGGATGTATAGAGGACAGCGGTCTCTGGTCCGGTGGAAAATTCGAGCCCCATCAACTCTTTATCGATCTGATAAATTCGCACCGCTGACGCTTCGTGTGCGTCTTGCCGAAAACGAATGGACAGATCGCTGTGAGCCGTCGTATTGACCAACGAGGTGCGATTGTGGCCATCAATACGCATGATCGATGCCATGATGGTGGCACACATCACAGTGACCACGCCCAATATGTGAATGACGACCAACATTTCGATCAATGTTTTTCCGTCTCGACGATGACCTTTCATGGTTGACCTCCCGGTGGATAAACAATGGTGGTCAGTTTGACAGGACGTGCCGGCTGCCCAGCACTGTTTGTCCAAGAGAGGGAGAGCTTGATCTGTTTCCCGATGGGTGCCGCCGATGTCGGTTTCACATGAAGCATCAATTCGCTCTCGGGGAGTAACCGACCTTGCTCGTCGGTGAGTTTTAAGAGACTGGCATCGAATTCGGTCAGTTCTTCATACGATTTGACAGCAAGTTCTTCTAGCTGATTGGTGACAATCTCGATGGCGAGAGTACGACGTTCGGACTCCCGTTTCTGATGACCGGCCCAACGGACCATCGGCATAATGGTACTGATCAGCATCCCGATCAAAATCATCGAGACGATCAACTCCAGTGACGTAATCCCGTCGCGGGATTGTCGTGTTCGACTTTTTGTGAATTGTGAAATGGTGTGACGCATAACAAACTTCATGAACGGAGGAAAAAATTCTCCCACAGGTTTCTAGCTGAGATCATTCAGCAATTTAATCAACGGCATAAACATCCCCAGACAAATGAACAAAGTGACGAAGCCCATGAACAACACCACTGCAGGCTGTAAGAACTCCAAAGTGGCCATCCACCGGAAGGCGAAGCGGCGCTCCAGCGAATCGGCGACTTGATTGAGTGCCCAAGGCAAATTCCCCGCATCCTGTGCCGATTTTAAGAGTGCCGACTCGGGTCGTGTGATCAAACCGGTCGTTTGCATCGCGTTCCAAAGATCGTCTCCTTGTTTGAAATGTTGTTCGACCTTTTGCATCGCGTCTTTGATTGCCGAGCGACGATGTGCAAACGACATCAAATGCACGGTTTCTTCAAATGGACGTTTAGCATCGGCCGTTGAAGATAGTATTCGTAAGAGTTCAGGTACATCCAATCGGCGAACGAATCGTCCCACCAGAGGATAATCAATTTCTCGAAACCCCTTCATAAATCCAATGATTGCGAGAATGTTTAACCCGAGATAAGTCAGAAACAACAGCAATGCCCAAGGACCGGATGTCAAAAAATCCGCAGTTTCAATCAACGAGACGGTCTGTA
Organism: Planctomycetaceae bacterium; assembly: GCA_029243145.1. Lineage (GTDB taxonomy): Bacteria > Planctomycetota > Planctomycetia > Planctomycetales > Planctomycetaceae > JABURQ01. The sequence goes on along the minus strand of JAQWSQ010000132.1, from coordinate 9,465 downwards.
GCGGAAGCTCCCTATCGAAGCCCTCAAAAATTTCTTTGAACTTGGGAATAATCCACTTCATCAAACCAAAAACAATGAACGACCCGATCAACGGCACACACATGACATACATGGTCGCCATTGTTGGCGAAAAACCAGACATCGGGCGAAGCCGATGTTGATGCCCGTGATGTGTGGCAGCATCAACCACCGCCTGTTGCAAATAACCGCTGGTGTCTCCTGCGCGAATGGTCAGAAGTGCTGAATTAGGTACGATTCCCGGTACGCACGAGAGTGAGCTTGAGAGAGGCATTCCGTGAGATAAGAGGAAAGCCAACCGATCAACACGCCGACGAAATCGTCTCGAGAGTGTCCCGGAAATCAGATCAAGTTCCGTGACGAGATCACTTCCTGACTTCATGGATATCGCGATAGTCCAGAGAATGGCTCCCTGATCCATCCAAGTTCGGGCACGTCGGGCATAAGCGCATCCAATTAAAAGAGGCAGGCAGACAACGATCCCGAAACCCCAAGGAATGAACACAAAAATCGCAGCCAGCATTGCGTTACCCACGCGACGAATCATACTCGCTGACCGTAACACACGGCGCTCACGTTCCGAAATCTCTTTCCAAACAACCGCGCGTGAACTCAGTAGAAAGATGACGCCGACGCCAATATAAACGAGAAAGAGAAACAAAACTCCATTGTGCGTCAAGCTCGTCAGCTTCACCAAGACACTCCCACCCAAAATGAAACCGATCGCTATCGCAAACAACCAACGGCTCAAACCGCTGTTTTGTTCCATTCTTAAACTGTTCTCAACCCTTAAGGCGAGATGCCGCAATGCCGCACCCAGAGGGATCATCAGCACTAACAGCAAGTAGACAAGTTCGGTATGGTCAATGTTCATAGAATTTCGTAATCACAAACGTCCTTTAGGAGAGAGATTCAAGACAAATCGTTCAGTAATTTGATTAAGGGTAGAAATAAGGCTGTCACGATAAAGCCGACAGTAAAAGCCGTTATGAATAACAAGAATGGTTCGAGTACCACAGGTAGTAAATGAGCGCCATTTTCTGCTTGAACAGCATACGACTCACCGTTGGCCCTGAGACTTTCTTGAAACTCCTTCGGCTGATTGGACCATCGGAATGTAAGGAGTAGCGGTTTGGGTATCGCGAGACAGGATCTCGCCGCTTCGGTTAATATATTTCCCTGCTTCAACTTAGCTGCTATCTGTAAACTTTCGTCTTCCAGTTGAAGATTTCCGCTTCCAGAGGCGGCCACCTTCACGGCAACATCAAGAGGAACCTGTCGTTCAATCAGTTCGGCGAAGAGTCGGCAGAATGTTGAAAGGCTGGTGTTCTGAAATGCTTGACCGGTAAAAGGGAGACGATAGACTAATTGCTGGGTCAGTCGCTTCACAAAACGCGCGCCAAACAGACGTACGATCAGCAGACTGATCAATAAATAAACAAACCAGCGACCGTATCGAGCAAGAAAGTCGGCAAGAGTGATGACCGTCACTGTGATCTCGGGAAGTTCGGTATCAAATCCTAGGAAGATGGCTTTAAATTTGGGAACAATACCGATCATGATAAAGCCCATCGCAAACACAATCGAAAGGAGGATCACCTGCGAATATAGCAGTCCACTCCAAATTTTCCGGTGTGTCTGAAATGCTGATTGTGTGATCGCAAAATACCGACTCAATAGCTCAGAGAACGACTGCGGAGGCAGTTTCAATTGAAACAGTTCGCTCAATACCGGGGGGAATTGCTGGCTCGATGATGCCGAGATTTCTTCCCATGTCTTCCCCGCTTCAAGCTGTTGGCTGAGAGACAGTAACGCCCGAGAGATATGGGGCGAAGGATGCTCCTCGGCCATCATGCGCAAGCCCGCTTCTAACGGTAAACCAGCACGTGTGAGCGACGCGAACGCTTCTCCCAACTCCTCGACATTCTCGTCACTAAACACCACATTGGCGGCTTCATCGTCGGACTTTTCACGCGACAATTGATCCGCGGCGTTTACCATCTGCAAAGTGATCTCAGCAAGCCCTTCCTGGGTGAGTTGCTCCTGTGCGGAGTGCAAAGAATCTGCTTCCAGGTCACCCGAAACAGGTTGCCGACTTTGGTTGATCGCTTTGTATTGATATCGAGGCATACAAGATTGTTTGAAAAAGTTACGCCAAATTGGTCATCAATTCGATGATGGGGTAAAACAATGCTAACGCATATAACAAAACGGCGGTTCCCGCGATCGCGACAACGATCACGATTGGAAAAATGGTTTGAAAGCGGTCGCTACTCAACGCGGCTTTGCGAGAATACATATCGGACAAATGTGCCAACGTGGACGGCAATGAATTCTGACGCGATCCAATTCTCATCATCCCCACAAGAAACGGGGGCAACGCGCGACCTGCGGGCAGTTCATCGGCTGGTGACTTGCCTTGCTCGGCGGCATCTGACCAGCGGTTTGCATCGGCCATCAATGCGGGGTCTCCCGTCGCTTGAGCCGCCAATGTTAATGCACGCGATTCGGGAACGCCGTATGTCATCAATTGAGAGGCGAAATGAGTGAACGTCGACCAATGCGAATAACGGACAAAGCGGGCGACTCCCGGAAGATACCGACACCACCCATAATCGAGAGCTCCCCGATAACCGCGAGAGCGGACTCGATAAAGACTCATCGCAAGGGCCGCTCCCATTACCACTAACGGAACCCATCCGAGACGAGTCACTTCACGTGGTAACTTGCTGAGAAAATGAATGGCCCCAGAACCTTCCATTCCGAACCCGGCAAAAACCACCCTCATTCTGGGCAGAATATAGAGACATGACGACCAGAACAGAAACCACGCCAGCATCACCACCAAAGTGGGATAGATCATCGCCAGCGTAATTTGATTGCGGGTTTCCTGCGCGCGGCGTGTGTACTGAGCCACTGATTCCACGGCATCGGCAAGTTGTCCCGATTCGGCACCCGCTGCCAGGATCGCCTGATAAGTCGTCGGCATCTTCTGATCGACGGCGGCCAACGCATCGTGTAACAATTTTCCACGATCAATCTCGTCGGCCAATGCACGCGAATAGACCCGCAAACGACCAGAAACGGAAGACGAAAAACCATGCAAGCCAAGAGAAAGTGGAATACCGGCTCGCAGCAGCGATGTAATCTCCTCGTTCAAGGCGATGAATTGATCGGCTTTCAATGATTTTGGAGTTGACGATGCTGAGTCAGACAAGCGCAGGTTGCTTCAAACGAATTCGATGAACGACACAGAAGGAACTTCTGCGCCAATTTTGTGCACGATTCTGGAGTGGAGACTTAGATCTAACGAACACGGTGAGTGACTAGATCTTGGCGATCTCAATTTTTCAGGGGATTGTGGCAGATTTCTCGAAAGGAGAACCATAGTGAGAAAACAATGACGAACGTCATCCTTAAAATGAAAACTCCCTCACCAACCCACATGGTCATCCCCAGGTATCTATTTGTCAACGATTATTTCAGAGTCGATCCTTGGAAGAGAGCCAGAATGGAGACTAACTCTCGAAACGCTCGCGAAAACCGAGAATTCGCCGGACTTCCGCGGGAGATGTTTTACCGGCGTTCACGGCTGCGGTTGCCATTTGCCACCGAGAGTTCATTCCCGACTCAAGGGCCGCGGCTTCAATCTCGTTGGAGTCTCGATGCGCCAAGATTGTTTGGCGTACTTTGGTGCGGTTGAGAGTCAGCATCTCCAGGATGGGAAACCGGCCCGCGTAACCCGTGCCGTCACAAAGTTCGCAGCCGACCGCGACACGCACTTGTTCGACCTCAAGCCCTAACCGGTCCTGCTCATCGGAACTTGGTTGCCCACACTCGCACAGTTTGCGTGCCAGTTGTTGATTGAGAACACACAATAGGCCGCTTGTCAGTTGATACGGCTCGATCCCCATGTCGAGTAATCGCGAAACCGCTTCTGCCGCACTTCCCGCATGAAACGTCGTGATGACCAGATGCCCGGTCAACGCGGCTTGAAAGACCAGTTGTGCCGTTTCCTGATCGCGGATTTCACCTACGAGAATGACTTCAGGATCTTGACGCAATAAGGACTTCACCGCGACCCCGTAATCAAACCCGCGGGCTGGACGAATTTGCGATTGACTCGCCGCCGGAATGACGGCTTCAATGGGATCTTCCAATGTTGAAATCGCACGACGAATGGGAGAATCTTCGGCAATCGCTCTGAGACAGGCGTAAGCCGTCGTTGTCTTTCCCGATCCTGAAGAACCGGTGAGCATGATCACGCCGCTCGTCTCAAAGAGATTTTGTTGAAGTTGTTCGAGAGTCTCGGCGGGATAATCAAGTGAAGAGAGCGTGCGATATTCGCCCGAGCCAACAAACAGCCGAATGACGGCCTTCTCACCAAACATCGACGGGAACGTGCTCACACGTACCTCAGATCCGGCTTCCCGATTCTGTATCCGCCCTTCCTGAGGTACATCGGTATGATAAGTCAATAATTCGGCAAGCACCTTCAAACGAGAGATGATATTGGCTTTGAGAGCCTGCGGGAATTCGGCCACAAGATGCAATACGCCGTTGATGCGCCAATTCATTTCCAACCCTGATTCCCGTGGAATCAGGTGAATATCGGTCGCGTTGTGCTGTTTCGCCGATTCGAGAATCTGATCAACGAGTTCCGGCACACGCTCGGGATCGGCAGATGCGTCTCCGGCAAGTTGTCGATCAGCGAGAGCCTGTTGAAAGCTGATTTGTGGCGTGGCGGGCATGGAGCAAATCAAATTAAGAGAGTGGAGTATTGAAGCTTCTCAATTGTGACTGATAAAGACGATGAAACCAACATTCAATTTATCATCACGGCGAACTTGACCTGTTTGCCGGGTGCCATGCTCTCGCTTGCGTGGGCATGTATCAGTTCTTATTCAAACAGTAGGTTGACGCGATAGCGTATCTCAACAATAAAGCGAACAAATGCCGGGTTACGTCTCGCTGCCCAGTCTAAACTAAATTAGCGATTCATGGCCGGTGGAACCGGCTTTACAAAACTGAACTCGACTGACACCAACCTACTTCCCACTTCAGATCATCGCCCTCACACAATTTTTGAATTCCATGCGGTGCCGTGTGGGTATTCGTAATCGGAAATGGATGTCGTTTTCATCGTGATGCTGTATCCCGGAGCGGTTGGTGGCACATAGCAGCCGTCCTTCATCACAACCGGGTCGATGAAATGTTCGTGCAAATGGTCGGCGTATTCTGTGATGCGATCTTTGAGAGATCCACTCACGCTGATGAAGTCAAACATCGAAAGGTGTTGGACGTATTCGCAAAGTCCCACGCCGCCCGCATGGGGGCAGACCGGGATCTCAAACTTGGCCGCCATCAAGAGAACGGCCAGGATTTCGTTCACGCCGCCCAGTCGGCAACTATCGATCTGACAAATCTGCATGCCACCCGCTTGCATGAACTGTTTGAACATCACCCGGTTGGCACAATGTTCTCCCGTGGCAACTTTAATAGGAGAGACGGCTTCAGCGATGGCCGCGTGTCCGAGAATATCGTCGGGGCTGGTCGGCTCTTCAATAAACCACGGATCAAACTGAGCCAAATGCTTCATCCATTCAATCGCTTGTGGCACATCCCAGACCTGATTGGCGTCCATCATGATGCGCGCGTCGGGGCCGACCTCTTCGCGAATGATGCGCGCTCGGCGTATATCGTCTTCCAGATCGCGACCAACCTTGATCTTGAACACTTTCCAGCCGCGCTCTTTGAGTGATTGACACAACGAACGCAATTGTTCGTCCGAATATCCCAGCCAACCAGCGGAGGTGGTGTACGATGGATAGCCGTGCTCTTCGAGGTAGCCTATGCGATGGGCCTTGGTCGGTTCGCAGTGTTCGAGGATTTCGAGCGCCTGTTCGCGGGTGAGGGCATCGGTGATGTAACGAAAATCGATGCAATTGACCAACTCTGCAGGGGTCATGTCGGAGAGTAACTTCCAAAGGGGTTTCTCTTCCACTTTCGCGTAGAGGTCCCAAACCGCATTCACGACGGCAGCCGTCGCGAGATGAATGACTCCCTTTTCAGGGCCGACCCAGCGAAGTTGACTATCGCCGGTGATCATTCTCCAGAACCTGCCCATATCGGCAGTGAACTCTTCGAGTGTTTTCCCGACAACCAGCGGAGCGAGTGCATTGCAGGCTTGGACACACAATTCATTCCCACGACCGATGGTGAAGGTCATGCCGTGCCCTTCGAGGCCGTCGGCATCCGTCTCCAGAATGACATAAGCGGCGGAATAATCAGGATCAGGATTCATGGCGTCAGAGCCATGAAGTTCCTGCGATGTGGGGAAGCGAATGTCTTTGGCGATCAGATTTGTGATGGTGGGCATGATATTGAAGATTGTAAGGTGGCGGAGTGTTACTGTCAGAAGTCAAAGAAATCATTAGAACGAGATTCACATGTGCTTCCAAGTACACGCCAGAAACAGCAGTGGTGAGTCAGCATTCATCCGAAGAGATCCTGGATGACGCGGCCGTTGGGTATGAGACTCACCGGGCGTCCGGTGCGTGTGTAATACTCTTTATGATGATCGATTCCCAATGCGTGAAAGATGGAGGCACCGAGATCATCGGGATGGATGTCGGTGTCGTCGGTCGGGCCTTCCCCTTTGGCGTCCGTCGCGCCAATGAGTTGTCCCGGTTTGACGCCTCCTCCCGTCATGAGACACCAGTTAGCACGCGGGTAGTGATCGCGACCCACGTTTTGATTGATTTTGGGAGTTCGCCCGAATTCGCCCATCGCGATGACCAATGTCCGCTCCAACAGCCCTTTTTCTCGTAAAGCGGTAACGGCAGCCGTCAGTCCAAGATCGATGGGAGGCATTAGTCGCTGGTGGCCTTCAAAGTTATCCAGATGCGTATCCCATCCTTGGTTGGTCACCGTGACAAATTTCACGCCCGACTCGATCAATCGAGTCGCTAACAGCAAACTTTGCGAAACGTCGTCGCTACCAAACAACTTTCGGATGCTGTCAGGTTCACGACTGACATCGAATGCCAGTTGCGTTTTGTCAGAAGTGATCATGTTGAATGCTTGCCCGCTGAAAGTGTCAAGCGCTTCGAGGAGCGGGCTGTCGGTGTTGGCCTCGCGCAGGCGGGTATCGAGGTCGGCGAGTAGTTTTTCTCGCCGCTCGATCTTGTCGACTGTGACGCCCGCAGCGGGTGAGATACCGCGAACCGAAAACGGTTCTCCCGGTTTAGGAATCGCATTGGTTTTGAACGGGGCAAAGCCATCTCCCATATACCCAGCCGACCATTCGGTTTGAGGAATCGCCACGTAAGGTGGAAGATCGGGATCGCCCGGCAGCTCTTTCATCACAATCGAACCGTATGAAGGGTATTTGAGTGCCGGGCCGGGGCGATTACCGGTGGCAATATAAGCCTGTCCTTGCGGATGGTCTCCCGTGGTGTGAGAAATGCCACGAATCAGCGTGAATTGGTCAATCGATTGAGCCAGTTTGGGAAGATGTTCGCAGACCGCCAGTCCTGGAATTTTTGAAGAGATGGAAGAGAATTCGCTTTTGGTTTCTGCCGAAAGGTTTTCTTTCATATCGAGTGTGTCGAGATGGGCGGGACCACCGGCAAGATTCAGAAATAAGACGGCATCGGCAGAGGGAGCGTTCTGTCCTTCGGCGTGCGCAAGCCTGAGAAAATTGGGTAGCGAGAGCCCTGTTGTTCCGAGAACCCCGGCTTGCAAAATTCCGCGTCGTGAGATGTGGTTCGTCATAACTTCTCTCGATCAATGATTCGTCAAAAACTCTTGCGTGTTGATAAGTACCCACATGAGATCACGCAGTCCTTCGACGGTATTCTCGGACAATCTTAAATGTTCCCGGCTGCGGGACAATTCCTGTTCCGTGGGTTCACGACTGACGGTTCTTAAATAGGCAGTGCGGATCAGTTGCTCAAATTCAGGAATGGAAGGCTCGGTCCCCGATTTTGGTTGGAACAACACTGCGTTAGATGTCTCTGAAGTGAGCGATTGATTCAATTCGTGAGCCGTTTCCAGCAGCCAGCCATCCTTGCGTTGTAACCATTCATTGACTTCGTGATCGTTTCGGAGATACAACGATTGTAAGAGTGTCGGAGATTGTTGGCGTTCGCAGTCGCAATTGGTTGTCCGCAAAGGTTTTCCAAAGACCAGAAGTGAATAATCGATCCCTCGGGTTTGAATCGATTTGGGGTGTTGAGTAATCTTGCGACCCTTGGTGTTCGACGACCAGGTTTCGAGTCGCCCACGATTCGCGGTCGCTTGTTGAATGGCGTCAATGGTGACCTCCGCTGGCAACCGTCGAATCAAGGCGTGAGAGAAATTCCGTTCGTCAGTTTTGTTGGTTTCATTGGTTCGCCAACTACGTTGATAAGCATGACTATTCGCAATAGTGCGGTGCAACCACTTCATATCATAACCTTCTTCGATAAAGCGTTTGCTCAACCATCCCAGCAATGCTTTATTGCTTGGAGGGTTGGCCATGTTGAAGTCGTCTGGCGGGCTGACGATTCCGACGCCGAAGTAATGTTCCCAGATGCGATTGACCATCGCCGGGGCAAAGTAGGGATTGTCTTCGCCGAGCAACCAGGCCATCAAGGGTTCACGAGGATCATCATATTGATTGAGGTCAATTTCCTGATCGCCGAGCAGCTTGGCGATTTGTGGTTTCTCTCCTGGCTTTTCGATCCAAATTTCATTCCAGGGAATCGGTAATCCTTCTGCGGAAACCCGCAGGTACATTTGTCGCCGGAGTGCTGCCGTGTCAAGTTTTATGGGAACACCGAGTTTGGTTTTGAGAGTCGCTTGAACAATTTTCGCACCGGGGGCGATGCCCGCTTTGACCCGTGTAAAAAACTGCGTGAATTGTTCGAAGTCCTGTTTCGACCATTGGTCGAAGGGATGTTTGTGGCATTGCGAGCATTGCAACCGCACTCCCATAAACACATATCCGAAGGACAAAGCACGATCAGTCGGTAGCTGATTATTGCTGCGGAACCAGTAATAATGCATGGGATTGTCGGGCGCGGTGTAATCTGTGGGATCCTGCCGACTCAGAAATCGGCTCTGTTCAGCCGCGTACTCTTCGTACTTTTGGCCCGGTTTACGACTGCGGGCAAGAACGATCCCGGCTGCGATTTCATCCCATCCGATATTGTCGGCAATACGACGACGCAACCATTGATTCCATTGGATGGAGGCGGGTGTATTCATGTCGGTCGTGCCGAGATATTGCGAGTTGCTACCGGTCAGGTCGGCCAGTTGCATTGACCACCAATCGGCATGCGGGGGAGATTTCAGGAGGTCTTCAATCTTGTGTTTTCGTTTGTCGGAGGAAGCGTCGTTGACAAAGTATCGAACCTCGTCCGGTGTGGGCAGAGTTCCCGTGATGTCGAGCGATACTCGACG
>JAQWSQ010000089.1 GCA_029243145.1 Planctomycetaceae bacterium | reverse complement strand
GTGTTCGTCAGCGATCACGTCCGATGCGACGTTCTCGACGACGTGGTAAATCGCAACCAGTCCAACTCAAAACAGAAGCCGCGATTGCCTTACCAATCAATCTGCGAGGACTCTCCGAAGCACTTGGGCGACCTGCTCGCGACTTGATGAAAACGTTGATGCAGCAAGGCGAAATGGTCACAATCAACGAAATGGTCGACGAAGAGACCGCTTTAATGCTAGCCATGGAGCATGGCGTCGATCTGACCATCAAAGAGCAAATCCATATCGAAGAAGAACTCGAAGAAATCTTCAACCAGAAGTTTCCAGAGGACGAACTACAAGAACGTCCTCCGATTGTGACAGTTTTAGGTCACGTCGATCATGGAAAAACCACACTCGTCGATAAACTCCGCGCGGCCAATGTCGCCGCGGGTGAAGCAGGCGGCATCACACAACACATTTCAACTTATCAGGTCGAGCATAACGACAAGAAAATCACATTTGTCGATACACCGGGTCACGCTGCGTTTGGCGAAATGCGTGCTCGTGGAGCCAACGTGACGGACATTATTGTTCTCGTGGTGGCCGCCGACGATGGCGTCATGCCTCAAACAATCGAGTGCATCAGCCACGCCAGAAACGCGGGTGTGCCGATCATTGTCGCAATGAACAAAATGGATTTACCGGACATCAACGAGCAGAGAGTTCTTCAGGAACTCGCACAACATGAAATCATTCCTTCCGAGTGGGGTGGCGACATCGAAGTGGTCCGCACTTCGGGAGAAACTGGTGACGGTCTCGACGACCTACTAGAAACAATATTACTGACCGCTGAACTGCAAGAATACAAAGGCAACTATGATCGCCCTTCAGTGGGCGTGTGCTTGGAAGCCTTTCGTGATGAAGGACGTGGCCCGATTGCCTGGCTCATTGTCAAAGACGGTACGCTCAAAATTGGTGACGATGTGCTGTGTGGTGGTGCCTTCGGTCGTATTCGCGCAATCTATAATGATCGTGGCGAAGAGATCAAAGAAGCTCCTCCTTCTTTACCCGTGAAGGTCTCAGGATTCGATTCGGTCCCCGGTGCGGGCGATAAATTCTTCGTCATGGAAGACATCGAACGTGCCCGTGAGATTGCTGACGAGCGTCAACATCTTGATCGCACAAAGGTTCTGTCTCGTATCAAAGTGCCGGCCGGCCTGGAAGATATTCTCGGCGCCATCCGCCAAGGTAAAGTTCAAGATTTGTCTTTGATTGTGAAAGCCGATACGCCCGGCTCGCTCGAAGCGATCCGTAGCGAATTGTTAAAGTTTGATCACCCCGAAGTTCGTGTGAACATCATCCATGAAGGCGTTGGCGGTGTGAATGAGAGTGATATCTATCTCGCCGCAGCCGGTTCTGCCATCATCATGGCATTCCATGTGATTGCCGAAGATCGAGCGGCCGCTCTTGCCGACCAGGAAGGCGTCGAAATACGCCGATACAAAATCATCTACGAATTGATTCAGGATATTCGTGATGCCTTGGAAGGAATGCTGTCTCCCGAACGGGTCGAAATTGCCGCGGGGCGTGCGTTGGTTTTGAGAACTTTCAGTGTGAGCCGATCAGGAATGATTGCCGGTTGCCGTGTACTCAATGGCAATATTGGACGCGATTGCCACGTCCATGTCATTCGCGACCAAACGATCATTAACGATTATCCAATTGCGTCTTTGCGACGCGAAAAAGACGATGTCAAAGAGGTCCGTGAAGGAATGGAATGTGGTATCCGTCTCGATGGATTTAACGACATTAAGGAAGGCGACCTCCTCGAAGCCTTCCGCATTGAAGAGAGGAAGCGAAGCTTGGATGATGTCCCCGCGAAAACGGCCGACGACTCTAAGGCTAAGGACTCCGACGAATAATGCTGGCCTGAGAGACCTCTCTTAATTCCAGCCATCATCACTCCAATCATCACCACCACTCTCCCAATTTTTTGCGGTTACGAGTCGACTATGACATCACGCAGGACACTCAAGGTCGCACAAGCACTCCGGGAAACCGTAAGCATGCAGATCCTGTTCGGATTGAAAGATCCCCGCGTGAAAAATGTGACCGTACTGGGCGTGGAAGTCAGTGGTGATTTGAGGCATGCCAAGGTTTTTGTCTCCGTGATGGGAGACGAAAAAACACAATCACTCACGATGCACGGCCTCAAATCTGCCCGCGGTTTTCTACAGTCGAAAATCGCCGACGATCTGAACCTGCGATACACACCGATTTTAGAATTTCAGCTTGACGAAGGGGTCAAGAAAAGCATTCGAGCGGCCGAACTTCTTCGCAGCGTCATCCCAGACAACGAGTCTAAAGACGAGAATGATGTGGAAGAGACACGGCGCGATGACGAGACAATGCTCGATCATTAACAGACCCTTTCCGAAGATCCGCCAACAGACTGTAATCAATGATCTCAGGATTCTCGATCCCTTGGGATGAATTACCGAGACGAAAGGAACACGATGGCAACAGCGAGCTCAATTAAAGCCTCCGATAAACAGGCAATTTGTAAAAAGCTGACGATCGCCCTAAAAAAACGTTACAACGGATCGGTTCCCAAGATCGAACTTCCTGTGATGGAGAGTCTGGTGTTTGCTGCTTGTCTCGAAAATGAGTCATATGAGCGCGCCCAGCAATATTATGATCGACTGCTTGAAGTCTTTCATGACTGGAACGAAGTGCGTGTCAGCTCAATCACCGAGCTGGAAGCCGTCTTTGAAGGCATGGCCGATCCTGATTGGCGTGCGCTTCGAGTCCGCTCCATTCTGCAATTCATCTTCGAAAAGAAATATGTCTTCGACTTTGAAGTTATTCGTAAAAAGACTCAGGATCTTGCGGCTCGACACCTTAACAAAATCCCTCATAAAACGCCGTTCATTGTCAATTGGGTGATGCAAAATGCGTTGGACTCGCACTTGGTTCCCCTAGACGACTATATGCATGAAACGGCGACTTGCCTCGGGTTACTGGAACGGAAGGAAAAAGTGGGATCGGCGGCCGAAACTTTGAAAGCAGCCGTCCGCAAAGCTGATGTTCCTTTGTTTGCCAGCCTGTTGAAAAGCCTTTCCATTGAGCCCAAAATTCGCGAAGTCGTTTTGAACGAACTCGATTACACTGACGACGAATTCGATCCGAGACAAGCACCTGCAAAACTGGACGAAATCATCGCTTCGGCGAAATCTGGCAAACGTAAGAAGAAGAAAAAAGTCCCCCCCCAAAAAGCCACACAACCCAAAGCTGCTAAGAAGAAATCTGCTAAGAAGAAAGTAGTGGAGAAGAAAGCTGCCAAAAAGAAAACGGCCACGAAAAGCACTCCTAAAAAAGTCGCCACAAAACCCGCCGCCAAAAAGAATCCCAAGAAAACCACCAAAAAGGCGACGAAGTCTCCAACACGGAAGAAGTGATTCATATAATGAGTGCCGGAGAGAGCTTGACAAGAAATCGCCTCATACGCGAAACTTTGACAATAACTCCCACGTTAATAGCGCGACTTCAGGGCTGAAGCATAGCAGGAAGAATGCTGCCTCGAAGAAAACTCACCTCAGGATGGAGCGATCTGCATGATTTCGATGAACACGACGATTCGGTTCCTGTTGATATTTTCGGTGATGCTCACGCCATTGCGTTCGGCAATGAGTGCTGAGGAATCTACTTCTCCCGAGCCGCCTCCACTTCTGGAGTCCTTAGACGGCGAACTTCCTGAAAATCTGCTTCCCTTCGACCCAACCACAAAGCGGTCGCCCGCAGCGCAAAAGAAAATTGATGCCGGTGCGTATTACATGCACGGCGTTCTGCTGGAAAAGCGCGGCGAGTTTCAGGACGCAATGCGTGAATACGCGAAGGCGATTGAGATCGATCCTCAAGCCATCGAGGCTTACCGTTCGCTAATCATGCTCAACATTCGATTCAATCGCCCTGAATCAGCTCAAGGGCTTTTACTCCAAGCACTGAAACACGCTCCCGATGATGGTCAGCTTCTACAACTTCTCGGAACATTAAGACGTCGAGTAGGACAGGTCGTCCAAGCGATTGATGCGTTTGAGAACGCACTCAAATCTCCCGACCTGAAAAAAGGATCGCAAAAGCACACGCTGTTGTTGATGGAACTCGGCCCGCTCTATCGAAACGCCGGGATGCTCGAAAAAGCGGCAGAGACGTATGAAGTGATCATGAAAGCCTTTGCTGAGCCAACTCGATACGGTCTGAATGAACAGGCGGTCCGAGTTTTGATGGCGGATGAGAACTTTGCCTACGATACCGCCGGTCAAATCTTTCTCGACGCAAAAAAATACCAGTTGGCGTTAGAGGCATTCGATAAGGCTGCCGACAACCCACGATTGAAGACAGAAGAGATTGGCTATTTCAAGTCAAAGATTTTCCTCGCTCAGAAGAAGCCGAAACGCGCGATCGAAGAACTCGAACCCTATCTCAATAAGAAATTACAATCGCAAGGGCTTGGTCCTTATCAACTGCTGACTGAAATCTACACGGCTCTTGATCGACAAGCTGACATCGAAGCCAAACTGGAAGAGCTACAGCAAAACGACGACAACAATAATTTCATCATCTATGCCTTGGCCAACATGTATCGCCAGCGCGATGAAAATGCGAAAGCGATCGAGCTATTCCAAAAAGCCATCGGTCGTGGTGCCGACCCCGAAGGTTATCAAGGTTTGATGGACGTTTACTTCTCAGAAGGACGGGCCGAAGATTGGCTTGGTGCGTTATCCGGCCTGCTAGGTTTGGGCCGCAATGTCGATGGAATCGAGGAGCAATTCAAACAGGTCAGCGATCACGAAGAGTTTATGAAGAAACTTGTGGTGGCAGCGCGAGCACAAAAAGAAGCGGGGTCCCGCAAGTTCAATTTCCCGGAAGCGTATATCATCGGGCGACTCGCGGCAGCTTCCAAACGGACCGAGTATGTGGTCGAATTCTACAAAATGGCAATGGACTTTCGTCCGGCTCAACGCACGCAACTGACTGCTCAATTGATTCAATACCTGACCGAACAGGAAGAAACGCTGCTGGTTGCCGAGATTCTTGAAGAAGCGATGAAGTCTCCCGGAAATCCTCGCTTGAAAGCGGCCTACGGTCAAATGCTGGCTCAAACATTGATGACCATTACGTACGACCAAGAAGAAGCAGGGGATCGCAAAGAAGCCCTGAAAACAATCACTCGTGCTCAAGATGCAATGCCCGGAAACCCTTTGCTAACATATCGTCGAGCTTGGCTGGAATGGCGAAACGGTCATCCTGAAGCGGCTATCACTATTTTTGAATCTTTAATAGAGGAAAAAAATTTCCGAGAGTTTGAAAAAGACTCGCAACTCCACAATCTTCTCAAGCAATGCCACTTTCTCCTTTCCGCGATTCTTGTCGAGCAGGGTGACACAGCGGCTGGGCAAAAGATTCTGGAATCAGTCTATGAATACGATCCCAGCGACCCTTCGGTCAACAACGATCTCGGATATCTCTATGCGGATCAAAATGTCAAACTCGAACAGGCAGAAAAAATGATTCGTTTGGCTCTCAAAGCAGAGCCCGAGAATCATGCTTATCTGGATAGTCTTGGGTGGGTTCTTTTTCGACGTGACAAACTCGACGAAGCACTCGAATATTTGCTGAAGGCGGTGGAAGGCTCGGAAGATGGAGACTCCACGCTGTGGGATCATCTTGGCGATGTCTATGAAAAAATGGGGAACGCCGATAAGGCCAAAGAGTCCTGGGAGACCGCCCTGAAACAGGCCAAGGCCGACGACAATCCCGACTTGGAATTGATGAACAAGATTCGCAAAAAACTGGGACTGCCCGAAGAAGAAGCTCCCGTCGTCAAAGAGAGTACGGAAACAGACACTAAAGCGAAGCCGCAAGAATCGACCGAGTAATTTCAGAGATGATGAGTCGCTCATCATAATCCACATTTCCTTTATTCATCTATAAATTCGGGAGCGATCCAACATGGCGGGCCACTCACACTGGGCCAATATTGCTCACAAAAAAGGGCGTATCGACGCCAAGCGTGGCAAGCTGTTTGGCAAATTGAGCCGCGCAATTATCGTGGCCGCTCAAACCGGTGGTGGCGATCCCGCCATGAACCTCACTCTTCGCTACGCCATCGATAAAGCGCGTAAAGCCAGTATGCCCAACGACAACATCGACCGGGCCGTTAAAAAAGGTTGCGGAGAGTCGGGTGGCGATCAATACGAATCGTTGGTCTATGAAGGTTACGGTCCTGAAGGTGTCGCGATTCTTTGTGAAGCCCTCACCGAAAATCGTAATCGCACCGGAGGTGAAATCAGGTTCCTCTTTGAAAAACATAACGGTAATCTGGGCACCAGTGGATGTGTGGCCTACATGTTCCAGCGCAAGGGATTGTTTGCCATCGCCCCCGGCAATACGACCGAAGAACTGATCTTCGACTTGGCGTTGGATAACGGTGCCGATGATGTCAAAGAAATTGATGGCGGATTTCAAATCACCAGCGCCTTCGAAGATTTTGACCAATTGAACTCGGCTCTCGAAGAAGCGGGTATCAAAACTGAAATCTCCGAAGTGACTCAAATTGCCGACACCGAAGTCGAACTCAACGAAGACGCCGCTCGCAAAGTCATGAAATTGATCGATGCCCTCGAAGACAATGACGACGTTCAAAACGTCATCGGTAATTTCACGATTCCTGATGACGTCCAGGAAGTCCTGAATGCCGAAGGGTGAGTTGCTCAATCTGAGAAACTTTCTCATGTCATGTTGCTCTCGTCGTGTGTAAACTCAAGCGATGTTAAATTCAACACCATACGACTCGCGAGACTGATTGATGACGATTAAATTCAACTGCGGCGGTTGCGGAAAGTCCCTCAAAGCGTCAGAGGACAAGGCCGGGAAAACCGGGAAATGTCCCGATTGCGGTGAACCCATTCTGGTTCCTCTTCCCGAACGATCATCAGAGCCCGAGAATCCCTTCACGCAGGACGAATCGCCGTATTCTTTTCAAGCGGCTCCCAAACCCACAGAACCGTGTCCCATGTGCGGAACGGCTGTTCCGAGTTCGGCCAGTTCTTGTCCCGCGTGTGGCGAATCGATCGACGAGCAGTTCACTGACGGAGGCTTTACGCCGGGTCAGAAAATACGGGTAGGCGAAGTTCTGAATAGTGTCACCCAATCCTTCAGTCACAATTTTGGTCTCGCTGTTGGTGGATTGTTGATGCACATCGTCAACACATTTGGTATATCGATTGTGGGAGGAATGGGCTTATTTGCCTCATTTACACTCGTCTTCATCTCTCCGATCTTGACTGTTCTGGCAGCAATCATCGTCTATGCGGCAATCATTCTTGCCAACATCTGGTTAAGCATCGGGATCATCATCTTCTTTCTCAAACTGATTCGCAATCAACGTGCGCAGATCACCGATCTGTACACAGGAAGCCCATTTCTCGGACGCACCATCTTGTGTAATCTCTTGCTCGCAGTGATCAGCCTCGCCATCGCGATTCCAGGTGTCATCATCATGATTGCGGCAGTTGCATCTGGTGAGCCTGCACTTTTTGCAGTGGGGTATTTTGTGATCGGGATCGGTTCATTCATCGTGTCGCTGATGCTGATGTGGTCCGTACCGAACTTAATCGACCTCGATTGCGATGTGCTGACCGCCGTCTCCAATTCTCGCCGCATGATGAGCGGCAATTACCTCTCGGTGATTCTCCTTGGAATCATTGGCATGGCAGCATTATTCGTCGGAGCACTTTTGTTTGGCTTCGGGCTCATTGTCGCAATCCCGTTTGTGATGATGCTCTATGCGACGACTTATAATCATTTATGCGGTGGACAGCAGACCTTTCGCGAAAACTACTAAGAATGCTTCGTGTCTAATATTCCGCGATCTTTACCCTCTGGCCCGGATGGCGTATTGTGAGCATACTGACTCAGAACCAACTTCCCTGAAAGGATGCAGGACCACTATGGTCAGAGAGCCGGTGTTTCAATCTGGTGACTTTTCTGAAGAGGACGAACCTTCGTTTGACCTCCCCACGGAGACCGCCTATTCCGCTGAAGATCTTCGACACGACGAAGAACTCCGTCCACAACGGCTCGACGATGTTGTGGGGCAACGCAAGGTCGTAGAACGACTCCGTATCATTCTCGACGCCACCCGAAAACGAAACGAACCACTCTCGCATCTACTACTCGACGGACCACCGGGACTCGGCAAGACGACACTTGCCACGGTCCTGCCCAAAGAACTCGGCGTCGATTTCCAAATCACATCCGGCCCGTCACTCAGCGCCCCCAAAGATCTGTTGCCGTATCTGACAAATGCCTCCGAACGATCCATCTTGTTTATCGATGAAATTCATCGCATGCCGGCAGCGGTCGAGGAATTCATTTATCCGGCGATGGAAGACTTCCGCGTCGACATCACGCTGGGCGAAGGTTTGAATGCCCGCACGATCAACATGAAACTTCAACCTTTCACAGTCATCGGCGCCACTACTCGAAGTGGGATGTTGACGGCACCGCTCCGTGACCGATTCGTGAACCGCGAACATCTGGAATTCTACGACCAGGAAGAACTGATCGAGATCATCTCTCGAAACGCCAAAAAACTGAATACGGAAATCTCTCCCGAAGCGGCCTCCGAGATGGCGCGACGAAGCCGGGGGACTCCGCGCAAGGCCAACAACCTGTTGCGTTGGTCGCGCGATTATGCCACGAGTCGAGGGGACGGCATCATCACCGACTTACTTGCCGAGCAAGCATTGGAGATGCGGGGCGTCGACATTCGCGGTCTCGAAGGGCAGGACCGCAAGTATCTGACGGTGTTGTCTACCGTTTTCTCAGGTGGTCCCGCTGGCCTCAATGCCATCGCCCACACGATGAACATCCCTCCTGATACGCTCGAAGATGAAGTGGAGCCGTACCTTCTACAATGCGGCCTGATTCAACGCACCCCCCGCGGCCGAGTCCTCACCGATGACGGTTTAGCGCATATTAGCGGGTAGGAATCATAGCCGTGGTGCGCAAGCACCGCGGGCTCATTCGAATCATGGTCACTCACACAGCCCGCCTTGCTTGCGCACCACGGCTATAAAAAAAACTGGGAACGCTTTCACGCTCCCGGTTTCACTGTCTCTAATTTCGAATTGCCAGTTTCTAATTACTGACTACTAACTTCCCGCAGCGGCCAGGATCGCATCGTAGTCAGGGTGATCGGCAATCTCGGACACATACTCGGCATAGGTGATTTTGTCGTTGGCATCGACCACGAACACGGCTCGTGCCAGACAACGGTCAAGTGGTCCCCCTTTGATCAACACGCCGTACGATTCGCCGAAGCCGGTGCAACGATGTCCGCTGAGAGTCGTGATGCTTTCGACACCTTCTGCACCGCACCAGCGTTTCTGACCGAACGGCAAATCCATGCTGACAACGAGAACTTCAGTATTGTCGAGACTGCCCGCTTGATCGTTGAACTTCTTGGTTTCTGCATGACAGGTGGAAGTATCGAGCGACGGAATGGTGGCAATGATGCGTGTCTTGCCGGCGGAAGAAGCCAGTGTAACCTCTTCGAGTCCTTGCGATTGCAGTGAGAACTCGGGAGCCGCGTCTCCTACTGCGAGTGCTGGACCCGCGAGATCGACAGGATTGCCTTTAAGTGTCACTGCGCCCGAACGAATATCAGCCATGATGTGTCTCCTTGAGATGAGTGTGTTGTTTCGTTTGTTCTTCTGGAAATCGTAGTATCGGGGGTTTCAAACTGTTTTCCAAGCCTCAATCAAAACTGTTTCTGGATTCCGCCACACCGCGGGAGTAGACAATACCCGAGTCGAGGCTCAAAATAGTTTTATAGCCGTGGAGCGCAAGCTCCGCGGGCCGTGGCTATCACTTTTGACCCAGCAGGACACGTTGAACAAGATTTCGTGTTCCCTGCTCACCATTTTTGTAATCGAGCTTTAATACGAATCCCGTGTGCTTGCGCCGACGGGCTATAAATCATGCCAATCTCCACCTATCATTATGATGTCATTGTTATTGGAGCCGGACACGCCGGAACCGAAGCGGCGTCTGCCGCGGCACGTCTTGGTGCGAAGACCGCACTGCTGACCATGAACTGTGACACGATCGGGCAGATGAGCTGCAACCCGGCCATCGGCGGAGTCGCCAAAGGTCAAATTGTGCGTGAGATCGATGCCCTCGGTGGATTGATGGGCCGTGTGATTGACGCGACCGGTATTCAATTTCGCATGTTGAATATCACCAAAGGCCCGGCAATGCATTCGCCACGTGCTCAAGCAGACAAGAAGGCCTATCAGTTTCTCGTCAAACAGATCATCGAAGAACACGAAAACCTGACCGTCAAACAGGAGATGATTGAACAACTCCTCGTCGAAGACGGAAAAGCCGTCGGCGTGCGCGTTCGCGGTGATGCCGAGTATCGCGCACAAGCGATTGTCCTGACCACCGGCACGTTTCTTAAAGCGATCATGCACACGGGCGAATCGCAATCTTCCGGAGGACGGGCAGGGGAGGGAACGACCGGCACGATTTCCG
>JAQWSQ010000085.1 GCA_029243145.1 Planctomycetaceae bacterium | reverse complement strand
GTTTGCCTTCGGGCCAGGTGTCGGTAGCAACCTGAATCGTGTGGTGTTTTCGGCGGCTGACAACGCCTGCTACTCCTTTATCCGTCGGGTTATCGTTATCGGAAACAACGACTGGCGAACCCACTTTCAAGCGATTCATCGGAAGTGCTTGGTCTCCTGGTTTACTGAAATCCAACAGTAGACGGCCAGCCAGGCCGGTCTGATGATCGTGCATATCGAGCCCAATCACCGTTTCGCCCGTCTTTTCGACATGCGTTTGGGATCGGATACTCCGCCGGCGGGCCATGCGTTCGCGCTCAGCTTCGCCCTCCAGTTCCAACCAGTATCCAAGTTCGTCAAAGTAACGATCGAGGTCAGGATTTTGATCGAGCGGAAAATGCGACATGCAAAGAGGGCCTGGTTGTGGTAACGATGAATAAGCAACGAAATAAAATAAGAAAAACAATAAATGATAAAATCGAGCGTTGAGCAAATATGCTGGAAACAATATTAATTTGGAGTGCTGTGTGTAGCTGCGTAACCGCTGCACAGTATGTTTGGGACAAACGAATGGCGGTGCAAGGTCGGGCTCGTATTTCCGAACGGACTTTGCTGTTGGGTTGTCTGCTGGGCGGTTGGCCGGGTGGCTGGATTGCGGGTCGCCGAATTCGTCACAAGACTCATAAGAAATCTTTCCGAATCAGATTTACCGTTTGCGTGGTGATTAACATCGTGGTTTCGGTCGGAATACTGTTATTGGGTCACTGGCTGTCAGGAAATTAAGAGATGGAATTTATCGAAATAGAGTGGAACAGCAATCTTTACAATCTCGAGATTGAATTGCGAGATCGTTTATTGCGAGCACCTCTGGGACTTACGTTTTCGTTTGAGGAGTTGGAATCGGAGTCTGCCGAATTACATTTTGCTCTTGTGGATGATGCGCTGGTCCAAGCGTGTGCGGTAATCGTTCCCACGTCTCGAGAAGATGCGAAACTTCGACAGATGGCAGTTCATGAAAATCACCAACGCAAAGGCTTGGGTTCTCGTCTCATACATGAGATCGAATCGGTGCTGCGGATCCGGGGCTTTCAGCAGATACAATTACATGCTCGTGAAGAGGCTGTGCCTTTTTACACACGTTTGGGTTATCAGACAGTGGGTGACCGATTCATGGAAGTGGGAATTGGTCATTGGAAAATGTATCGACAGCTATCAAAGTCCCGTCTGCATTAAGAGTAATTGTGATCCACAACGGGCAGCATCGAATAGCGGATTTCATTTTTGATAGTTGGAAAATGGGATCTGTTACGATTCGTGCGTGAGGAGCCATTCCTCAACATCAGAACTCATCTGCAGGTTTTCCAAGCGACTGTCTCCTAACTCTTCATCAATGATATCCAGCAGTGCCCGACGTAAAAGCGGATTCTTAATTTCTGATGGGTCAGCGTCACGAACCGGTCTGGTGATGTACTCAGCGAACGCGAATTCCCCATCGGCAATCAACTCTCTGGCAATTGACATCCGCCGTTGCAGTTCTGAAGGTAATTGGGATTCTCTTCGGTAAGTGCCCTCTATTTGCTTGACCGCTTTTAGAAAGCGTTCGGAGTCGACTGGAAGATGCGATTGGGTTTTGATGTACCGAAAATCACCTCCACTGAGCTTTGCGATTTTCGCCATGGAATCCTTGGTAAATGGATTCTCAAAAGAGATGGTGTGGACTGGGATTGAAGACATCCATTTGGTGATCCCATCCACGACACCCAGTTGTGAGCGTGTTCCGTCCGGAAGCAGCCAACCAGTTTCAGAAGATGGCGTATTGGGGTGATTGAATCGACCATCAGATAGCAGAAAAATAGCATCGGGAC
>JAQWSQ010000051.1 GCA_029243145.1 Planctomycetaceae bacterium | reverse complement strand
CCTTCTGCTGTCGAAGCCTATCGTCGACTGGATGACTTTCTGGACCGCTTCTCGGCCCTTAACGGCATGAGCCAACAACAGTTCCTCCGAGCGTATCAGTATCGATTCCAGGCATCGTTATTAGGGCAGTTCCAAGCCTTGTATGCCGCGTCGAATTCAGACCCTGTTCGTTTGGCCGATCTTCCCGTCGAACTCACGAGTCGATTTGTTTCTCCTGAGGGAAAATGGTTATTACAGATTTACCCGCGCAACCAGATTTGGGATGTCGAACCTCTGGAAGAATTTGTCGATTCGGTCCGTTCCATCGATCCTGATGCCACCGGAACGCCGCTCCAAAACTACGAAGCCTCGCGTCAAATCAAACAAAGTTATCAACAAGCCGCCATCTACGCTTTGGCCGTCATTGCCATTGTGTTGTTACTCGACTTTCTCGATACCCGATTCAAAGTCATCGGCATTATTCCGCCTCTGGTTGCCGTTTCCATTCTCGCCATTGTTCTCCATCAGAAACAAATCGACCTCAATCCGGTCTGGTACGTGATCACAGCACTGGGGATGATCGTCGGCATCGCCAGTTATCTCGACTTCCGAAATAGTCGAGACGCACTTCTCGCCTTGGTCCCTCCCATCGGTGGAGCCTTGATCATGTTCGGACTGATGGGTTTATTGGGCATCGACCTAAACCCCGCCAACTTGATTGTACTGCCATTGGTACTGGGGATTGGAGTCGATGACGGCGTCCACGTCATTCATGACTTCCGCGAGCAACGTGGAAAGTACCAGACCTCCTCGTCTACCATCAATGCCATCGTCCTTACGTCACTGACATCCATGATTGGATTCGGCAGCATGATGGTCGCTTCTCATCGCGGACTTTACAGCGTCGGCATGGTGCTCGTCATCGGTGTCGGAAGCTGCCTGCTAGTCTCACTCGTCATGCTCCCGGCACTGTTAACAGTGCTCTCGAACAGCGGAACGAGCTCAAGCAGCTCCGGCTCATCAAAGTCTCAGAAGAGACGCAAAGAAGTCGCTAACGTCGTGTGATCCGATGGTAACGGTTACTGCCGCCGACCGGCCAAATCTGCCGATATTCAAATCGGATGATCTCCAATTTTCCCCTGAGAGCGTTTTTTTGTGAGAAGAAGGCTCGGTGATTACCGACAAATAGAGGGTAAGTGATCGAATCTGCAACGACAACGTCGCGTTGCTGGCATATTTTTCACTCAAAATTAGAGTTTCGCGCTCAGAATCAAGGGAATGTTCTATGAAACGGATCAACTTTATCTGCTTGGCGATTGTGGCCATGTCGGCACAATTTGCTCAAGCCCAAGACATCACAGAAGAGCAATTTGTCTCTTTCAATGCCTTTAACAGCCTGGATCAACGACTGCTGGAGACCAGTACCGAACTGGATTACCTACGTGGTCGAGTAGAAGCCATGGAACAGTGTACGACAACCGAGTCGTGCTGCTCGCAGTCTTCTTGCTGCGAAGATTCCTGGATGAATCCCTGTGCGGGACTCGTTGCCGAAGTCCAATGGCTGCAATTGCGTCCTAGTGATTCAGAACCTAATTCCGGTGGACAAGCATCGTTCCACACGGGATCACGGACCACGATCGGGTATTTGGATAGCAATGGACGTGGCGTGCGTGTCCGTTATTTTGAATATTCCGATGACAGCTTTGAGGGTGACTTTATTGATCTCGAAGCCATCGATGTCGAATACGTCGGTCGCTTTCGTCTTGGCCAAAACTGGCACGGAGAGTTAATGGGGGGCGTTCGCTCAGCCTCTTATCACGACGACAACCTTGATTATGCCAACACAATCGGACCCATGATTGGTGCTGCCTTGCGTGGTACCATCACCGATTCACTGAGCTTCTATGGCTTGGCTCGTCAATCGATTCAATTCGGAACACCAAGTGGAGAAGATCGCGGGAACTTCGCCATCACCGAACTGCAATCCGGTTTGGAATACAAACGGTCATCTGCCGGTTCGAGCCAATTCTTCGCTCGTCTCTTCCTTGAAGGACAAAACTGGATGGGTCCAAAAGACAATGACTCAGAAGACTTGGGCATGGTTGGTTGGGGCCTTTCTGCTGGAATCACCCGCTAAGCTCCCTAAAAGTTGAAGCTCTAATTCTACCGATCCTCATGACGCGAAAGTGTCATGAGGATTTTTTCGTGCGCGTCGTCAGACTGAAACGGCTGAGTAAGAGCGTGTGAGATCAGCAGATCCAACCGCCGCCGAGAACTCGGTCACCTTCATACAGGACGACCGCTTGTCCCGGTGCTACGCCGTGTTGTGGTGCATCAAACTGTACATGGAAGCGATCTTCAGGCAGCACCCGCACTGTGGCTTCTGCCGGTGTTTGACGATAGCGAATCTGTGCCAGGCAACGAAATTCAGTCGGCACATCGGGGATGAGCCAGTTTGTGCGATCTGCTTCCAACTCATCGCAGCCCAACTCTTCATAAGTCCCTATGACCACCTGTCGAGATTCAGGACGCACTTCGACCACATAGCGGGGTGTACCGAAAGCGACTCCCAACCCCTTCCGCTGACCGATGGTGAAACGTTCGTACCCTTCGTGTTGACCGACTACATTCCCAAAAGTGTCAACCAATTCACCGGAAGTCTCCGATGTCCCCCGGTATCGTTCCAGAAAGCCGGCATAGTCATTATCGGGGACAAAGCAGATTTCCTGGCTGTCGGGTTTATCAGCCGTACGGAGTCCTGCATCGCGTGCCAAGTCGCGGATTTCAGTTTTGGGCTTGTCACCCACCGGAAAGCGAATATGTTTCAGCAATTCGCGCTGGATACCGAAGAGGACGTATGACTGATCCTTCGTCGGATCGACTCCACGAAGCAAGGCAGGTTGATCTTCTCCTTCTACCGGTTCCAACCGTGCATAATGTCCCGACGCGATAAAGTCGGCACCGACCTGTTGTGCGAATCCCCACAGCTTGCCAAACTTCAACCAGTTGTTACACATGACGCACGGATTGGGTGTTCGACCGGCCAAATATTCGTCGGCGAAGTAATCCTTGATCCGACCGAACGCATCTTTGAAGTTCAGAGCATGAAAGGGAATGTCGAGCAAATCGGACACACGCCGGGCATCAGCCGCATCAGACGCCGAACAACACCCCTGCTTATGAGACGGCGTCGTGACGATGGGCAGAATGTGTCCCGAGTCAGTGGCACATACTTCTTCTTCGGTCGCTCCCGAGCGCATAAACAGACCGATCACCTCACAGTCCTGTTGTTGCAATAACAGGGCCGCTGCGGAACTATCGACTCCTCCACTCATGGCCAGTACAACACGCTGAGACATCGGATTTGACCTGTCGTTCACTCGGATTTCTGAAGCTACCAATTAATTAGTCTAGACCTCCCCCGCACGGTCAACAAGTCAGAGAGACACCAAACCCAGAGATCTCGTTCGCTCATTTCTGGCTGACGGTCGTCGATTCCAGCATTCCCAGGTCGATTAAAGACTGAACCAATTGCTTCGCGAGTGGACCGGCAGCACTTCCACCGCCACCACCATGCTCGACCACGATGGCAAACGCATATTTGGGATTGTCGACAGGAACATATCCGGCAAACCAGGCATGATCCTGCTTTCCGGCCCCGACTTCGGCAGTTCCCGTCTTCCCAGCGATTCGCACATTGGGCAATCGCACCGTTTTGTAACCGGTCCCACGATGCCAATTGACGACGCGATCCATTCCTTCACGAATCCGCTGTAACGTCGTTTCATCGAGACCAGGAATTGGTTGCATGGTGGACATCGTATGCGGAGAGGTGCCCGTTGTCGTCACAGATCCCGTGCGTTGTACTAAACGAGGAGTGAACCCATAACCATTGTTGGCAATGATCGACATCCAACGGGCAATTTGTAACGGCGTGGTGGTCAATCGAGACTGCCCGATGGCGAGCCCCAAGGTTTCCGATTGTTGCCAACGGTCGCGACTTCCGGGTGCTAGATAGCCGGGACGAGGCAGATTGCCGCCCGCTTCACCGGGAAGATCGATTCCCGTTGGTCGTCCAAAACCGAGTTTATCGGCCCAATAGATCATCTCGTCTGGCCCTGTACTCAATCCCGCCTGATAGAAATAGACATTACACGATTGGGCAATCGCTTCTCGCAAACGGATTTCTCCGTGACCGATGCCGTAATGACGATACACGTAACACCGGTATCGTTGAGGGCTGTGGAGATACCCCTGACAAGCGTACGGTTCATCTGGGTCAACCTTACCACTTTGTAATAGCGAGACCGCAGTCACCGTTTTGAAAACCGAACCGGGGGCGATGGCCATGTTGGTGGCACGTGGAAAGAACGGGCGACGGGGATCGTCCATCATAGATTGCCAGAGCTGAGCGTCGAATTCCGAGAAGACCTGTAAATTGTGACGTGGGCCATTGGCGCACGAAACAACTTCACCTGTCCGCACATCAATGACAACAATACTTGCTCCTGCTTCAACAACGGTCGAGGGATCGGCTTGCAACTTCCTGTCAATGATTTCTTCTGTGCGATGCTGTAACACCGAATCGATGGTCAGTACCACATCCTGCCCCGGACGTGGTTTACGAACCACTTCTGAACTCATAATTTCTCCCTGCCGATTGCGGACCGTTTTCCGCTCTCCGCGCAATCCTCGCAGTATGCGGTCGTAGGAACGCTCGACTCCCGTCATTCCACGGCGATCCTGATGCCGATAATCGAGCGGATTCACTCCCAGGGAGGACGCGTTGGCCTCATCCACATTTTGATCCATCTCCGCACGATGCCCGACGACATGCGAGGCGAGTGAGCCATGCGGATACATTCGGCGTGTGCCGTATGTCACGTGTAGCCCCGGATAAATTTCCGGGTGGGCTTCGATTTCAGCCACCGCTTCAAACGAGATGTTTTCGATCAGCGAGTGATAATCGAGTTCTTCGCGAATGATGAGTGATTCTTTGATTCCACGAGACGGAGGGGTCGTTAATTCATGCCGAACTTTTCCCACCAGTCTCTCCCACCATTCACCTTTCACTGCTTCTGTCGGTAGAGACTCCTGCGTTGACCTCTGATCGAGACGTTTTTGTTCGACGAGCCGAACGATGCCTTCAATACGCGTCTGAATCTGTTCACGCTTGTGGAACAATTCTTCTGGCGATTGGCCAGTCAGTTGCGAGAGATGTTGCCACAATTGCTGGCGTGATTTCAGAACATCTTTCTCAGCCTGTTGAATTTTTCCTGGGACTCTTCGGTCGGCTCTTGAGAGACGCTCGTAAGCCTGACTTCTCAACCATGCCGGATCGACGGGCGTCTCTAACCAACGATAGTGGACTTCTAAATTGAAGTATTCTTCATCGTGAGCCAAGACTTGACCGTCTGAAGAAATGATTCGACCATCGGCTGCCGGAATCGATTCAATCACTTCGTAAGTTTCCGAATACCTCGCGAGAAACTGGTCTCGAACTTCGGCCTGTAACCAATACACACGTCCTGCAACCGCCAACAGGGGAACCGTCATCGCCATCAGCAATAGTCCCAAGCGCAGAGACGGATTCTGATCGGTCTGCCACGATCCAGCGGACCAAGACTCCGGCGTGAGTTGGGGTTCAAAGGGATGATGCGGTTGATTGAGCATAGGCTAACGCGATAAAAATAATGAGTGAGTGTCGAATTCTGTATGAGTCGAAATCGATCTCGGCAAAACCAAACGACGAGACGCAACCATCAACAAACCGAGGAATAACCCGGCAACGGTCGTCACGGCAGATTCCCGGAGAGTGATGGAAACAATACTGACGGGACTGACTCTCATCCCGGCTTGATACGAATCTGCCACATGTAACGCAGCCAGAGCTGTCACAATGAGCGGTAGACCCCATAACAGCCAGGAACGATGTGTTCGCTGCGATGGCAGTTTCATCAAACCCACCATCC
The DNA here is from genome assembly GCA_029243145.1 of Planctomycetaceae bacterium. Lineage (GTDB taxonomy): Bacteria > Planctomycetota > Planctomycetia > Planctomycetales > Planctomycetaceae > JABURQ01. The sequence continues at coordinate 20,097 of JAQWSQ010000051.1, read as the reverse complement.
AGACAATCACCATCAAAACCGCCGAGGAGACTCCTAACGGCATACCGAGACTCAAATCTCGCAACAGTCCCAGAATTCCCGCCTGCAGAACAGCTTTGGGGGAATGACTGCGAATCGCGACGACTGACCACAATAGAACAACGAACCCGACGGAACTCCCCTGCCACGCAAGCTGATCGGCACAAGTCATTTCGACCGCAACAGCCAGATAAGCAGCAGGAATAAATAACCACCAAAGCATTTCGTTCACAATTCCTTGTTCGTTTTATGTCGGTTAGTTCGCAAGCGGAGCCTTCGGCGTGAAGGAGTGTTTGAGTATCTGCACCGTATTCAGTTCATTGAGATCGAAACCGGGACGGACCCACACTGTCCATTCGTGAGAATTCGGTTGTAAATCGACTTTCTCAACACGGCCATAATACAAGGGCGCAGAGGAAGAGGTCGTCGGGTCGGCCGTGTAAACCTCATCTCCCACTCGTACTGATTCCGTTTTGCCGATGTATCGCAACTTGCAGAGTTCATCACCAGTCCCTTCGAGAACTCCTTCCGGCCCGTACGCCAAGCCTTCATTGAGTTTTCTCAGAATTCGAGCACGCCCCCGATATTCAGGATCGGTGACCAATCTGACACGACTGATTTGTCGTCCAACATCCGTCAATGATCCAACGATACATTGACCCGCAAACACCGGAAAACTTCCGCCGAGCCCGGAGAATTCGCCACGGTCGATTATCAAACTATCAATCTGTTCTCCGGGATTGCGATTCTTGGTCGATGCCTGCAAAACCAACTGATCGGTTTGTGATTTATTATCCAGTGAGGATTCGATCAACAATTGCCGATGCAGATATTTCAGTTGCGAGACAGACAATACTTCCGCACGAACAACTTCCGTTTGAACCCATGACTGATCCTGCAAAACATTGAAGGACGATTGTATCGCATTCTGACGATCACTTTTTTCATTCAGTGCAGAGATAAGTTGTAACTCTTTTTTTCGCAAAGCAAGTTGATAATCATCTCGCTGATGTTGTAGCTCTTGTTGTAACTGCAACACTGCCTGCTGATCGGTGCTGGTCCATTGATGTTGGAAATCAACCGTCCAGTTTTTCACGGATTGAACGGGCAACGTCGCATCCAGTAACAGTGAACGTGCTGATGACTGGACGGATTGTGGAATCATCGAAATCAACCAGCACGCAAACAACGAAACGGGAAGCAACCCGATAATGGAGCGTTTGGAGTGAGTTGATTGTGATGGAGCAGACATCCTGTCGCTTCCTGTTGAATCCGTAAACTTTTCACGCGGCGGCGTAACCATCATCCAAGCTGTCTCGCCACTGGTCGAGATGCTCGACACAAATCATGGCTCCCTGAACCATTGTCGTCAGGGGATCGGAAGCCAGTCGCACCGGAACACCAAGCTGCTCCTGAAACAGCAAATCGATCCCTCGCACCATCGATCCTCCTCCCGACATGACGATGCCCGTTTCCGCCAAATCTGAAACCAATTCGGGAGGACAACTTTCAATCGCCTGTTTGATTTTACTGAGAATCTGGTTCAGAGGTCCACGAATCGCCTCCCGGATCTCTTCACTCGTCAGGACCGTTTTTCGGGGAATGCCGCTGACGATATCAAGACCACTGACATCGCGAGACAATTCTTGTTCGAGCGGAAAGGCGGCACCGATTTCAATCTTCAAACGCTCTGCTGTCGGAATACCGACTCGTAGCGAAAATCGTTCGCGCAAATAATCGACAATCGCCTGATCGAACTCATCACCGGCGATTCGTAGTGACTGAGACGAAATTGTTTCAGCCATCGAAAACACACCGATTTCCGTTGTACCACCCCCGATATCGCAGACCATGCTGGCGAGCGGCTCTGAAATGGGCAAGCCGGCTCCGATGGCGGCTGCTTTCGCTTTACCAATCAGAAAGACTTTGCCCCCGCCCGCTCGTTCGACCGAATTAAACACCGCGCGTCGCTCGACCATCGTGATTCCACCCGTCACGGGAATCAAGACGCGCGGACGAGTTCTCCAACCAGTCGCGGAGACCTTGCGAAAGAAATAGCGCAACATGGCTTCACAAAGTTCATAGTCGGTAATCACACCACGACTGAGAGGTCGAACGGTCCGAATGGATTCAGGAGCACGCCCAATCATCTGACGTGCCAATTTACCGACAGCGGCACCTTTGCCGAGAATCTTGCGGTTGTCTTTCTGTAACGCCAGCACGGAAGGTTCGTTCAACACGACCCCCTCACCACGCATGGATATCAGCGTGTTCGACGTACCGAGATCGAGGGCGATCTGCGGAGTCATCCAGTTGCGAAGATGGTGGAGCATCCTTGCTCGTGTGCCCTACAGAAGATGTCAAGAAAGCTTCAGGCTCGCTGCGCACAAAAAAAGCCCCGAACCTGAAGCAGGAACGGGACTTATAGGTGACTCTTCTAAATGTCGCAAGAGGCACTTTAGACTTCTGCTGACTCCCCATCAGGGAGAAGGTTCTCTCACTCAAAGTGTAGATCTGCGCAATTTGGGAGGACTACGGGGCAATCTGACCGCCGTATTCTTGAATCTCCAAGAACAGAAAGATAATTCCCACGATGATCGCTCCTACAGAGAGAAGTAACAAACCGTCGTAAATTCCAGGGCTATCAGAGCTGTGTGGTGACATGATCGTCCTTTGAAATAGTTCCGTTTTTGGCTTTTTCGATGACCGTACCGACGGCACGGTTAGGTGTGACAGTGACCAGACGGATCGAACCGAGGTACATCGGTCGTCCTTCATTGAGGGCTGCTGGTCGGAAGATGTATAACTCATGCCCCGCGACCAATCCGTCACGTTCACCGAGTGAAATCTCAACCAGTCGTTCCGTTCCGCGATCGTTGGCATCTTTGGCCTGAACAACAATACCTTTCACCAACGGTGCAGGAGCTTGTGCTCGGGCATACTCTTTGGGGTCCTGCGACCAGCCATTCGCACGAGCCATTCGCTTATAAGTGGCAAGATCTTCGAGAGCGGCGATATGTTTGCGTTCCATCTGTTCCATCTCTTTCTTCATGGAAAAGATCTCGTCTTTCGCATCACGCAAAGCAATCACTAAATCTTCTAATGTTTTATTCTGCTGACTATTCACTTCGCGTTGGCGATAGGCTTCTTCACGACGAGATTCGGCTTCTTCTTTCGACAACCCCGATTCCGCTTCAAACACTTTTTCGATGGTCTTCAGTTGGTCGTAATCGCGTTGCAAGCCGTCCAACTCATTCTTGGCGTTATTGAAGTCGGCTTGAGCCGTTTGAAATTTGCTCTGCAGATCGTTGGCTTGGTTTTCGAGAGCCGATCGATCTGTCTGCCACAACGTGGCCTGCTCAGAAGCTTGTTGATTTGCGGTATTCATCTGCTCCTGCAAGGCATCCGCCTTTGATTTCCAGTTCACTTGAGCCGTATAGACAGCACCAGCGAACGCCATGAAAACAAAGCTGAACAGCACTTGAAAAACAATGAGCAACTTGCCGAAAAAACTCATAACTCTATCCCTTCGCGGTGGCGAGGAAACGGTAATTGATTATAAAAACGGTCATCACTGACCAATTGTCGTTATTCTGATCGATCCTGAAGTTGTTGGGCTCGACGTTCCAATTGTGCGATACTGGCTTCCAACAAAACCAGAATGTCACCCAGTTCTTGTTTCTGTTCCGCCAACCGATCATGGTCGGTCCGAACTAAAGCCAATTGATCGCGAAGCCGCAACACATCTTCGCGTCGTTTCTTCAACAGTTCTCCCTGAGCCGTCATCGCTTGTAATTTTTCAGTGACACTATCGGCTTCTTGAGTCGCACTGTTATTAATGGTTTGATTGATTTGATCATTGATGCGTTTGAGTTCGGTAGCAAACTCGGCCGCTCTGGCATCCATCGCGGCAACGTCTTTTGCCTGATAACTTTTCAAAGCTTGAATGTTGCCCTGCTCGGCAGTAATTTTTTGATCGAGTTCCTGTTCTTTGGCCGTCAGCACTTGGCTCTCTTTGTTCAACGCTGCCACAACCACATCTGCCAGAGACTCGGAACCCGACTTCACGCTTTCGCCCGTCGGGCGGTAGGCAGCCGAGTAAGTGGTGGTTTCGCCAACACTGGCTTCAAACGTAAACTCTTTCAGGTCTTGCGTGCGTCCCCACCAGTTGGGTCCACCCAACGAAACTGCACCTGCCAGTGCCATAAATGACAACGAACAGGCGGTCACGAAGACTATCAGAATTTTGACCGCTGTATTCATAATGATTTCAACGTCTGAAAAGTGTAATCGTACCCGAAGGGCAAACTGGACGGAGATCCTCGGTGCGGCAGTCGAATGCTGCTCTAATCTACTATACGGGCCGAGAATTCGCTTCGTCAATCAGAAAAGAAAGCTCCTCTCGATCTCTTCTCGGATTCTTCTCCCCTCAACCTGAGCCGAAATCTCCCTTACGGCATAACCGTTACAACCCGATATCGCCTCTCGGCTTCTGTCTCAGAAATGACAGGAAACCTTTCAGTACCTCTCACAATACACGGAATAACCTGTCTCTGATCAATCTAGAACATCAATTCATGTGTGGGTTAAAAACGCGCATACTCTGAATGAAACAGCGTTTCCGACGATTCAAACTGTTCTACTGTTCGCTTAGGTGATCCAACTCGGACTCCCAAGGCATTCCCCTAACAATGGATTCAATGACAACTTGTAAGTCGGACTGGAACGTCAGTTTCAACGACAATCAAAGTAGTAGCTACATTTTGATCACCTAATTTCAGACCAACCCAGATTCCTTTCAAACACGAGGACCATCGTGTCAATGATTCAAGAACCGACCAAGATTCCCGAGAACTCCAACTTTTTTCGTCAGTGAAGCAAAACTGAAAACTGATTTTCGCTTTCCATCGAGAACTTGTGAACGCAGACTGGAACAGTATCTCTCACGTCGGAAATTAAATACTGGAAGACGTAGAAGAACGAAAAAAACCTCGGATGATAATGAACACTCAGGAATATTCGGACCGAGAAAAAGTTCTTGCCACTCAATTATCATCGCACTCAGGCAAATGCGAATTCTGAAATCAACCTCACTGCCAGCGTCTCTACTCGCTACAGTAGAGGAGAGACAACCTGAGTAGGAGACTGTTTGTGAGCTGGTGGTGGATAATACTTCTGATCCCGGTCATTATTCCCGTCGGAATTGTGTTGACGATTCTCATCGTCTGGATGATCGACTCTGCCGAATCAAAAAGCCTCGATTCACTCGCAAAACTTGAGTGTTATCACTGCGGTCAGGAAACAGATGCAATCCACCGCAAATGCAAACATTGCGACGGAGAACTCCAGTAAAAAAGTCGGCCCAAAGGACCTGAAAGAGTTTGAATCGGGAGAAACCATGAGCAAAATTACCAATTATCACGTCGTCAATTTTTCGGAAATCCCGGCAGTCCCTTGCCCGTGCGGAACAGCCAAACGAGGCTTCGCCGAAGTCTCCGCAGCACCCGGCACCATCCATGTGACCGAAATCACGACCGATGCCAAGAAGCACTACCACAAAAAATTGACCGAAACGTATTACTTTCTTGAATGCGGACCAGATGCGAAAATGGAACTCGACGATGATGTCATCGACGTCGAACCGGGAATGTGCGTCATGATCCCGCCCGGCGTGAGACACCGGGCAGTCGGCAATATGAAAATTCTCAATATCGTCTATCCAAAATTTGATCCCGAGGATGAGTGGTTTGATTGAAGCATCAAAGTCATGACACTCGTCTACTCACTCGACCCAGGAATTGCTAAACTGGGAAGAACGCTTTATTTGTCTATGAGGGGACGAAAACATGACACGGAAGTCACACAATCTGTTTCTGCTGCTGGGATTCTCTCTGCTTTTGACGGTCTGCAATCCTCTTCATGCTCAAGAAGAGAGTCCTCCGCCAGCAACAAGCCCGACGTACGTCCTGCGCGAATCCGAACTAAATTCAAAAACTTTCGCGATCAAGTATGATCTCGATGTCAATGGGCAAGTCGAAGAGCGTATCCCCAATAACGAAACACGCAAATTTGAAATCAAAAGCGATGCGCACCTGAAGTATTCCGACAGGCATCTCCCTTCTGCTGGCCGAAATGAAGCCGCACTGCGTTCCGTCCGCTATTTTGATCAGCACCAAACCAATGTCACCATCGGCGAACGTAAATCAGAACTACTGCTACCGAAACAAGACCGTCTGTTTGTCGTTGAAGGTCGGAATTATGAGCTGATTTACTATCCTCCCTCTGTCCTGCTTTCGGCTCAAGTTCTTGAACAACTTCGCATTCCGTTTGATTCTCTGGCGTCTCTGGGGTTGCTTCCTCAAACTGCCGTCAAACAAGGAGACACCTGGAAACCCGATACTTGGGCGTTGCAATTGTTAACGGGCGTCGAAGCCGTCCTCAAATATGAATGTGTTTGCACGTTGTCGAAGGTTGACGGAAATGTGGCCTTCGTGACTTTCGAAGGGAATGTTTCAGGCGGTCGATATGGTGGTTCGACGGTGGTGAAATTTCGAGGCCAGTACGAATTTGATCTCGATAAAAAATATTTACGAGACCTAGTTGTCACACAAAATGAGCAAAGCAGCATCAGCCCCGTTTCTCCTGGACTCGACGTTGCCGCCAACATTCATTTCACTCGCACACCGCAATCGTCTCACCCGCAACTGACAGACACGCTTGCCGCCACAATCCCACTCGACCCTGATCCGGTCCGCCTGCTTCTCAGTTTTACTTCCCCTTGGGAAGCTCGCTTGCTCCACACACGCAATTGGCACGTCATTCCCGGAAAATATGTTCTGTTGCGTTTGATGGACAGTGGTAGCCTGATCACACAAGGCACCATGATGGGATTACCAAAAGATCAACCCGGAAAACACGTTCCCGAAGAGCAGTTCCAGAAAGATATTGTCCGTTCGCTGGGCGACAAGCTCACGAAGGTTGTTTCTGCCGAAGAAATTGAAACCGATGATGGCCGTTTTCTTTATCGGGTCGTGGCGACGGGAAATTCCAATGGCCGCGAGATGCACTGGATCTATTATCTCTGCACTCACCCGGATGGCCGACAGGTTTCATTCGTCTTTTCGACAGAAGCAGAGTTGCTGGAAGCTCTCAACGAACGAGATCTCCACCTGATCCGCACGATCCAGTGGCCAAAGTAAATCACCGATGAGTAAGGTTTCGCAGTAGGCGTCGAGGAGATTACTGAGCAACCACCCCATCGACTTCATCAATGATGAATGGCCCCTGCTCTTTGCCGGTCGCGGATTCGACCAGTACCAATTTTCCTTGAACGCTCTTTCGGCCATCAGGAAAACCCGTGAGGCTGCGACCGTCTTTCAGAGTGACGGTCACCTCAACCGTTTCATTCACGCCGGTCAGCCCCTCATGTGTCAGGACGGGAAAACGCTCCCAGGCCCATGTCCATAGCGTCATTTCGGTCGCTACCTTACCACCAATATCGAGCCATTCCTGCTCGGCTCGTTTGAGATCTTTGAGTGTCGCCTGCTGACACCACGGACGGAGAATCGTTTCAATCCAGTCTTTACGGGAGGCAATCATCTCTTCAAATGACGACATAGGTGGCTTCAATCAATAGAGCAATGTTCGAGTGATGCTTTATTGTTGTCGATTGATAGAGTTTGACAAGGGATAGCACTCTGACGACTCGCATTGTCCGTCTCTTCACGACCTAGATCGCTCGCGGAGCCACCAGCGGTTCTAACTCTCCCTGTAACTCCCAGACTGCAATCTTGCCGTGACCAACCGTGTAGAGAGTCCGGTAATCTTCGCTGAAACTCATCTCATGGACGTGCATGGGAGCTTTTTCGGTTTTAATTTCTTTGCCGTCATTCATGTCATAAAACGAGACAAAACCGCCGTGATCACCACCCGCCGCGGCCAGCCATGTTCCATCGGGAGAAAACTGCAACTGTTCGACCAATCCTTTGAAATTATCGTTTTCGATCTCATGTTTGCGTTCTTTCGTCTGCCAATCGAACACTTCGATGCGATGCGGCCCACCCAGATGATCGATGTTCCCGATCTTCCCGATGCCCCCGACGGCAATCTTGTTTCCGTCTAAACTAAAAGCCAGAGAGCGAATTCCACCGATAGAATGCCTGCGAGCTTTCGGATCCCACGTGTACATGACGGGCGTTTCGACCTCGCCGACCTGCTTTCCGGTGTCTGCCTCCCAAATCATCACACGACCGACTTTATCACCCGTCGCGATGAACTTTCCATCTGCCGAGACGGTCACGGCATATAACATGGACGGATAACCGTGAGGTGTTTGCGCTTCGTGGCCAGACAGAGTGCGAATTTTCTTCCCATCAGAGACAGACCAAAGATGAGCCTGCATATCATCAGCCACACTCACCACGTAACTGCCATCAGGAGACGCAATCACATTCCTGATCCATAACTCATGAGCGGGAATCTTACGGACGACCGAATTGTTGTCGGTGTTCCACCAGATCAATTGCTTATCGTACCCCCCCGTGACCAAGGTCGCGCTGGCCAACGCAGCTCCTGTGACATAACTATTATGACCATCCTCGGCGATTGGTTTGAGTTCTGGCTTATCCGCAGCCGCATCAAATTGATGCACTTTGAAGTCGGAATTCCCCACAAACAATGTCGCCGATTCGGGACGCCGAGCCATACAGAAATTGACGCCGGACGTTCCGAAGTCTTTCTGTTTCTTTAATGTATTAGGATCAATTTTTGTCATCATGTTGAACCCTGATTTTTTCAGAGAGTGATCTGTTATGGAGAAGACGTATTACGCGAGAACTTCTTTTATGGGTTCACATCCAAAATCGGTAATCGGGATCGGTCGAGCGCCTTGGTGATATTCTTTCTGCCAGTCAATACCAAGGGCTGAGAAGATCGTCGCGAACAATTGCCCGGCTCCGACTTCTCCGTCAGCGACGGTATTTCCATCGGGATCGGTTTGGCCATAAACCGTTCCCCCTTTAATACCACACCCCGAGAGTGAACAACTCCATGCCGAGGCAAAGTGATCGCGTCCCAAAGACGGGTTAATGCCCGGCGTACGTCCAAACTCACCCAATGTAATCACCAGCGTATTTTCCAGTAGTCCTCGTTGTTCGAGATCGGCAAGTAATGCCGACATGCTTTGATCGAGGTCAGCACACAATTCTCGGTGTGTTTCGAAGTTTTGGCCGTGACTGTCCCACCACGCCCGCGCCACTTTCACAAACGGCACGCCCGCTTCGACGAGACGCCGGGCAATCAGACACTGTTGCTGGAACTGCGTCGGACCGTAAAACGCACTCATTGATGACGACTCTTCTTCGACATCAAACAAGCGTTCGCTCGACATCAAACCGCGAACCCGCTCGTAAGCCGAGGTTTGTGAACTGACGACGAGCGATTGTCGTTTCGACTGAAATCGATCCGTGAGTAATTGACGAAGTTCGGCACGTTGAACGTGATCGAGATCGCTCACCTGTTCCAAGCGTGACAGATTCGGAGGGATGACATCTTGAGTCAGAAACATCGGGGCATATCGACCACCCAAAAAACCCGAGGTGCCATTACGCCGTCCTTCGGTCGAAGAATAGATCGACACGTAATCGGGAACCTTGCTGTCCTGGCGCCCTAATTCACGAGCAATGATCGCTCCCAAGTCAGGAAATTCGATGCCGGCTTCCGGGCGACGCCCGGTTCCCATCAATTCAAAACCACCACCGTGATCGGCGATTTTGGTATTTAACGACCGAATAAGAGCCGTCGTTTCCATCTGCTTCGCCATCTTGGGCAGCAGTTCTGAAATTTCGATGCCCGATTGGTTGGTGGCAATTTTCCCGAACGGTCCCCCCGTAGGACGGCCCGGTTTCGGATCCCAAGTCTCGAACTGACTCGCTCCTCCCGCCAGCCACAAAAGAATGACACTCTTTTGTTGACGTTTCAGCTCTTCCGCGAAGGCGGGATTTTTCAACACATTCAATACCGTCATGTCGGCAGCAACGGCTCCCGCACCTGCGGCCATTGAGCCGAGAAATCGACGACGGTTGAATTGATCAATTTGAGGATGACGTATTGTCATGGGAATTCCTTGCCAGTCGAGCGGATCACTCTGAAAGGCTTCTGAACAAAACTAATAATTAAATCGCATCTCGGGACTCGTAATGAGTGCCCACACAATCTGTTTCAAACCATCCACCGGGCGGTCTTGGCGCTCGTTTATATACTCAAGAAACGCTGCTGCCTCTCCCTCATCCGGCTCACGTCCGAGCGTCGATTTGATCGCCAGACGAATCTGTTCCTCCTGTTGTTCCTGTTTCTTGAGATGACCGACCAGTTTGTCGCCCGAGTCGCGTAGGTAGTCGTTTTCAACACGCGAGTTATTGCTGAACAAGAGGGCCTCATCGACGCTCACCTGAAAATGTTCGGACGGTCGTTCCAATTGATCGGCCATTCCTTCCGCAGAGTTTTCGTAGCGTTGGCGAAAGTCAGCCCACTTTTCATCTTCGACCGACATAGGAATACTCTCGGGAGAAGTGGTCGAGATCAGTAATGACAGCGAATACTGTCGCGGCGTCAGAGGCCGAACTTCGCTCACTGCGAAGAACCATTTTTGAGGCCGTTCTCCTTCTCCATTCCATTCACTCGAACGCGCATATGCTTCACTGGCAACAATCCCGCCAACAAGCCGTTTCAAATCATAATTGTGGGCGATCAGATCTCGCTCCAACCATTTAAGTAACTGCGGATGGCTGGGCTCGTTGCCGGAATGATTTTGATCGGGGGGATCAATAATTCCGCTGCCAAAAAGAGAAGCCCACATCCGGTTGACAATCGATTGCGCGAAGAAAGACTGATTTTCGTTAGCCAATGCTAGTTGCACAAATTCTTTCCGAGGACTGAATTCCGGCTCGGGCACCGGTGCGTTTTCATCATTCTGAGCCTTCTTGATCTGCTCGTTCCGCTCTTTTTTCAATTCGTCGGTCACTTCCTCCGCAGGCTCTTCAGTTTTGACGCCTGTCAGGAACATGAATTCAGCAGTTTTCTCTTCCCCTTCTGTTGTGCGGAATTGCATGTCGCCCTCGAACTTTTCTGCCAGTCGTTTTGACTTGGTCAGATAAGTTCGATTGAAAAACGATGCGAAGCCGAAGTAATGATCCTGCTTCCATTCCAACACCAGCGGATGATCGTGACAGTGAGCACAATTGACACTCACGCCAAAAAACAGTTTGCTCGTGTCATTGGTCATTTTGTTGACATCACGAATGCGGCTCGCCAGAAATTCTTGTGCGGCGATTGTCTCTTCATCCGTTCCATCAGCCAGAATAATCTCGCGGAACATTTGATCCCACGGCTTGTCCGATTGAACCGACTTCAGTAGATACTCACGCCAGTTATTATCTTTTTTGATTTCAGCAAGCAGTAATTCGTCGAGGCGATTGCGTTGATGAAACGCAAAATCGGGAGACACCAGCAACCGGTCGATCAGTTTTTGTTTCTTGTCAGACTCGGTCGAATCACGATAGGCGGCCTGTTCATGCAGAGTCGGTACTCGCCCAGCCAGATCGAGAGTGACACGACGTAAGTAAGCGGCATCACTAATTTGTGGAGAGGGTGTGATTTCCTCTTTAACCAATTTGGCATCAACGTAATGATCGATGGCTTTTGAGATCGAAGTCTCCGTAGGCAAGAGATCGCCTTCGGCGACAGCACCATCAATCGAGCACAGCGAGAACGCCATCAGCAGCAGACCAAATCGAAATCGAACGCAATCAGGTGTCATCATGCGGCGGGCTCCGCTATGGGTGGGTCACCGCTACCATTCGTAAGAAAGGTAGGAGGAAGGATCAGGTGGGAAGACGACCATGGTCGTCCGGGATCTCCAATCGACATAACCCAAGATTCAACCGAACCTTAAATCGCCGCCAACAGATAGATCCACAAAAATAGATATTAACAATGCCCGATGTATCGAACAACAACATTTTGCAACAAGTAGTATTGCACTGATCCGCACAGTTTCACAAACGACTAAAATCCGTTATCCAGCCTGAACTTAATGCATTTCAACGGGTAGTATTTGATATTTCAGGATGTCGAATGAAACATCGCTGGCGGAACTTCCACTTGTGTTTTCGCAGAAATAGAAGTATCTTTTACCCCAGAAGACGAGCGTTGACGCGACGCCGGATGAAGTTCGAGTATCGTGTTTCTTCGGCCGAACTACACCGAGTTTTGATTCCGCCAAGTCCCACACAACATGGCGGTTTTTTTATGCGCGGGACTAACCTAAACTCGGTCCCGTCAAACACCAGGATCACGATGTCCGTGAAAAATGGCGAGCACAAATAGAGTCTGTTCGTTGAACACATAGCAGATGACGTAGGGAAACCGTCGTGTTAGTGCAAGACGACTATCCCGATACGCGGGAGTTCCTGATTTCGGGTTCTTACGAATGCGATTCAGAGTGACATCAACCTCATCAAGAAGTTCTTGCCCTAACCCGACTCGCTGGTCTTCATACCAACGATGCGCCTGCCTTAAATCTAATTCTGCGCCGGGCTTGATAATCAGTTCACGACTCATCATTCACCCTGTAATTCCCGCTTCACTTCTGCCCACGTTTTTCCTTCATCGGGAGATTTTTGGTGAGCGGCGATACGACGTTCCAACTCCCGCTTTTGAGCGTCAGTCAAGTTGAAGCTTTCTTCTTCATCTACTACGCTATCCCAAATCTGTTCCACCAGATCGATGCGTTCTTCAAGTGGCAGATTTCGTATTTCGGGAGGCAATATGGAATCAGACATCGTGTTACCCGTTCATGAAAGAAGACATGAGAATTATATCGCTTATCAAACATCCAACACAATGGGAATCTGATAAGCGTCAATGCATCAAGATCCCTCACAGGATGATATTTACCATTGCAAATCACCCAACCGCATCTGCGGCGACCGCTTCTCGCAAACGCTGTGGGAAGTCGGGGAACACAGTGATCACACGCGACCAGTTCGGAATCGATTCTCCGCCCGCCGGATCATTCTGGAAAGTTTCCCGATAGTCGGCTTCATCAGGAGCGACACATTCAGAAGATTGCTTTTCGCGGAATGCAACAGAAACACCTGCTCGATCTCGTCCGCGCAATACTGTTGGAATGCGCGCAGATGATTCAGAACGACCGACGTCACCCCGCCCCGGTCCAAGTGGAAATGAATGATGACATGTTCCATAATGGTAATGACTTACAGTGTTTCAGGACGACCAATATGATAGCCGTTTTTTCGCCCGAACGCACTTCACAAATGTCGTGAAGCCAGACGTACCTCACTACAACAAACCTCACCATAACGTCTGTGAAATTCGACCTTTCCGAAATATCCCGTCTTTTGTAGACTTCCCCGCAGCACATTTTCGAGTGTGCTGCGTTTCAACGTGCGCTCTTTTTTAAGATTTAAACTGGCGGGAAGGATTCTGCCATGCGACCCCATTCTGTTCGCCTGTTGCTGGCTGGAAATCTGCGCCTCGGGGAACCGTTGCGGACTGCTCTTCCTCTCACGGATGATGCTCGAAATATTGTTCTCGATTCCACCCTCGACACCTGGAGGCAGATTCAGGATTACGCCATTGATCGCGAAGCAGAAGTTTTTATTCTCGACGGAAACACAATTGTCGCCGAACAATTAAGTAGTCACGCCGAGTTTGCTCTGATCGAAGGACTCGAACTCCTCGCCGATGCCGGCATTCCTGTCATTATTCGTCCCGGCGAACTTGATCCCCTCTCATTCTGGAAGGGACTACTCCCCGATCTCGGACACTCAAAATCGAATCTCACGCTGGTTTCCCAACAACTTCCAAACGGGCATCTCCTTCTTCGCAACGAGGGAAAAACATCCGTCATTCCCGAAGGACGTATTGATCAAATCAACGAAGCCGATGTCATTGCCCGATTTGTTTCATTGATGGAAACACCCGACGACGACCACCGATCCACATCCCCGGTGATCGTGCTGGATGACCACACAAACTCTGCCACGACAATACCTCGCGGTATCGACCTCCTCCTCGCCGGACAAACCGCAATTTGGAGAACCAACCAACAGGAATCGTCACAGCAGGTTCATTACGGGTCTCATCAGCCTCTCTCACTTGAAGAGTCGCAACAGAATGCCAAACCTGGGTGCCTGCTGATTGACATTTCTTCTCAAAATGACATTCACACCGAACAGCTCTCAACGTCTGTCGTTCGATTTCATACTGCGAATCTCAATCTGTCGTCTTGCAATGATTGGGAAGACGCAGCGCTCACCATGCAGAATCAGATCGAAAGTCTGTCCTGGGGCGCATACGAACGCTTAAAGTTGATCACTTGGACCATTCTCGGCAATGATCGTCTATCGAACAAAATTCTGAATGGGGACGACAGTCATCTACTCGCTGCTTGGAATGATTCATTTGCTTCACAGCACGATGAAAATCTCGTCATTCATGGATTTCAGCCAGGAGGTCAGTTCCCGCTGGACCTCGAATCGGCTTGTTCCGGCATCGAACTCGCTGAAGCGCTACTTGATATTGAACAATCGGCCGACCAACCCGACACAGATCGCCTCGCAGCGGTCTGGGCGTCCGACCAATCTTCTGCCGCCTTACTCACACGACTACGCCCCGTTCTGAATCCCGCTCAGATCGGCACTCACGCGGAATCGGTTGTGACACAGTGGTTGACCCAAAGTGACCCGGAGAATCTCACGCATGAAAATCACACACCTTGAAATTGATCGGTTCGGCGTCTGGCGGAACCTCTCTCTACCTCTCTCCTCTCCCGAATTAAACGTCGTGTTTGGCCCTAATGAAGCTGGCAAAACCACTTTAATGAGGTTTCTGCGTGGCGTGCTCTTTGGCTACGCCGATCGCGATTCGCTGAACGCGATTCACCCGGCCAGCGGAATGCTCGAAGTCGAGCATGAAGGCGGGAACTATCTCGTCCAACGCACCGGAGACGTCCTCTCCATCACCGGAGACCGAGAACTCGAAGAAGAAGACGCACAGCGTTTTCTCAAAGAGATGCTCGGCAACGTCACTAAAGATGTCTTCGACAATGTCTGCTGTTTCGGACTCGACGAGTTACAACAACTCTCCGTGCTCTCGGGAGAAGAGATTGTCGAAAAACTGTTCGGCGTCTCTCTCGGCCACAAAGGTAAATTCATTCTGCAAGCGATCAAAGATGCAGAACGTCGTAAACAGGAAATGACACTCGGCAGCGAGCATAAAATTTCCATCCGACGGCTCATCACCGATCATGACCGACTTACCCGTCAACTCGATGAACTCGGAGAACCACGAAAACAACTGAGCGGATTAAAAGAACAACTGCTGTCTGTCGAACAGAGAATTACTAACCTGCAAAAACAACAGAAAGATTCCGAAAACGAGCAAGAAGGTTATCAATTCCTCCAAAGAGTTCACGGACCCTGGTCGCAAGTTCGCAATCTGGAAGCAAAGCTCGAAAGCCTCCCAGTTGTTGACGACTTCCCCGAAGAGGGAATCGCACGACTCGACGAAATCGAAAGTGATCTGGATGTCTTGCTCGAAGAACGATCGGCGTTACGAGACAAACTCCGACGATTGGAATCGGAACTGACGCAAGCTCACGAATCGCAACAAGTTCTCGATGAACTCCCCGCGATCCGAGTGTTACTCGACCAAGCCAATCAACTCGACGGTCGGCAACAAATTCCTGCGTCAGATCGCGAGGAGCTTCGACGACTTGAAGAGTCACTCAATCTGAAAATGAAAGAGCTCGGCGACAACTGGACTCTCGAACGCCTAGGACGTTTGCATCTCTCCCCAGAACAACAGCAGAAGCTTTCACATGTCGCTCAAGATTACGAAAAGTTTCTGAAGCGTCGTGCTCGCACTCGTCGAAAGATCGAAAGTCTTTCCAAATCAACTCAGAAAGAACAACAGGAACTCGAACGACAATCGAGCAAATGGCAGGGGCAATCCGGCGCACAAATGCTGGAACGCACCGAACGCTTACTCAATTCGTCACGAGATCGCGAACGCTTCAGTATGCGAGCCGAACAACTCGATGATCGCATTTCGTTGCTTGAACAACAGCAACAATCACTGATTGAAGCCGAGCCACTCCCCAAAGGAGTCCAATACTTACTCACCGGCTTCACCGTTGCCGGTGCCATGTTGGCAATTCTGGGGATCTGGCAAGGAGTCAACGTCAGCGGTCTTGCCGGAGCGGTCTACGTTCTACTCGGCTTAACATGTGGTGGACTGGGATTCGCGCTGCAATGGCATTTCAGTTCCGAACAGGGAGAGACACTCGGCAAGCTCCAAAAAGAAGTCGACCAGCTTCGACAACAACGCTTCGAAGTGACCACCAAGCTGGGAACACTCGGCCAATCCGAACAACCAGCCGATCTCTCCGCACTCACCAGTCAACTCACCACCTATCAAAAATGGATCGACCGCGAAGCCGAGTGGGAAACACGACGCCGAGAAGCATCGCAGCTTCGAGCAAGCTTACAAGAACTTCGCCGTGACCTCGCCAACACACGCGAACGCTGGTTGCAAACGCTCCGCGATATCGGCTTGAACGAAACCGTCAAAATTGCCGACGGCTGGAAATCATGGAATGCCGCTTTGGAACTAAAATCGATTCAGCATCAGATCATGTCACTCCGCGAGAAACATTCTCAATCGGGCGAACTCCGACAGGTCTTCGATTCGTCCGTCCTTAAAGTTCAGGAAAAGATCACGCGATCTCCCATTCATTCATCGACCCATGAAATCATTGAGGAATGGCGAGACAATTTTGAGACTTGGCAACAGCTCTGGCAACGAAAACAAGAAGTTGCTCACGAACAACGGCAAATTCAATCGCGTTTGGAAGAGTTGGAAAGCGATATCAAATCGGTCCGTTCCAAACATTCCCAGCTTCTGGCTGCCGGCGGAGCTCACGACCGACAATCGTTCGATGAGCGTGCTCTTTGGTATCGGGAACGACGTGAACTTCTGGAATTGATGGAGATGGCCCGAGAGGAACTGGACCGAGCCATTGGCGAACAACGCCATCTCGCCATCTTTGAAGACGACCTGCTGGAATTCAATGCCGGCGAGACTCAAGAACGACTGCAAGAACTCACGCATCAACTCGGCAAAATCGAATCTAAACTCACTACATCATACGAAAAGCGAGGCGAACTTCGCCAGCAGCGAGACAGCATTCTGAATGATCGGCGTGACTCCCGTCTTCGTCAGGAAGTTGCCGAAGTCGAAGAACAAATTAAACAGCAATGCGAACGCTGGCTGGGAATCGACCGTGCTGAGCAGGCAATTTCTCACATTAAGTTCACCCTCGAACGTGAACAACGACCGGCCACATTACAACGAGCCGAACAATACTTCCGCATGTTGACAGGAGGACGCTATCAACGAGTATGGGCCCCACTCGGCGAACACGACCTGCATGTCGAAGATCACGCGGGACTCGCCAGACAGCTCAACGAACTCAGTGGAGGGACTCGCGAGCAATTGTTACTTTCTCTTCGCTTGGCACTCGTTGAGGAACAACGCAAAGAAGGCATCCACTTGCCCTTCATCCTTGATGACATTCTCGTCAACTTCGACGAAACTCGCGTGGCCTCGGCGATGGAGACGTTACAGGAATTTGCCCAAAGTGGGACACAAACATTGCTCCTCACTTGCCACTCACATTTGGCAGAAGCATTTTCAAATCAGGGTGTGTCAGTCACGAACTTGCCAACACGAGAACACCAAACAGAGCGTTTGGCGGGCTGACAAAATCCCCTCTCGCTCAGCCCGCGAAGCCGTTTAGCGGTGATGATGAGTAGTTTCCCAGGTTGAACATCTGCTCGACGAAATCAGCCGGAACGCGCTAGCGTCCGGTTCTTTGGTATTGAGCCATGGGCCAGTACCCAGCGGCAGAGAGGACGTACCGAGTTGTCAAGAGGCCACTGACGACTCCGCGTTCTCAGCGGTTGATCACTCTTTCATCGCTTCGCGAAGTTTCTGGAGCAGATCTTTGACTTGATCCTGAACTTCCCGAGTATGCTTGACGACCAACAAGCCGTTGATCGCTGTGATAGCGCCAATTCCTTCTTTCGGATTCATCATAGACCAACTCTCCGGCTCAATGGTGCTGGTCAACACCTCAATCAGCCTTCCTTCCGCGCGGTGTGCAGAGTGAGGGTATCCGCCCCCCATCATCTCCATTCCACCAGAATCCATTCCGTATCCTTCACCTCCTCCGCCAAGTCCTCCTCCTCTTCCGCCACTCCCAAACTGTACCGACATCAGACCATCTGCTCCTGTCTCCATGGCCCCGAATGGATCTGCTACGGCTCCCATTCCTTCTGCACCACCTTGTGGAAAAATCAGATCACGGCATTGATAGATCACTGTCTCGAACGTCTCCTCTTTGAGGGTAATTACCACGATATTATCGCGAATCGTGTATCCCCAAAGATTTCCGGCTCCTGCTGATTTGATGCCATATTCCAACAAGGTTTTTGCCGAAATCGCATCGTCGGGGAACTCGAGCGTAATGAGCCCATCGGAGATGTTTTGCCCGAACAAGCTGTACGCTTCAATGGCAACCGGGTCGATATAAAACGTCACCTCTAACCTGTCGCTCAAATCATCCAAAACTTCCATGAAGGGGGCATCGATGAGAAAAAACTCGGTCAAAGGCTGCGAGAGCTTCTGCTCAATCTTCTCTTTGCTTCCCTGAAAGGGAGACTCGACGAGTGCTTTCTCTGACGGGATGTTTGTCGCGTCACTCGCCAAAGGGTCGTTCTGTGCTGATGTATTATCAAACACCGGATCAGCACTCGCATCGAGTTGGGCGACCACTTCTTGAATAATGGGAGGTTGAGCACCGGGCCAGAAACTGGCCAAGACAAGAATCGAACAAGTCATCGCGGCGATGGTTCCATAAGTGTAGCGCATGAGACGTCTCCTTCGTGTGTGATGGGCAATATTGGTGAAGTGATGGGCCAGAGCGGCCGTGTCTCCGAAGTCTTCGAGAGCGGCAGCGATCGCCTCCTCTCGTGAGGAGCCGTTTTCGAGCAGGTCCTCCATTCGTTCTTCGAGGTGCGAACGCAACTCGTCAGAAATGTTGTCACGCTGCTCGGGACTGAGTTTGAGTAACCCAGTCAGCAACGTTAACCAGTGTTCAAATTCCTGTTCAGATATTTGTTAGGAATTAGGAATTAGGATGTCGTTTTCAAGCTGGTTCCGGGGAGATTTGCACCACGGGTTCGAGCAACTTATTCAAACACGCCGAAAGCTCAAACCACTCCTGAGCCTGAGATTGTAGCTTCTTCTTCCCTTTGGCGGTGAGATTATACCACTTGCGACGACGACCCGTTTCGCTCTCCCAACGACTTCGAATCAATTTGTCGGTTTCGAGACGTTGAAGAAGAGGATAAAGCGTGCCGGCTTTGGGGTCGGCTCGGCCATTGCTGCTCTCCCGTAGCGATTGCTGAATCAGATAGCCGTACTTTTCTCCTTCAGCCAAGACTGACAAGATCATCAGATCGAGACTGCCACGCATTAATTCTGTGCGAAAGGTTTCCGTCATGCAAATCTCTCCATAAGTTGACTACCTATATATAGACTCCCGATACATACCTCGTCAAGAAGTTTTTTGAGAAAACAACAAGAACCTCAAAGATGATCGACGTAACCGCAAGCAGGTATGGCCGGTTCCACCGAGCGGTAAATTGAGATCCCATTCGGCCCTTACCGTCTCACGATGGCGGCTTCTTGACCGGAAATTCATTGAGTCTCAGCAGAATTTTCCAGGCAGCCGAGCCTGACCCGTGAAATCAGAAAACAAACCGGTTAGAATCAAACTCACTTCTCAAACGACTCAACACAACATGATCAACAGCTTTTGAAGGAATCAACATGGGGATCAATTTTGGAATTATCGGCTGCGGCATGATTGCCAATTTTCACGCCGAAGCGGTGAAACGAATCCGCGGTGCAAAAATCACCGCCTGTTATGAT
>JAQWSQ010000153.1 GCA_029243145.1 Planctomycetaceae bacterium | reverse complement strand
AACCGATCTTCACTTCCCAGATATGGCCATGCAGTCTCAACAGCTTTTGGATCTTGTGAACCATGAAAACCTTCCAACATTTTCCGGTTGGCATGAGCTTCAGGAATGTTTTTGATATTCATGGGGGGGAGTGCTTCGGTCGATTCGTTCCCCGAGTAGGTCACCCGATAAAGTCCCGACTGCACACGCCGACCACCGATCGTAAAGTACATCGCTCCATCGTTGGGATGAATGATGACATCAGTCAATGGAAGCGGTGAACCGGAAATGAAAATTTCCTGTGTCGCTTTGTAAGACGCACCATCCGGTTCCATGTGGACTGCGTAAAGAATTCCGTAGCTCCAGTCAGCGGCGTAGTAGGCTTTCTGATACTTCTGAGGGAACTTTGCACCGTAACCAAACGTGACACCCGTTGGAGATCCTGGACCGATATTAATTGTTGGTGGGACGGAGTCTGCGTAATATTCGGGAAACTTCGCACCACTGCTGCGCCATCCAAATTCTCCACCACTGACCACTTGAGAAATTCGAGTTGGTCGATACCAAGGTGTATTCAAGTCCCATTCCATGTCGGCATCGTAGGTGAACATGTCACCAAACATATTGACGTCCGCATCGAATTCGTTGCGGAATCCGGTCGTCATCAGTTCCCAGTTCTTTCCTTCAGGATCGATGCGGGCCACCCATCCACCGGGAGCGGGAACGCCGACCATAAAGCGACCGAGCACTCGATCCAACAATTGATCTTCATTCCATAATGGTGGGACACGAGTGGAATCATAATTGGTGATTTTGGTGCCATTTCCACAGACAACGTAAAGACCTTCGCCGTCCGGGGTTTTCACGATGGCATGCGGTCCGTGTTCTCCTCGTCCATTTAATTCACGCAGCATTTCAACCTTATCGAGTTGATCGTCGTTATCGGTATCGGTCACACGGTACAAACCACTTTTGAATTTCCCGCCTGTGTTGACCATGACATACAAACTGTCAAAGGCCCAAAGCAAGCCCTGTGCTTCTCCAATGTCGACATTGATCGGTTCAATCAAAAGTTCTTTTATGGTCTTGGAGAGGTGAGGCAGAGTGACTCGATACAGCTTGCCGTATTGATCGGAAACAATGAGTCGTCCACTGGGGTCGGTACACATATTGACCCACGATCCTTGCTCGTCTTTGGGCACGGTGTAAAGCAGTTCGACATTAAATCCTTTTTTGATGATCATATTCTCAATCGGCGTTGCAGTCGGTTCCCGCAGCTTGACAACATTCACTAAGGATTCCGAATTCACGGAGGTCCAGGGACCAGTACCGAGAAGTCCTAATGAAACCGCTTTCGTCCATTCGCCATCTTGATGGTTCGGGGCGTTCCAGTTTTTGTATGATTGGTTGGTGACTTTCCAGCTTTCGTCAGAGACCAGTGTTTTTGTGCCCTGACTTCCTGTTTCCAGATCGAGTTTGAGGAGAACACCGGCGGCACTGGTTCCGTTTTTTCCACGAACAGCAATCACGTTGCGTCCGGTTTTCAAATCATCAGAGAGATCATGATAAGTCACCTGATCCCAGCCGATAGATTCACACACCTGCTTCCCATTGAGAAACACCCGACACTCGTCATCGCCGGTCACATACAAGTTCGCGGTCGTAATTCGGCCTTTGAGAGAAAACTCCTTGCGAAAAAAAGCCACTTCTCCATCTTTTGCTGTCTCAGATGTCCAAATCCAATGTGGCTGGGCACCACTCGCTGAGAGTCCGTCGTCGGCAGACTGAGCGGGGACCTGAAAAGAAGTCTTCGTTGTGATGGGCCACCATGCTTCAATCTTGGCCGTCAGTTCTTCAACGCGCCCCGGCATTTTTGCAGAGAGATCGTTTTTCTCAAAGGGATCGGACTTGAGATTAAAAAGTTCCGTTTTTGCATTCGGTAGGCGTTTGGAGAATGGAAGGATTAATTTGTAATCGCCATCAATGACCCAACGATACATCAGGCTGGCAACGGGATCGGTCATATGCTGAATGTCGTGTTCGAGGATTTCACCGAAGATCGCTTTACGAGATGCGACGGCTTTCGCATCCAACAAATTGATGCCGTCCATCTCTTTTGTGATTTCATCTTCGAGCCCCAGTGCCGCCAGGACTGTCGGCACAAGGTCGATTGAACTTGCCAGATTCTCTTTGTCCATTTTTGGTGCGACCTTTGCGGGCCAGCGAACCATGATGGGAGTCCGCGTTCCACCATCGTATTGTGATCGCTTTGAACGGGGAGCGTAGGCTGATCGATCTTCGAGATTAATCCAGCCATTATCGGTCACATACAGCACGATGGTGTTATCGGAAACCTTCTTTTGATCAAGATGATCGAGCAATTGATCACAGGTTTCATCGAACCATTCGCACATGGCCCAATATTTCGCCACGGCGAGATGAGGCGTCTTTTTCTTGTACTTGTCGAGCAGGCGTTTTGGTGGATTATGGGGAGTATGTGGGAGGAAAGGAGCATAGTAGACAAAGAAAGGTTTTTCTTCTTCCACGGCATGATCGATGAAATTGAAAACCGGTTTCATCCCGTTACGGCCAATATCGAGTCCCTTATCTCCATGACGACCACCTTTGGTGCGATCTCCATGAGTCATCCCGTGGGTAAATCCACCGCGTGAGAAATTTCCTTCCCACCATTTTCCTGATTGGTGGCTGACATAGCCGTGCGTCTGCAGAATTGCCGCCAGCCGCGGATCATTGTCGATGTGTTTGATGTACTCGATTCGTTGTTGTAAGTAACGCGGATCCTGGCGTTGTTTTCCTTTGGGGGCATCGGCCAAATCAGCCGGTGGTGGTGGATCATTCCCCACGATGCCGTGCTGGTGCGGATACAACCCGGTAATAATTGTGGCCAAGGAGGGACGACAGAGACTGTCGGGAACATATCCACGAGCAAAAATCAGAGACTCTTTTGCCAGTTGATCGAGTCGTGGGGTTTCAATCTGCTCGTGCCCCATAAAACTGTAATCGTTCCATGCCTGATCATCGGAAATGATCAAGACAACATTCGGACGACTGGATGTCGAATTGTTTTGCGAAAATCCCGGTTGCTGGAACAAAGCAAGCAGCAAGAAGTTCGCTGCAATGAACAGTCGAAGCATGAGTAAAGCTCCTGTGTGGTTATTGTCTGAGTGATGAGTGTGGTGATTCCAATGTGAGTATGTCGGCTCGATCATGGGAAAATGAGGACTTTTCAGTATAGCAGAGTCCCTTATCAAATGACTACTATGTAACATTCTGAAGCCTGTCATTACGGTGAAACTGCATGAATTCCCACTCCCCGAACTCGCAAAATTCCCAGCTCGAAAAACTGCGTGACGAGCACACTCCAGACGCAGTCCGCGCACGGCTCAATGAGGGGCCGAATCACAGTTACCTGAAAGATTTTGTCTACGGTGCGATTGATGGAGCGGTGACAACATTTGCGATTGTCTCGAGAGTCGCCGGGGCCGGGCTTTCTTCCGGCGTCGTCATTGTTTTGGGTGTTGCGAATCTGATTGGCGCGTGTCCGGCTCCCAACTCGACAACCGTTGTCAGATTCCGCTCTTTGCAAATCTCAGTGATTTCTCGACTCACTTCTTGATTGTAAGGGCGAAAGCGGCTGTTACACATCCTCAGACAATCGAGAATCGTTTTGCGAATAGGAGCCGGCGTGGAGGGCTGATCGTGAAATTCAAAGAGATATCGGGTTTTCATGAGTAGCGGACTTTTGCAGGCTCAGATTAGAATCTCGACAACACAGTGACTAAGACAAAGTCATCTATTTTCCGGGAAAATTCAAGAGACTAGATTAATGCGTTTGAGCAGTTCGCTGTTCAATCAACGCATCCAGTTCGGCTTTCAGTTTCCCGAGGATTTCGTCATACGGATAAGCGCCAAGCTCTTCTTCGCCTTTTTTCAGATTCACGAAGTTCGGGGCACACCACAATCCCAAGTCTGCATCGTCGGTTTCACCTGGGCCGTTCACTCGACAACCCATGACGGCAATCGTGATCTTGTGTTCCTTCGCGTACTCCGTCATGTCACGAACGTCTTCGGCCAATTCGACAAAGGCTTCATTCTCGACTCGAGAACAACTTGGGCAACTGATGATGTTCAGTCCCTTGAGGCCGAAGTCGACAAACGAACGAACTCGACCATTGGCGATGTCATCGAGGATAGAACGTCCCGCTTCAATCTCTTCGTATTTTCGATCATTGGAGACTGTGAGTGACACACGAATGGTGTCACCGATTCCTTTACTAATCAGTTGCTCAAATGCGATGCGCGTTTTGATCACTCCGTCGGGAGGCATCCCAGCTTCGGTGACTCCCAAATGCAAAGGGATCTCGGGACGCTGCTCGGCGAATCGAGTGTTGACCTCGATCACCTTCTCTGGCTCGGAGTCTTTCAACGAGACGCAGTATCGGGTGAAGTTGATCGAGTCGAGATAATTACAGTGATCGAGTGCGCTTTCCAGCATAGGCGAGATCGAGTCGGCAGGATCGTACTTGTCTTTTTTGGCGGGATCGACAGAGCCACAGTTCACGCCAACGCGCATCGCACAATCATTGTCGGCGGCAACAGAAGCGATGTAAGCAACTTTTTCCTGCCAGGGTTTGTCCCGTTCGTGATGATAGAGATGTCCAGGGTTGTACCGCAATTTTTGAACATGAGGAGCCACCACTTCCGCCAAGCGGTAGTTCTCTTGCAGGTCGATGCTCAGATTGGCAGAAGTCTGTTTGCGAATCTCGATCAATGCTTCCGCTTCGCGGTTACTGTCCACAGCCACGCGAACAACATCGGCGCCAGCCTCTTCGAGTTGGTGAATTTGTGAAACCGTTTTATCAATGTCGGTTGTTTTAGTGGCAGTCATCGATTGGACGGCAATTTGGTTTCCGTCTCCAATCGTAATGGAGCCAATGCGGACAGCGCGGGTCGGGTTGCGAGGTAATTCCACGATATATCTGCTCGTAAGAGTTGAATGACACAATTGTTACGTCTTCTTTATTGTAGCCGTTGGAGAGTCAAATGACGATTGTTGGTGGGCAGAGAAACCGGCAGTTCTTGCTGGTTCGGGATTGACACATTTTTCTGACGGAACTACAAGCCCACCTTGAAGATAACTCTTTTAATCGACTTTCGGGAGATCGACCGCTATGTGGCGATACCTTTTATTTTTGTCTGCATTTTGTTTGCTCAGCGTTGGCTGTGGTTCCAGCGAGGAGAGTGAAGTCACCCAATCTGTTGACGAAAAAGGTGCTACGGGAACCGATGAGGGACAAAACGAGAAGCCAACCTCTGAACAAGAGGCGAATCTGAATTCCATCATAAAGCGGACGAACAAATTGCTTCAGGTGGGAAACTTCCGTCAGGCGATGGATGTGATCTCGCGTGCCATGGTTAACCACCCCGAGAATTCCTCGTTGTATCGTATCCGTGCCATCTTGCATCAGAAGACGGGGCAATCTTCGTCCGCAATGACCGACTACACGCAAGCCGTTCAGCTCGATCCTAATAATGCGCCTTTGCAAGATGAAGTCGGATTTTATCTCTTCTCGGTAGGAGAAGTTGCCGCCGCACAAAAACATATCGAACAAGCGGTCATAATTGACCCTCAGTTCTTTGCGGCGTGGAATCATCTCGGGCTGATTCAAATTACTTCTGGGGAATTGACGAAGGCACGAAAATCACTCTCGACAGCAATCAAGATCAAACCCGACTATGTCGACGCTCTCATCAATCGAGGCTTTGCCGCATATCAACTTAAACAGTTCGACAAAGCGCTTGCCGATTACAATGCCGCTTTGAAAATCAATCCCGATGCGGTAAACGCTCATAACAATCTCGGGCTGATCGATTACGAAAAAGAGGACTATCAATCGGCAGTCGCCAATTTCACAAAATGTATCATGCTCGAACCGAAGAATCCCAAGTATTTCGAACATCGGAGAATGGCGTATCTTAAGCTCGGAATGAACATTGAAGCCAGCAATGACGCCAATCAATGGAAACAACTCCAGCAACGCTCTCTCGTGAACCAGCAGATTACTCGACAACCCGCCAATGCCATCGGGTATCTGGCGAGAGCAGAACTGGCGTTTCGAGACGGTCACTTCAAGAAAGCATTGCTGGACTTTGATCGTGCCGTACAACTGAATGATAATCTGCCGCAAGCATGGTATGGTCGTGCGAAAGCTCGGTTTGAACTGGAAGAATACAATCTGGTCATCGATGATTGCTCACGAGCACTCGCAATCAACCCGCTGCAACCAATCTATTCACTGCGGGGCGAGGCGTTTCTCAAGCTGGGTAAAATTGACCAGGCATTGGAAGATTTTCACTCCGCCAAACGGCTTGATCCGACAGTTGCGGAAGCCTTTCTGAAAAAGGCTGAAGAGTTGGAGTCGTTAGATCAAAATGATGCTGCGAAAGAATATCGCGACAAGGCAAAAAGCCTCTTCCCTGATCTCAAACTGACCCCGAATGCAAACTGAAGCGAACGCCTATCCGCCGCGATGCTGACGCTTGCGTTCTTGTTCAGTGAGATAGATTTTACGCAAGCGAATTACAGCAGGAGTGATTTCGACATATTCGTCACTTTCAATGTATTCCAGACAGGCTTCGAGTGACATATCTCTCGGTGGTTTGAGCATGATGTTGTCATCTGCCCCTGAAGACCGGACGTTTGTCAGCTTCTTTTCACGGATCGGGTTGACCGTCATATCATTGTCGCGAGCGTTTTCCCCGACGATCATCCCGACGTACAGATCGTCGCCCGGTTTCACGAACATGTCGGCACGATCCTGAAGTTTCCAAAGGGCATAGCCGACAGCCTTGCCACGCTCTTGAGAGACTAACACACCGTTGGCTCGTGACGGAACCTCCCCTTCCATCGGTTGATAACTGTCAAACTGATGGTGAATCACGGCTTCACCACGAGTTGCGTTGAGCAATCGAGTTCTCAAACCGATTAATCCTCGAGCGGGGATCAGAAATTTCAAATGTGTTAAATTTCCTTCACCAGCGTTCATTTCTTCGATCTGTCCTCGGCGACCGCCGACAATCTCCATCACCGGGCCGACTTCGTTGTTAGGTACATCCACATGTAAAAGCTCGAACGGTTCGTGCCAACGACCATCCACTTGCTTGCGAATGACTTCCGGCTTTCCGACACAGAATTCAAACCCTTCGCGACGCATTTGTTCCATGAGGATCGACAGATGCAAAATTCCGCGACCGGCGACATTGAAACTCTCTTTTTCATCACGTTCTGTCACTCGCAGCGCGACATTGGATTCCAGTTCTCGCATCAACCGGGCTCTCAGGTGGCGACTCGTCAAAAACTTTCCACTTTGCCCGGCGAGAGGGGAATTGGAGACGGTAAAGACCATCGACAATGTGGGTTCATCAACTTTGATCCGTTTGAGTGCAACTGGTTTTTCGACATGTGCAACTGTGTCACCAATCTCAGGTGAGTCGAGGCCCACCATCGCAACAATGTCGCCAGCTTTCGCCTCGGTCGCTTCGACCTTTCCGAGTTTGTCAAAGAGATAGAGCTTCTCAATTTTGCATTTGATGTTTTCGTCGTTTTCTTTCATCAACAAGACCGGGTCGCCTTGCTTGACCGATCCAGAATTGATGCGTCCTGTGGCGATTCGACCCACATATTCGGACCACTCAAGTGATGTGACCATCATCTGCAATGGATGGTCCGGTTCAACATCGGGCGAAGGGACTTCTTTCACGATCAGGTCGAGCAGTGGTCGAAAATCCCCTTCCAAAATTGTGGGATCGTCTGTTGCGTATCCATCGCGGGCTGATGTAAAAATGTAAGGGAAGTCGAGTGTTTCGTCGTCGGCACCCAACTCGACAAACAGGTCAAAAGCTTCGCTGAGTGCTTCTTCGGCGCGTGCATCGGGACGGTCAATTTTGTTGACGACGACGATGAGTTTGAGGCCAACCTCGAGCGCTTTCTGTACGACAAATCGGGTTTGTGGTTTTGGTCCTTCAAAGGCGTCGATCAGGATGAGTGCGGCATCTGCCATTTGCAGAACTCGTTCGACTTCTCCGCCGAAATCCGCGTGACCGGGTGTATCGATAATATTGATGTGAACACCGTCCCAAGCCAAGGCGATATTCTTGGCCAAGATGGTGATCCCTCGTTCGCGTTCCAGATCGTTTGAATCGAGGATGCAATCCTGTGTCAGTTGCGAATCTCGATACTGACCGCTCTGTTTAAGCAGGCAATCGACCAAGGAGGTTTTACCGTGGTCAACGTGG
Organism: Planctomycetaceae bacterium; assembly: GCA_029243145.1. Lineage (GTDB taxonomy): Bacteria > Planctomycetota > Planctomycetia > Planctomycetales > Planctomycetaceae > JABURQ01. Next base: position 3,651 of record JAQWSQ010000153.1, on the reverse strand, counting down.
GCAATAATGGCAATGTTACGCAGATCTGGACGTTGCATGGGGTGGGAGGCTTAATAATCGAAGGTGGCAATCGGACGGAGCAGTCGCCTCTCGGTATCCGTTGAAAGGCTGATGACCGACTGTGGGAATTCGAAAAGTGTAGCAATCCTGCTGCAAAAACAGAATCAACAGGCACCGGATTTCACCCAGATCTGGCAATCTTTCACCGTTTATCGGGATCGTGAAGATTCCGCGAGCCAAGATTCGATTATCGAGGCGTGGATGCGGCTCCCGTCTCTGCCAAATGCTTGGCCTGTGCCATTGATGTATCAATCGAGAGAGCAATCTCCACTTCCCAACGCCCCTCCTCTGATACCGGGAATTCCCAGTGAGTCAGCATTGAGCAACTTTGATAGACCAATTCGTAACCCCCCTCAGACTGGCTGACCGTCTGAATAGGAATCGACCAAATGCCGGCAGGTTTTGAGAACTCCAGAGAGGCATCGACTCCCAGCCATTCGTCGACCAGTCCGATACGAGGCACGTCGCTCCAATCCAGACGTGAATTAATCGGACCGAATTGCCGTCCATTGCTGTCGTAGAAGTAGCGATCGTCGCAATCTGCCGCAAATCCGGCAAAGTTAAATTCAATGCCGAAGTGAATCGTTTCCTTAGGTGGCATATTTTCGAACGCATACGAAATGTGCAAAGTCCCAGAATCTTCGTTCGTGATTTTGAGAGACTTCGTGAATGCAACCGGGCGACCCATCCAGTTGATTCGCGTGATCATTTCCGCTCGCACTTCATTCTCGTCGCGGTCGGTGACAAAATCGAATCTCTTCTGATGGAGGTTGGCAATTCGCGCACGTCCGTCAAGAAGTTGGTCGAAGCTGGCCCCTGGCAACAATAAGTGATCGACAAGCGACTTCCGCGGCCACGTGTCATAATGGAGTTGCTTATCCAGATCGGGTTGTTTGAACTTCACCATCGAATTGAGGTCTTCGATGCTTCCTTCGGATTGATTCTGTGCGGCGGCCGCTTGTTTCACTTTTTCGTGATAAGGCTCCGGGCGTCGATTGAGAGTTGCCAATAGATTGTGCTGAATCTTGCGGAGATCGAGTTCATACATCACGCCGCCGCGCGAAGGTTTAATGTAGGCGGCGAGGCTGTCACTGGAGAGTTTAATTTCTTCCTCATCATCGAGGTCGTAATCGTCAAACTCGACTCGCGTCCAACGCCCTTCCAAGCCTTCTCCGGCGAGAAGTGCATTTTCTGATTTGATGAGATGTTTGTAGACGGCATTTCTCAGATGAGGAAGGTAGAGTCCTCCAAACGCGCCGTGCCAGTACGCGCAGTTACATTGTCCCCGATACAATTCCGCACGGGCGTCGGCCAGCATTTGCAGATTCTCACGTACTGCGGGTGACATGCGAAAGTTTTCGACATGTTCGCTGATTTCCTGCATGCGAGCGTACATTTCGTTCGCTTCTGAGTATTTTGTACGAAAGTTTCGCCAGAACCCGCCGCGCATAAATTGTTGAATTTTCGACCAGTCATCTCTCGTAGATAGCTCGTTGACGACAGTTTGATAGGAGAGTTGCTTATCAGTGGGAAGAACCCATTCTGTCATTTCGCGATAAGAACAATCCGGCAGATAGCATCGCCCTGTGGCCGCGTCTTGATCGACAACTTCTCCCAGAGTGACCAGTTCGATCCACTCATCATTTTCTTTAAGGATTGCGAAGAATCTTTCCAACCAGCCATCTTCATAGACATGTTTGAAGGTTTCCGGCCAAGAGCCGAACTTCTCACCATCATCACCAAACACGACCACCGGGTTCTTCACCCTTTCGGCGATGTTCCGTAACTCGTGGACGATGTCGTACGGATTCGAGAAAGGTATCAGATACCGTAATCTTTCATTGTCAGGAAACACCCGCAGCAATCGGCCTTCGTCTTCTGTCAAATAGAATCCGTGCAGGTCGTCAACGGAGTAGCCCGCGTTTCGGAAGTGAAAGTCATCAAGTAGCGTGTATTCCATCCCTGCATTGGCAAGGTCACTGGCAAATCCTTGTTCCCAAACTCGTTCAGGCATCCACATCCCACGAATATCGGTTTCGAAGACTTTTTCGAGATAGCGGGTGTAGGCGGTGATTTGCCCATGTCGATCTCGTTTGGGAATTCCTCCAAGAATGGGTTCGTAAAACGGACCACCCAAAAGTTCGATTCGTTTTTCACGAATCAATTGCTTCACATCATCGATGTACTCGGGATGACGTTTCACCAGCCATTCCAGCAAGCTCCCCGAGTTGTGCAGTACGCAACGAATATGGGGATGAGCAATCAACGCATCAAGAAACGGCCGATAGGCCGTTTGATAGGCATCTTCGAAGACATGATCATAACTTCCGACTGGCTGATGGTTATGCAAGACTAGCGCAAGCCGTACGCGTCGACTCATAGTTACTCATCCTTAAGGGACTTCACCAAGGACTCTCGACACACCGCTGGTGTGTTCAGCCTGTATCAAACCTCATTCTCGGCGGCATGCCAAGCAGAATATGGAAGAGTTCGTCCGGGATCCACAAACCGCGCAGGCATCTAACCGACATGGCAAGATAGGGGAACTATACGTCTTATTCTTCAGCCGGGATTTCTATTTTCCGCAGAAAACTGGCTGCTTCTTCGGGAGGAACCGGATTGATATAAAATCCGCTTCCCCATTCAAAACCGGCCGTTCGTGTCAGTCGAGGGAAAGTTTCAATATGCCACGAGTAATGGGGCAATTCTTTTTGATCGAAGGGAGCAGAGTGAATGACATAATTGAATGGAGGATCGTCGAGCGCAATTTCCATTTTCAGCAAGAGGTTTTTGAGCACTTCGCCCAGTTCCTGAATCTCCTGACGTTGAATATTTTCGTAATGACTGCACGACCTCTTGGGAATGATCCAGGTTTCAAATGGGAAGCGACTGGCATACGGACAAACGACGAGAAATCGAGGAGTGTCGAGGACCACTCGTGAACCGGTCGCGATTTCCTGTTGAATGAGGTCGTCAAAAATATTCCGTCCACGGTAGTTGAAGAACTCTTGCGCTCCTTTGATTTCTTCCTGAACATAGATCGGCACCACGGGGGTCACGATCAATTGTGAATGCGAATGTGGCAACGAAGCTCCGGCGAGGAGTCCTTTATTTTTGAAAATCAGTCCGTGAACAAATCGAGAGTCTTTCTTCAGGTCCACCAGACGATCACGGTAGATCCACAAAACTTCTCGAACATTATCGACCGGCAGTCGCGACATGTTCGTTTCCATGTGTGGGCATTCGATGATCACTTCGTGCGCACCGATTCCCTGCATCACATCGAACATGCCTTCGCCACGTTTCATCAATTCCCCTTCGACTTGCAGTGCGGGGAATTTGTTCGGCACGACTCTCACTCGCCAACCGGGTTTGCCGGCTTCAGTACCGGCGGTTCGGTAGGCGATAATCTCATTGGGAGTCGCTTCTTCGTTGCCTTCGAGAAAAGGGTCGTAGGACTCTAAAGAGAGTTCTTCTTCATCTTTGAAATCGTACGGACGTTTGGCTCTTTCCGGGGCAATGATTACCCATCGTCCAACAATCGGGTCTTTGCGTAATTCAGGCATATCCAGAATGCTTCAAAATAGGATG
>JAQWSQ010000007.1 GCA_029243145.1 Planctomycetaceae bacterium | reverse complement strand
GGCCGGAAGGTACCAATCCCGATATGTAACGTCACCTGAGACACCGAAACGCCCTCAGATTGGATTTGCGTGAGGAGCTCTTGTGTGAAATGTAATCCCGCTGTGGGGGCGGCGACAGACCCAGGCTGTCCAGCGAACGTCGTTTGATATCGTCGAAAATCCCGATCAGTGGCAATTTTCTTCCGCATGTAGGGAGGCAAAGGCATTGTGCCAAACTTCTGCAACAATTCCAGATGTGATTCCTGATTCTCGGGCTGTGCGGACCATTCGCCTTCCGAGCCTCTTGCCGTCATTGTGAGACGTAAGCGATCCGCAGACTCAGGCTCATGTGCAGGATAGACTTCCACAATTTCGCCGACCTGTATCTTGCCTTTGGTCTTACCCAACATCGCCCAAGTTCCATCTTCATTCACTTTGAGGAACAATCCCTCCCATTGTCCTCCCGTGCTGGATCGTTTCCCCAACAGTCGAGCTGGCACGACCCGAGTATTATTCAAGACCATGACGTCATTCGGTCGAACGTAACTGGGAAGGTCGCTGACTTTTTTGTGTTCCCAAGAGCCAATTTCACGATCAATCACCAATAATCGCGCGTCCGCACGATGCCTGGCCGGCTTCGAGGCAATCAGCTCTCGGGGAAGTTTGTAATCGTAATCAGAAAGTTGATCCATCGATTGAGCACTGACGTTCGTATGTGTTTGTGAAAAGCACGCTTTACGTGCAGGGAATCTGCGAGTATAAGCCACCAGAAGCAATCCGGCGAGGCTGACCGACCAATCGAGTAAAATATGACAGATTCCGACACCATTCCGATCGGTTTTGCCATCACGGAATTAGATCCCGGCGGAGCAGAACGAGCATTTACTCAACTGGTGACTCGGCTCGACCGATCCGTGTGGACTCCCACTGTGTATTGTCTTTCAGGTCGGGGGGAGTTGGCTGAGACCATCAAAGCCGTGGGAATTCCTGTCCACTTTCTCGATGCAGGCGGCAAATGGGATCTCGGCCTGATAGGCAGATTCGCATCTCGACTCAAAAAAGATCGCCCCCAGATCCTGCAAACATTCCTGCATCACGCAAATATTGCGGGGAGAATCGCTGCCTGGAGAGCCGGAGTACCGACAGTCATCGGCGGTATTCGTGTTTCAGAAGAGCGAGATCCAATGCGATTACGCATGGATCGCTGGACACAAAATTTTGTGAAGATGAATGTCTGTGTCTCGCCCAGTGTGGCCGAATTTTCCCGAGACTCGGGGGGAATCTCCTCTGACAAATTGCGAGTGATTCCAAACGGCGTCGAGATCGAACGATTTTCCACGGCCGTTCCAATCGATTGGAAATCACTGGGACTTCCCTCCAATGCCGAAGTCATTCTTGCCGTTGGGCGACTGGATGAGCAAAAACGACCACTTTTAGCGTTCCAATTTTGTCTTCCCCTCTTCGAAGACAAGCCTCTCTTACACCTCGTATTCGCCGGTATTGGTCCTGATGAAGAAAAGATCAACGAGCTGGCTAAACAGCACCATGTTTCTGACAAAGTTCATTGTCTGGGGACTCGTGGGGATGTTCCCGAACTGATGCGCGGCTCTAAACTGCTGCTCCATACATCCGCATGGGAGGGTGCTCCCAATGTCATCCTGGAAGCTTTGGCCGCTGGATTACCGGTCATTGCGACGGAGAATCCCGGTAATCGAGATGCACTGCGGGGAGGAGACTGGGGATTGCTTATTCCTGACATTCCGTCAGAAATCACTTTATTCTTAGACTCCATACTGAAATCAGAAGAAGCGATCACAGAACTCAAGGAGATGGCTTCACGCGCGCAAGTGGCACTCCAAAGAGACGCTACGTGGGAAGCGACAGTGTCTTCTTATGAAAATCTCTATCGAGAGTTGCTAAGTCAACTCTGAGAAATGCCCCGACAGATTCGGATCATTTTCGATTCTGTAAAATTCCTCCATTTACCTGAATCCTATATCTGGTAACGAGCTGCGCAGTCCACAATTGTGCAAAACATGGCGACACTGTGCGCTTCTCACAGATTCAGGTTGCAGCGTGCTGTGCCTTTGCTATGATCTGGCCAAATGGTAGTTTGTGGGAGATTTTGGGGATATGGCCCTATCTGGACAATACGAGCGGTCGATTGATCAAAAAGATCGTCTTGCAATACCCAAAGCACTCCGTGAGGAATTTTCGACACCCGTTCCCACAAGCCTGTACATCACCAAAGGATATGATGATTGTCTGGAACTTTATTCACCGGAGGAATTTCAAAACTTTGCCGAGCGTCTGAGGGAGAGGACTTCCAGCGAGGACGAGTTTCGCAGATTCGAGCGAATCTTTTTTTCCAGTGCAGAAAACGTCTCCATTGACTCACAAGGTCGAATTCGCTTACCCACGCGACTCATCAACGAGGTTGCGTTGCAACGAGAAGTCATTTTGATCGGAGTTCGAAACCGAGCCGAAATTTGGAACCTGAAAAAATGGTCAGAATTTCAGCAGGCGTATGAATCCAAGTTTGATGAAGTGGCTCGCAATGCACTTAGCTCGTGGGTGTCCTGAAAGTTGTTTGGGTTGAGTATTTTGTTGTGGGATCGTGAAAAAGCTCCCCGAAGATTTGTGTTCTATTCGTATTGCTTGTTGAAAAGACAGACAAAACAGATTCGATACACTCAATCTTCGAGGAGCAAAGCATGCGAAGAAGGTCTGCGCCGGGCCCCATGCAAACCGTAGAAATTGACGTTCATCCGCCCCGCGAACTTCATTCGTGATGGCGAACCAGAAATCTTCGCACAAATTTCATCCACCAAAACAGCACCATCCTCCTCACATCCCTCTTTCAGAACACGCACTAGTTAGCCCAAACACTACGCAATCAACATAAAACATGCAGAATCACAACATAGAAGCTTCCGCCGGCAAACCGGGCTTGTGCGGAATTTAGGCGAGCAAGGATGCTCCGCCAGGATGGGATGCGGACAACTCTGTGACAGGATTTGAATGCAGGCCGACGCCTCAATTCGGGGATCAAGGATGAGAACCGAGGCGTCTGGCTCCCGTCATTTTTGTGCTGCTGATGCCGGGATCTTGCTCTTCTCTCTGATGCGTATGTTCGCTATAACAATCGCGCATTGGCTTTCGCGCCAATCAATCAAAGATATCCACAGCTCTCATCAGGACATGAACGATGGCGGCCTCGCCCGACGATTCCGCTTCATCAAAACACAAACCGGTCCTACTGAGGGAAACCATTCAACAACTCAAATTGTCTCCTCATCTGATAGTCGTCGATGGAACGGTCGGAGCAGGGGGACACAGTCAACAAATCATCAAACAAATCGGAGATCAAGGACAACTGATTGGCTTGGATCGTGACCCCATGATGCTTCAGTTTTCCCGTCAAAAACTACATCAAAATAACATCACTTTGAGACAGTCCAGTTATGCGGATCTTCCCGAGGTACTTAATGAACTCAATATCCCAGGTGTTGACCGAATTCTGGTGGACTTGGGATTGTCGTCAGACCAGTTAGAACACGCAGAGCGAGGGTTTGGGTTTTCCACATCAGGACGACTCGACATGAGATTTGATGAATCGCGAGGAGAGTCGGCCAGCGAATTGATCAACACGTTAACCCGACACGAATTGGTACAGATTTTCGAAGACTTTGGAGAAGAGAAATATTCTTCCTCCATTACTGATGCCATTCTCAAAAGACGCACTCAATCACCAATCGAAACCGTTCAGGATTTGAATCATGTCGTGGAATCTGCCATTCCTGAGACTGTCTTGCGACAATCCGACAAACACCCAGCAACGCGTGTCTATCAAGCATTACGAATCGCAGTGAACAACGAACTTCAACATGTCCAAGACGCCTTAACACAAACTTTTCCAGACTGCCTCAATTTGAACGGAATTTTGGTCGTCATCACATTTCATTCATTGGAAGACCGACTCGTGAAGCGAGCCTTTCAGGATCAGCGCCAATGGGAAAACCTGACGACCAAACCGATCACACCTCGTCCCAACGAGCAAAAAATGAATCCGCGCAGCCGGTCAGCAAAGCTCCGAGCGGCAAAACTGATTTCGAAGAACCCTCAGAATTGAGTGATGTTACTATGTCAAACAAGAAAAATACTTCCGTCGGCCAAGAGTCCGAAGACAAACAACCCGAAGAAGAATCTTCGGGATTCTTCAGCCTGGAAGCCAAGGCCGGGCTTTCTCTCATTTGCATTCTCATCTGCGGCTTCAGTTTTATGGTGTGGCAACAATGGAAGCACCAGCAACCTAAAATCGTCGCAGAGCACGACGACAGCGAGTCTCAGAAAGACGTAGGAATCGTTTTACAGCCTAACCTTCCTGATGGAACTCAGAAAACCATCGTTGAAAACAAAGATGTCCCCGAGACTGTATTTGACCCGTTCGGCAATCAATCAGAACCGACTGTCACAACAGAAGACGCAAAGAATAACGACATCGTCGAACTCAAAACCGCCGCTGTTCTCGATGACGATCCCTTCGGAGAGGTTGCCTCAGATGTCCAGCCGACAAAAGCCAATATTCCTACCTTGGAAGTCCCTGTCGAGCTAGCCGAGGAACTGGCCGATGCAACTCAACCAAAAACAACTTCGGGCGATAACAGTCAGCCAGATCTCTTTGATCCGTTCGGTGGAGACGCTGTTGTCAAAAACGACAATAACGACACACCTCCAAAACTCGAAACTAATAAATCACTGCCTCAAGCAGATCCTTTCGATCCGTTTGGAGCAGAAATGGAGTTGGCAGGGAAGAAGCCAATCATTCCAGATGGTCAGACACCTGCCAAACTTCCCGAGATCGAAGCCACTCCGAAAGTCGCCCAAACAGAAGAAGCAAAATCTTTAGAGTCAGACCCCTTTGCCACGATAGACGATCCATTTGGAACGATACCCGCGAAGGAAACCAAAGAGACTCCCGTGCCAGCGTTCACTGAGAATAAGCCTGCAAGTCAGAGTGAAAACGACCCATTCGCGGAACCGAGTGAAAACACACCGGCAATTATCCCGAAGGGAAATAACTCTTCTGCTGTTGCCACGATCAACACGTTTCAAGATCCACTTCCGATTTTGGAACCGGTCCCCAACGCGAAAAAGTCACCCGCGGAGCCGAACCCGTTTGGTCAGTTTGAATCGATTCCTGCAGGTTCTGCTCAAGCGTCAAGTGTTACGGATGTTGCCCCCGAATTTCCCGACCTGAAACAGAAAGGAACTCTCGCTGACCTTCACTCCAAATCGTCTTCAGGCTCCGGCCCACAAAAATACTCTTCCGCACTTATCGATGATCCGTTTTCCGAACCTAAAGTGACACAAAAACCCGAGCCGTTTCATTTGCAACAAGACGGCACATACAAGGTGCAAAGTGGCGACAGTTATTGGAGTATTTCTCGACAAGCCTACGGATCGCCGTTGTACTATCGCGCCTTGGCAGAGTTCAACGAGAAGGCCATTCCCAATCCCGAAAACATGACTGCCGGAACTGCTATCCAGATTCCGTCCTCGAATGACTTGGAACGTCGATACCCTCATCTTGTCAGCACAAAACGCTCAATCAATCCGGCGACCATCGTGAAGACTTCAGCCGAGCAAAATCAGAACTTCTTTAATGATGAAGCAGGGACGCCCGTTTATCGCGTACAAAAGAACGACACATTGACTGGCATTGCCCAGAAATATTTGGGACGTGCCAGTCGTTGGATTCAGATTTACGAGCTTAATCGAAATAATCTCGCTAACCCGAATAACCTGAAAATTGACACGTTATTAAAGCTGCCCCATGATGCCAGCCGAGTGAAATTTGTAAGGGAATAGAACTTCCCATTTACTTTGGCGAAATATCAACTCATGTATTTTCGATTCCTCATCGCAGTCGCGTTTGTCGTTTTGATCTCAATGTCTGGTCTGAGCATCGATAAGCACAACCGTATATTGCAGAACGACATGACTTCGACCCGAGCAGATCAGGAAGAACTCACCCATCAAATCGCCGAAACTCGACAAGAAACTTTGTTACTTGGAGTTTCAAAACAAAAGCTCAACGCTCTTGAAGAAGGCCACATCGCCTTGCCTTCTCCCGACAATCCTTCTCAAATTGTCCAAAACAAAGATCGATCTCTGAATTGAACCACGTATTTCACAGAGAAATACACTTCTTTTAACGTTCGATTCGTCTCTCGTCGTTGCATCGACATACCCGGCGCTTAGAATATATACAATCTGAGTGAGAGCACATTCAAAACGGGAAAATCATGACAGACTCTGTATTAACCGACGAGCAACGAAACCAAATCGCTCCGATTCTGGGAAAAACACCCAGTGGTGTCTTTATTTTGACAGCCACGGACGGTGAAGGGAACGAGACCGGCATGCTGGCAAGCTGGGTGCAACAGGCCGCTTTTGAACCACCCATCATTTCTGTCGCCGTCAACACCAAACGATACATCAACGAATGGTTGCAAAGGACTCAAATAGCGGCGGTGTCTCTCGTCGGCAAATCGAATAGCGGCACATTCTTCAAGCAATTCGGAAAGGGGTTTGATCCAGGAGTTCCTGCGTTTGAAAGAATTGAAATCACTCGCGGTACGACAGGTGTCCCCTTACTGGCAGATGCATTCGGTTCACTCGAAGGGAAGATTACTCATCATTGCGAAGCGGGTGATCACACGATTTTCTTTTTACAAATAGAAAACGCGGTGACGGGATCTGCTTTTGACGCGGATGAACCCTATGTTCACATTCGAAAAAATGGTTTCAGCTACTAATTCGCCCGATCACTTGCAGATCAACCCAACACTTTTGAAGCCTGTAACATGTCCTCGACAACCGAATCTTCCGCCGAGCAACTCATTCGCCGATTTCGCGATGTCGTCGGAGAAGACGGACTGCTCTACCGACCTGAAGAACTGATCGTTTACGAATGTGACGGCTATGTCGTCGAGAAAAATGCACCTGATGTTGTCGTTTTTCCGAGTACAACTCCTCAAATTGTCGAGCTGGTCAAAATCTGTAACGATCTGAATGTTCCCTTTGTGCCGAGAGGTGCAGGAACATCTCTGGCGGGTGGAACTTTGCCAGTTGGCGGCGGAGTGATGATCACTCTGACTCGAATGCAAGAGATTCTGGAAATCAATTATCGCGACCGATATGCGATTGTCGAACCAGGACTTGTGAATGTTCATCTTACACAAGCGTTAAAAGGAAGCGGTTATCACTATGCACCTGACCCATCCAGTCAAGGAGCCTGCACCCTTGGTGGCAATGTTGCCACCAACTCTGGAGGACCGCACACGCTCAAATACGGCGTGACAGTCAATCATGTACTCGGAATAGAGTATGTCTCTCCTCAGGGAGAACTGATGCGACTCGGTGGTCCGCAGGAAGAAATGCCCGGCTATGATTTGACAGGCATGTTTGTTGGCAGTGAAGGAACATTTGGTATTTGCACAAAAATCTGGGTTCGTTTAACACGCGACCCCGCCGCTCATAGAACGCTGTTAGGAATTTTTGAGACCGTTAAAGACGCCACCGAAACCATCTCGGCAATCATCGGGGCCGGCATAATTCCCGCCGCTCTCGAAATGATGGATCAAGGAATTATCGCCGCGTTGGAAGAGGCGTTTCATTTCGGTTTTCCTCTCGATGCGGGTGCGGTGCTGTTAATCGAAACAGACGGCCTGGAAGTCTCTGTTGAGCAAGAGGCACTGGATATCGAAAGATTGTGTTCAGAAAATGGAGCGAGAGAAGTCCGTCGCGCCGGGACCGAAGCAGAACGCCAACTGCTATGGAAGTGCCGAAAGCAGGCGTTTGGAGCCATTGGACGACTCAGCCCCAGTTATTGCACCCAAGATGGTGTGGTCCCTCGCACAAAACTTCCTGAAATCCTCGAATGTATTACCGAATCATCCGAACGTCATGGAATTCGAGTCGTCAATGTCTTCCACGCAGGAGATGGAAACATCCATCCGATTCTGCTTTTTGACGAACGTGATCCTGAACAAATCAAACGTGTGATGGCGGCCAGCGACGAAATATTAAATCGTTGCATCGATCTCGGAGGAAGTGTCACGGGTGAGCACGGAATTGGTGTCGAGAAAATCAGCTTCATGAGCCGTTTGTTCACAGAGGATGACTTGGAGATCATGGGGCGTATTCGTATGGCAATGAATCCGACCGGTAGCTGTAGTCCGAGCAAAATGTTGCCAACGGCTGGAGCTTGTGGCATGGAACACATTGAACGTAGTCACCCCGGTAAACAAGCACACGCCTGATTTACAATTCCTTTAACCGATTTATTGCAGTATGTCCCAGAGTCCAAAATCAATCACGGAATTCTCACCAGTCTCGGCAAAAGAGCTGGCGCGTTTCCTGCGCGATAATTCAAAAGGAGAACGTTCCAACGTGTTTCCTGTCGGTGGAAGAACGGCACTCCAGTTCCTTGGGCCACATCAAACAACAGGAACCTTACTTTCGACTCATCAAATCGCCGATGTCATCGATTATCCCGCTCGCGACATGACGATTACGGTTGGTGCAGGGATGCGAACCTCGGATCTCTCAAAAATTCTCGCAGAAGAAAATCAGGAATTACCAATCGACATCTCTCACAATCAGCGAGCGACCATCGGCGGTGCAATTTCCTGCAATGTCAGCGGCCCACGCCGCTACGAACAGGGGACTTTTCGCGACTATCTGATCGGAATGGCCGCGGTGGATGCCGAAGGCAAGGAATTTCACGCAGGAGGACGGGTTGTCAAAAATGTGGCCGGTTACGACCTTTGCAAACTGATGATCGGATCACGGGGGACATTGGGAGTTCTGACGGAAATCACATTGAAAGTGAAGCCCAAACAGGCTCATTTGGAAGCGGTTTGGATCAATTGCGAATCCTTTGAAATCATTGATCTGCTTTGTGAAAAAATGCTGAACTCTGCGACTCGTCCAGTCGCAATGGAGGCGTTCACTCCCGCGGCTTGCCAATTCGTCGTCGCCGATGCCCGCATCAGCTTCCCCACCGATTATCCGGTGATGCTGGTTTTTTATGAAGGAACCGAAAAAAAACTCCTGTGGCAAATCGGCATGCTGCGTTCAGAACTCGATCATCCTGGGGTCCGTTCGATCGAAGAGGTAGGCGATGAATCATCCAAACTGTTATTAGGTACGCTCACCGAGTTTCCCGATGGAGGAGATGTGCCGGCCACATTCCAGGCCAACATGCGACCTTCTCGGGTGGCCAGTTTCCTGGAATATTGCACTTCCCGAAATATCAGCGCAGTTGCCCGTTTGGGAAACGGCATCGTCACAGGTCACTTGCCTGATGACATCGGCCCGGAGACTCAAAAGTCCGTCCTCGACGAGCTTTCCGCTCACACTCACAAAGATGGGGGGAACTTGATCCTATTAAACGCGGAGGAACCTATTGCTTCCGAACTTAGTTGGTGGGGAAGGGCAGAGCAGTCGTGGAGTGTTATGAAAGCCATTAAACAGTCTCTTGATCCTTCCGGTCTCCTTAATCCGGGGGGAACTCCTTTTGAATAATTTATCTCCCACAACTCCCGATTCCCCTCAGAATCCGACCGGCGATCACGCATTGTCGATTGTGGGCGGGAAGATCGATTACACGAAATTCCTCGATTGTGTTCATTGCGGCTTATGCACATCGGCTTGCCCCACGTATCTGGAAACAGGAGACGAGAATGACTCTCCTCGTGGCCGAATCTATCTCATGAGAGCCGTCGTGGATGAACGTATTGAACTGACAGACACGGTTCAAAGACACCTCGACCTCTGTCTTGATTGTCGAAGTTGCGAGACGGCATGCCCGTCAGGAGTTCAGTACGGCAGACTCATTGAACCGTTTCGTGTCGATACTCACAAACGTGATCAGGCAGCGGGGAAAAAGACAGGTGGTTGGTTTCAGTCAATTTTCTTGCATGGACTGTTTCCGTATCCAGACAAATTGAAATGGGCATTGGCACCGGCCCGAATCATGCAGAGACTCAAGCTCGACCGGGTCATCGATGCCATTGGCTTACCGAAACTTTTGCCGACTAAACTCCGCAGACTCTATCAGCAACTCCCCAAACTGCAGCGTCGTGGTAAAAAGTTCCCCCATGTGCTCCCGGCAAAGGGTGAAAAACGAGCGAGAGTCGGATTATTTACGGGCTGTGTTGCGGAAGCCATGTTCTCTCAGACCAACCGAGCCACCGCACGAGTTCTGCAAGAGAACGGCTGCGATGTCGTGATCCCCAACACACAAGGTTGTTGTGGAGCCATCCACTATCATTCGGGAGCCGAACAACCTGCACTCGAATTCGCTCGCCAGAATGCCGAGGCCTTTTTGTCGGAGGATTTGGATGCCGTCATCATCAATGTGGCCGGCTGTGGCGCGATGCTGAAAGACTATCATCATCTGGCCGAAGAAATCGAAGGGACCGACGAGGCCACCGCCGCCAAGCTGTCCCAATTCACGGCCAAGGTCAAAGATATCTCCGAATTCCTCATGGAACTCGGGCCTCGCGAGCCAAAAGGCAAGATTCCACTGAATGCCGTTTATCATGATGCCTGCCATCTTTGTCACGCACAACAAATCCGATCTCAACCTCGCGAACTTCTGTCGATGATTCCCGGCCTCACACTGACTCCGTTAGCAGAATCAGAAATCTGTTGCGGTGCTGCCGGAAGTTACAATCTGACAGAACCAGAAATGGCTGACCGACTCGGGCAAAGAAAGGTAAAGAACATCCTCAAAGGGGAACCTGAAGCCGTCATCACAGGCAACGCGGGGTGTTCTCTACAAATTCAAGCCGTGCTTAGAAACAAAGGCGAACCTTTGCCTGTTTATCATCCGGTCGATCTCCTCGATTGTAGTTACCGATGTGTTCCCCTTGAGGATTACAACTGATGCCGATTTCTGCCGCGGTCTTCGATCTCGATGGGCTGATGTTTAATACTGAAGATGTTTTCGACATTGCCGGCAATGAACTACTGGGACGTCGTTCACTTCAAATGACGGACGAGATTCGCAATTCGATGCTGGGGCGACGAGCCCCGGAAGCATTTCGTAACATGCTCGACATGACGGGACTTGACGAATCCATCGACGCGTTGATCGTCGAATCACAAGAAATCTTCATGGGCCTACTCGACGAACATTTACAGCCGATGCCTGGGCTGTTCGACTTGTTAAATCATATCAAATCGATTCCGTTACCAATGGCAGTCGCAACGTCATCCCACCGGGAATATGTTGAAGACCTCTTAGGACGATACGACATCCGATCAAAGTTCGAGACCAATTGTACGCAGGAAGACGTAGACCGCGGGAAACCCGAACCCGACATCTATCTTCTGGCCGCCGAACGACTTGGCATCGCTCCCACAGAAATGATTGTTTTTGAGGACAGCGAAGCCGGCACAAAGGCGGCGGCAGCAGCGGGAGCGATCACCATTTCGGTCCCGCATCGGCACACGGCCTCTCACGACTTCTCATCGGCCACGCATATCGTCTCAAGCCTCGCAGACCCTTTGATTTACAAACTTTTGGAGTAAATAAAGGTTCATCCGACGAATGCGTATTCAGTCTGAGGGAGCGATAGTAGTTTCGGTTCGAATTCTCTTGCGTTTCGATATCCATAAGCTGTTCGCTTCAAAGTCTCGGTCTTGTTGTCGCTCCGTTCCAGAGGTCCCGTTGAGATCGGATGCTCGTACCTCCCCCGTAGCTGGATTCGCAAGAATTCAAAAGAACCGACGCGGTTCCCTCATTTCGTCTGAATTCTTGCGAATCCAACTACTTGTTCGTTGCTACATCGTAAGGTTGACGAATTTGCCAACATGTTAAATTTCCCAGTGAGGAAAAGAGATGTCCGTTTTTTGTCAATCTTCAGGATGATTACGCATTAGTCGGATGAACCTAAATTATTTGCTAAAATGTCGCTCAGTCACTCTCTACTCACAGGATCTGCGATCTGACTCAACGAGGCTCTCTACTCGATTGATGCCGGTTCATGATCCGGTATATACTGAGATCTTATTCTGAAGGTGAACCGGTACGTTGTGGTCATTGTCTGCACAACATCACCGGAATCCTGTTGAGCCAAGTCATCTGTAGATCATTCAGAGCAGAGTCGCTCTCTGCCAGGAGAAAATTATGTTTGAGTCGGTCGGCGTCCTCGGCGCCACAGGGGCCGTAGGTCGCATCATCCTGAAATTGCTCGAAGAGCGGGAGTTTCCGGCCAAATCTGTTCGTCTGTTTGCTTCTGCACGAAGTGCTGGAACAACCGTCCCGTTTCGTGGCGTCGATGTCACGATCGAAGAACTGACTCACGATTGCTTTGAAGGTTTGGAACTGGTCATTGCCAGCACTCCAGACGACACGGCAGCCGAATATCTTCCCTCTGCCGTCAAGGCGGGCGCTATCGTCATTGATGAATCTGGGTATTGGCGAATGCATGAAGATGTCGCGTTGGTCGTCCCTGAGATCAATCCTGAAGCGGCGCTGAATGCCTGTGGCATTATCGCCAGCCCGAATTGCTCCACCACGCAAATGGTCTTGGCGCTCAAAGCGTTGCATGATCATTCACCCGTCAAACGAGTCATCGTCTCGACGTATCAGGCGACCAGTGGAGCCGGGGTTCAGGGGAATGCCGATTTATGGGACGGAAGCAAAGCGTATCTCGCCAATGAAAATTACGAGTACAAAGTGTTTGCCCACCCGATTGCGTTTAATGCCATTCCGCAAATTGGATCAGAAAAAGAAGAAGGTTACACCAGTGAAGAATTGAAGATGGTCTACGAAACTCGCAAAATCCTGGGTGTTCCAGACATGGCCATCAATGCAACCTGCGTGCGAATACCGGTCGCCAATTGTCACAGTGAATCCATCACTGTGGAGACTGAGGAACCCATTTCTCCCGAAAAAGCACGCGAGTTATTTTCACAATTTCCGGGAATCACGGTCATCGACGACACGGCACACGGGCAATACCCGCTCCCTTCGCAATGCAGTGGATCTGACGAAGTTTTCATCGGTCGTATCCGCAAAGACCTCTCTCACCCGAACGGTTTAAGCTTCTGGTGTGTCAGTGACAATCTGCGTAAAGGTGCCGCCACGAACGCCGTACAAATTGCCGAACTTCTCGCCGCACATCGCGAGACGGCCAAGACTTGATTCTGCTGAGATGTCCGACGAACCAAGACAAACGACACGCTGAATATCACCGAAAGAACCCCGATGTCTGAATTTGCTTACCGAGAGGGAGAGTTGTACTGCGAAGACGTGCCTGTCGCAAAACTTGCCGAGGAATTTGGAACCCCTTTGTGGGTCTATTCAAAGTCGCATTTATTGACGCGCCTCAAGCAGATCCAGGACGCGTTTGCAGATGTCGACCCCGTCATCTGTTATTCGGTGAAGTCGAACTCGAATCTCTCGATTCTGAAGGTCATGGCTGAAGCAGGCAGTAGCTTTGATGTGGTCTCCGGTGGAGAGCTTTATCGTGTGAAAAAAGCGGGCGGAGACACTTCCAAAGTTGCGTTTGCAGGTGTCGGTAAAACGGATGTCGAAATCACCTTTGCACTTGCCAAAGATATCCTGATGTTCAACGTCGAAAGTGAACCGGAACTCGACCGCATTTCGGCAGTGGCCGCCTCCATGGGAAAAATTGGCCCCGTTGCTCTCAGGTTAAATCCTGATATTGACGCCAAGACCCATCAAAAGACGACCACAGGCAAAAAAGGCAACAAGTTCGGCATGGATTACCAGAAGGCCAGTCAGTTGGCCGACAAAGTCCTCGCCGATCCGAATCTCGAGTTGCGCGGAATTCACATGCATCTCGGTTCGCCCATTCTATCGACTGAACCTTACGAAAAAGCCGTGAAGCGTGGCCAAGAGATCGTCGCCGAGATGCGAGCCAAAGGTCACGACATCAATTGGATCAATCTCGGTGGTGGGTTTGGAATCAGTTACCACACCGATGAAGGCCCCGATGCATCGGTCTATGCTGATGTGATCGTCCCCGGCGTCAAAGCCGCCAACTGTCGGCTGGCTCTTGAGCCGGGACGCTACATCACCGGCAACTCTGCCGTCTTGATCAGTCAGGTGCTTTATACCAAGCACGAAGGGGGCAAACGATTTGTGATTCAGGACGGGGCGATGAATGACCTGATTCGTCCTGCGATGTACGATGCTTTCCATCGTCTCTGGCCCGTGAAAACAAATATCGAAATGCCACTCGATGTCGAGAAAGAAATCGCGGGCTGTACACCCGCAGATGTTGTCGGTCCCATCTGCGAATCGTGTGACTACCTGGCAAAAGACCGAGCATTGCCACCCATGGAGCGTGATGACTATCTGGCGACGTTCAGTGCTGGAGCATACGGGTCGGCCATGAGTAGTAACTACAACTCACGCCCCCGAGGCGCTGAGGTTCTGATCGATGGTGGCGAGTATAGACTGATACGACGCCGTGAGACATTAGACGAAATCATCGCGCACGAACTGTCTTGCCTCTAACCTGAGTCTGGTCAGATTCACCGTGAAAACCCCGCCCAATAATTGCCATAATCGTCACGACCCTAACAGCCAGAGTTTTTGGGGGAAGGTGTAACGGTCATCCGATCCGAACTTTTGGTAGAGTCCGAGTTTCAACCATCTGCCCCTCAAGCAGAATGATGGAGATCTCGATAGAGAGAACATCGCAGGATTGCGCAGATGGTTCTTTGAGACAATAAAGAGCGGACGCACGAACGATGTAATCATCACAGTGTGTCTCCCACTCTGTGAAATTGCGGCATTTAGGAGTTTATGGTTGAGTTCTTTCTTCATCTCCCCGTAGGATAACGGAAACTCAATCAGGCAAGGATGCTTTTCACTGGTCGAAGCCGTTCGAAACCGCGGATCGCGAGACACCCGCTGATGCTGATGACATTGAATCACCTCCTGAAAAACAGCCTGGTCTGGACCCTCATTGTTTCAATGAGTGCGGTCTCTGCATTTGCACAGGACGAGCCTGAAGAAGTCAAAAACACCTACGAGAACAATCCGCTACTTTCGGAGCCTGAGTCTCCGGCGGAAATCTTCGACTCTGTCATTCTTTTGAACAAACTTGGGCGAGCCGATCTCGCAAAAAAGTATCTTCATAAATTACTCGCAGAGAATCTCGACGATGACACGATTCTTGAGCTGCGAGACAATCACGGTCCAGCGATATTTCTCGGATTGAGCCGCATAAAATCACTGAGGCCAGAATCTCAGAAACTTCTGGACACTATGAATCAGGCCTTTCGGAAGCAGGCGCTGAATCCAGATCGAATCAGCAGCCTCATGAACGATCTGACTGCGGGTGGTGGAAAAAATCAGATTGCTCTCACAGCCATCACCGACTTGGGGGCACCAGTAGTGCCCGCGTTACTCAAACAGTTCGTTGCTACGAACAATGCCACAAAACGAAATGCGATTCTCTATTCGATCGTTCAAATTGGAGAAGCAGCGGTTCCTGTATTGATCGGCGGTGTCATGTCACCGAGCGATACAATTCAGGACGCGTCAATCATCGCGCTGGGATGGATGAATGATCGATCTGCTATCACTTATCTTTGGTTCCCTGCGTTTGGACCTGATGTCCCGTCAGGACGCCAACTGAGTGCTCGAGTCTCGTTAAAGAGAATCATGAAAATTGAGGCCGAGGCAGTTGTCTCACCCTCCAATCTCGCTGACGAATTGACACGCATCACACAACTTCATCTTCAAAACCAGTACCCTTGGGAGCTGGATTCAGACCGAATGGTTTCGCTATGGACCTGGGATTCAAATATTGAAACGCTTTCAAAACAACAATATGAATCAGAAGTGGCCTCTTTGATTGTGGGAAGCCATTTTTCAGGTCAAGCATTAGCATTGGCTCCCAAAAACCAAACGACTCAAGCCACGTATCTTGCACTGGCTTTGGCCAAAGAATATCACGGCGTTGGTTGGGAGAGAGAACTCCCAATAGGTCCCGGAACTGTCTATAATTTAGCGTTGACAGCGGGTTCTGATGTCTTGACTGAGTCCCTAAGCATCTCGTTGGAGAACGCGAACCTCTATGCTGTTCTCGCATCTCTCCAGGCACTTGGTCAAGTCGCCACTCAGCAACAGTTAATTTTGACCGATGCCCGTCAGGCATCATTGTTGAGCGCTTTGAACTATCCAGCGCCCCGAGTGCAGTTTGCTGCCGCCACGACGATTCTCAAAGTTGATCCTGATAAATATTTTCTGGGTAACGATCGAATTGTTTCGATACTGTCCTCGGCACTCAACGATACGCGAACCAACCGCGCAATTGTCATCGACCCCAATGAAGAACGTGGGGCTCAGATGAGCGAGAGACTGGGGGACCGTGGTTTTGCGACTGAGAATGTACGCACTGGTCGTGAAGGCTTCATCATTGCCTCAAGTCGAATGGATGTAAAACTGATTGCCATTCATATCAACTCTATTCGCTGGCCCCTCTCACAAACACTGACCAATCTTAAAGCCGATGCAAGAACTGCTTCATTGCCGATCATTATTTACGGTCCTGAAAATCAAGAATATCAGTTGCTTGAAACAATAGGTCGCACATCTTTGACGATGTACATGCCCGAGACAATTGATCCTGTGCTGTTCGCTGAACATATTCAAGAGTTTCTTGCTTCCATTGACACTCCCGACCTTTCTGCTGAACAGAAGAAATTACAAGTCGAGACAGCCGCTTACTGGCTATCGTACATTGCAGCCAGCCGTAGAAACGACATCTACGACTTAACCCCAGCAGAAGCGGCATTGACCAGCGGACTGAATAACCCAAATTTGGCACAAAAGTGCCTACTAGGTCTCTCTTCTATTGCCACTGAAACTTCACAGCGCACTCTACTATCCTCAGCCTTGCTTGAGCAAAACTCACCAGATACTCGCCGTTCAGCAGCGTATCAATTGGCCTATCACATCCAAAGATTTGGATGGTTGTTGGACAGCAAGTCGGCTGATGAACTGCATGAAGCCCATGATTCGTCCAGCGACTCTGAAGTCGCTACGGCACTTGCAGCGGTCATAGGAAGCCTTAAACCAAATTCTCAATTGGTTGGCGAGAGATTGCAAAAGTTCGAATCCGCTCAGTAAGTTTTCAATACAATTTCTCTTGTGCAGCAGTTCTTTCTACACGGACATTCAGTCCAAGTCTTCTAATTCGTCTTCAAGTTTGACAATACGCTCTGAATTTCACGCGGAAGCTCATAATGCTCATATTCGTGCACTCATGCTTTCATTTCTAGCACGATATCACGAATACCGTATGACGCTATCCTCTATCAGGCCTTATATTATCATTTTTCACCGTCGATTTCGCTATACGCTTTGTATTCTACGAATAATCGCCTATTATCAGTGCATATCCTCAGGATGGCCTAATATTTACTTTAGTATGTAGTTCGCTTATCTCTAGACCACTATATGGGTTAGGAACAAAAGCGTTGCTCACGCCCGTTACGACGAAAACAGATTGAGACATCACCATGGTTACTGTCCACGACAGTCCCGTGTTACAACAAATGATCGGTAATTCGCCTGCGATGCGCGAGGTCTATCAACTGACCCGTCAAGTGGCCGAATCATCAGCCACTGTCCTTTTAACAGGCGAGACTGGCACTGGAAAAGAACTGATCGCAGAAGCCATCCATGAATTGAGCCCCAGGTCTACCGGGCCTTATATTCGGGTCAATTGTGGAGCCCTCAGTGAAAATCTCCTTGAGTCTGAATTATTTGGTCACGTCAAGGGAGCATTTACCAGTGCTCATGAAAATCGCACGGGGCGCTTCGAAGCCGCTCACGGAGGAACTATTTTTCTCGATGAAATCAATTCCGTCAGCTTCAAATTACAGGTTAAACTCTTACGAGTATTGCAACAACAGGAATTCGAACGAGTCGGAGATACGAAAACCATTCGTGTCGATTGTCGAGTTGTCGCAGCCACCAACCGTGATTTGCTGACAGAAGTCGAAGAAGGAAGCTTTCGCGAAGACTTATACTACCGCTTGAATGTTGTCCCGATCTATCTCCCCTCTCTCTCTGAAAGAGGCGACGATGTGATCGAACTTGTTGACCATTTTCTGAAGATTTACGCCCAGATCAACAATAAGAATTCCTTGGAGCTTACTCCAGATGTTTCAGATCATTTGAAGTCCTACGCTTGGCCAGGCAACGTCCGCGAGCTTCAAAACTATGTCGAACGTGCGATTGTTCTTTCCACAGACGAGAAAATGACTCTCGATCTTCTCCCCGGACACGTGAAAGGAATGTCTCCAGTCCGCATCGGAAGAAAGAGTGGTCGTGGACTCGTCGATTTGTGTTCCGAATTTGTCACCGCTTCCATCAGTCAAAATCAGGACAACATTTACCAGTCTGTTGTCTCGATGGTCGAAAAAGAACTCATTTCCCAAGTTCTCAAGTCTTCTCAAGGTGTCCAGACTCGGACCGCCACCAAACTTGGGATTAACCGAAACACACTGCACAAGAAAATTGAAGAGTATGGGCTTGAATAAGAGGCCCGATAGTTGACTTGAGACGCTGTTTTCTCCGGTTTAACCCGAAGAATGGGAAAAATCTCCTGCCAGTGAGCAGACAATGCAGGCTCTCCCTTTAACCCGGCTCGTCCGCGCGGGTATAATTGAGGGAACTAAATCTTCCCACCTTAATATACATATGGCCAAAGTCACTGTATTTTGTTTTCTCGCCAGCTATCTCGTCTCAGGCGTGATGGAGGGTTTTCGTTTGCGCGGAAAATCGACCATCAACTTAGTGCTCCTTAAAGGTTTCGCACTTGCTGGCTTGGTTGCGCATACCGTCTATCTCTTCAATCGTGCTCAGCAGACCAATTTACCTCCGTTGTTGAGTTCGACTCACGATTGGTTACTGGTGCTTGCTTGGTTGGTGATCGTTCTCTACATCTTTTTGACCCTCTTTGACTCTGAGCTGGCGATTGGACTGTTTTTGATTCCCATCGTTCTCATCCTGATTGGTTCCGCGTATTTTCTTCAACAGGCACCCAACCAATTGGTCTCACAAGAGATCCTGATTAAAGAAGCCCGTCATGGCTGGGCCATGCTACATGTCTCATTACTGGTTCTCGGAATGGCAGGAGGACTCATCGCGCTGATTCTGGGGATGATGTATCTGACCCAACATCGTCGCCTACGACAGAAACAGACAATGGCCGAGGGGATGACGCTACCGAGTCTTGGTCGCATTGCTCGACTGAACTGGTGGTCGGTTGTTGTTTCTGTGCCGTTGTTGACACTCGGTATGGCAGTTGGAGTCGGTCTCGGGCTCTCCTCGCAGCAGGGAAACTCTCCACTCTCATTTACCGACCCGGTCATCATCTCCTACAGCATCGCCTGGCTTGTTATGATCGGATTTTTTGTCTGGTTGTTGACCACCAGTCGTTCTCAAGGCAGGCAGATCGCTTCACTGTCTATCTGGACCTTCAGTTTCCTCATAGTGAGTGTGGTCGTCTTACAGATCATCAGCGAGAAGCTTGAGATTTCAGTACACGCTCCCTCTCAAGCAGCCGTTCCAGCGGAGTCACCTGACAAGGAGACATCGCCATGAATCTGCAAGTTGTCTTCTGTAATTATCATACGGCCCGTGTTGCCGTTCGGGAGAAATTGGCATTCACGTCTCCAGACCATCTCCAGGAGGCTTATCGCGACCTTAAGGAAGCGTTTCCCGACTCCGAACTTGTTGTCTTGTCGACCTGTAACCGCGTCGAAGTGTACGCAGCTCACGAAGATAACCGGCATCCTTCGCAAGAACAGCTTGCACAATTCTTTGCAGAATTCCATAACATCCCGGTCTCGGAATTCTTCGACGATTTACTTGCGGAACAAGGTGAAGAAGCCGTTCGGCATCTTTTCCGAGTTGCCTCGTCGGTCGACAGCATGGTGCTGGGAGAATCTCAGATCGTCAATCAGGTCAAGGATGCTTATCGCATCGCACAAGACAACAACGCCTGCGGCATTCTGACAAACACACTCTTCCAGCGAGCGATTAAAGTGTCTGGCCGAGTCAGGACAGAAACCAAACTTTCGGAAGGCCGCGTCTCGGTCGCGTCTGTGGCGGTTGGTGACTTCGGCAAAAGTATCTTTGAGCGTTTCGATGATAAAACCGTTTTGATCATTGGTGCTGGAGAGATGGCTGAAGAGACATTGCGATACTTAAAAGAAGAAGG
>JAQWSQ010000005.1 GCA_029243145.1 Planctomycetaceae bacterium | reverse complement strand
ATACACTCAATCTTCGAGGAGCAAAGCATGCGAAAATCGTACTCGAACCAACTGCGGCTGGACAGCCTTCCCATCGAACAGGTCACGCTCAATCTCGAATCGCGCGACCGCATCGTTCCCATTCTTCGCGCACTCCAGTATCTGTATGCCGACCGCAATCTGGTCGATCAGGTTCTGGCACTCATCGCTGCCGACATCAACGGCGGCAGTCGCACCGAGACCCCTCTTTCAGGACACGCACTAGTTAGAGATCGTTTTCTTCTTGGTACTGGTATCGATGGACGCGTTGCCCGTGCGGTTGCCCTGGTTATCAACATTGTAGATGTACTTGGCCTTGCCGGCGTCACCGTTCTGGTCGAGCTGACCATTCCCCAGTTCGGTGTTGCTGTCGCCGCTGCTGCTGAAACTGTACGAGTTGCCGTTGGCATCGATTATGTACATCTGTCAGCCGTTGGAGCTTCCGCTGCTCTCGGTTTTCTCGATGGTGTCATAGAGGAGGTTGCCGGTGGTGAGGGTGTGGTTACGGCTGTTGCTGCCTGAATAGGCATCGAGCGTGTAAGAAGTGCTGCCGAAGTTGCCCGAGGCTTCGATATCGACGCTCATGCTGCTGTTGGAGCTGTTGCTGGTTTTTCTAGAGTTGCGTTCATTCAAGGGTGAAGAAATTCTTAAAGTCATTCTGTGTAATGAGATGCGGTGTTTTATTTGTGGCTGTGAACAAGAAAAGTTTGCTCTCGAGAAAATAATTGCTTCGCGCCATACATCTCTATAATAATGTGATACGATTTCGCTCACGTTACCCACCTGATATCTCGCTTCTAGTTCGCCTGTTTCAGAAGGAAGCGATTGCTGTAGGGACATCGACCTGTCATGTCCGATACAGATAAAATACAATTGGCCGTGAAACCTCTGGCCGTGAAACCTCGTTGAAAGATTGATCATGCTTGACCGTAGAACAATGTTGCAAGGTGTGGCAGCCGGTGCCGGTGCCGCATTTGGCCTCTCTCTTGTTCCCGAACGTCTGCTGGCTTCGCCCGTTAGCAACTCGAATCCAAAGCGAGTCATCTTTTTCATGCAAAATCAGGGCTTCGATCCGAAGACCTGCATTCCCGAGGGGATGACCGGAAGTAGTTCGCTGGCGAACGCCAAACTTCCCGAGCCCATCAGCGCACTCGAACCTTTCAAAGAACGACTTCACATCATCAACGGCTTGCACGGCATCCATACCAGCCCTTCGCACAGCGCGTTCTTCGGAGCACTCGGCGGATATCGAGGTAGTGACGGTGTGCCTCCCAGTGCATCGACGATTGATTATGAATTGAGCAAGGTCTTGCCGCCAACGCTGCTGCCCCATCTCTGCATCGGCATGGACTCGATTGAGAACATGACGACCAAGCCTACGATTGCGACTTTGTCGGCAAGCGGCGCGGGTCAGCCGATCTTTATGCACTCGAATCCGAATCACTTGTATCAGATGCTGTTTGGTGGCATCTCCACAGGCGACATTCGACTCCAACATGAAGCGAAATCGAATCTGTTAAATCAGATCGAAATGTTGGCCGCCGCCAATGGCCAGTCGTTACCATCCGCAGAACGACTGCGTTACAGTCAATATG
This sequence comes from Planctomycetaceae bacterium, assembly GCA_029243145.1. GTDB lineage: Bacteria > Planctomycetota > Planctomycetia > Planctomycetales > Planctomycetaceae > JABURQ01. Next base: position 18,281 of record JAQWSQ010000005.1, on the reverse strand, counting down.
TGCAAGGGTTTAGTGATCTGAACGGCTTGCGCAATCGTCTTGATACCGTTTCCGATCATTTGCGCAAGTTTGCACCCGTTGTGGATGAACGGTACACCAAGCCGAAATTCGAAACTGACTGGCACGATATTCTATTGGATCTCGGCATCTCGGCTCTCACTTCGGGAATCACCAATACTCTGACCATCGGTTCGGGACGCGGCGAAATCTTCGGAGCTTGGAAGGGATTGGGCGTTGAGCAACAAGGACACAATCTGGGTCACATGGATCAACCCGACAATCCGATCTGGATCAAAATTCGTCAGTACAATAGCCGGATGCTGGTGAGAATCATGGAGGCACTGGAAAGCATCCCTGAGGGCAGCGGTTCCATGATGGACCACACTTTGATCGTCTACACCAGCAACAACGCCGACAAGCAACACACCAACGGTGCGAACTGGCCCGTCATGCTACTGGGCAACTTCGATGGTGCCTTCAAGACCGGTTGCTTCACGCAACTGGATGGCAAGCGACCCATCAATTCGCTCTATGCGACGATTCTGCGTGCCGCAGGGCAAAACTGTGATCGCTTTAATATGGACGACAAGCTGGCCAAAAAGTTCGACGATGGCACCGGCCCGCTCAAGGAACTGCTGGTATGATTAAGGTCAGATTTGGGTTGGTCATCTTGCTCTCGTGCGGTTTGATGTCTGTCGCAAGTGGTGAGGCTTATCAGCCAGGACAAAAAGTCGATTCCGACTACGGCAGCTTTGCTCAGCCGTTTTTGACCAGCCACTGCGTGGACTGTCATGGGGAAACGGAACCTGAAGGAAATCTCTCGCTCCACGACTTGGGGCCAGTTGATGAAGTGAACGCAGCGACCTGGAAAGCTATTTGGGCACAGGTCTCCTTGCGGGAAATGCCACCTCGAGAAGTAACGCAGCCAGATGTTGTCGAACGGCTGAAGTTTTCTGACTGGGTTGTGGCCGAGTTGACTCGAGTCATGCACGATAAAGGTGGATTTCATGCTCATCATGATCCCCACAAAGGGAACTTCCTTGATCACACCCTGCTCTTCGGTCCGCTACCCGATGGAATCAAACTCGTGCCGACCTCTTCTCCCGCCCGCATCTGGAGAGTGACACCACAGGAGCACATCACCCGACTCAACGAATTGATTAACACAGAACCGGATTTCGATCCTGAAAAGCCCGGCCTGCGCACACATGGCGATGTCGTGCCGACCAATCATGGCGGTGAACTCAAACTTTACTTTGGTACAGATCGCATCATTCAGTGGCAAGGTGGCACAGTGGCCTATGCCACATCCGTCAAGAGTGTCCCGGCGATTTTGTCCTCGGCACGCAACCATGGATTAGAAAATTATCCCGACTTCTACACAGTCAACAGTGCTGAGGCGACACAGATCATGGGTGTTGCCGAGGATATCATTGAGTACATGGCTGATGGCCCGCTGAGTATCGCACAACCGTACCAAATTACCGACGATCCCAAATCAATCGCTGACAAAATGAAAGGCGACCTGCGCGGGCTGCCCACAAGCATCGTCTATAGCACTAAGGTGAAGCGACCGTTGACGCCGGTCTATGATTTGATGAAAGATGACGGCGTGACCGATGATCGATTACGTGCTGCCGTCGACGACCTCTTCGAACGTCTGACTTTCCGCCCACCGAGTCAAACAGAATCAGACGAATACTTGGCAATCGTTAAACAGTCCATTGAGAAACTCGGTAAGAGAGACGGAGCCGTGCTCGGACTTTCCTCGATCTTCCTCGACAGAGACGCACTCTTCAGGCCAGAGTTGGTTGAATACGGCAAGCCCGATTCTCATGGACGTGTCATGCTCCAAGACTGGGAATTGGGGCTGGCCGTCAATCATGCTCTTCGATACATCAAGCCCGATGAAGAACTGCGGCAGGCGATTGTTGAGGGGCGGATGCGGACCAAAGCTGATGTCAAAAGAGAAGTGGAGCGGATGTTGGCTGATGACACTGTTCGCAAGCCACGCGTCTTGCGTTTCTTCCGTGATTATTTTGACTATGACTTGGGTGGCTATATCTGCAAAGATTCAAAAGCATTAGCCGATACGGGGGTAAAAACGAGAGGACAGTCCTATTACCGTGCGATGTTCGATGCAACGGCGAGCACTGATCGATTGATTGAACTCATCCTTCACGAAGATAAGGACGTACTCAAGCAACTGCTCACGACGAACAAAGTGGTCGCCACCAAGGCCGAGAATGTCTATTTCGGGAAGAAGCTTTCCAGAGAAGAACGACTTGCGGCAGAAGCTGAGGCAAAGAAGTCGGAAGTCGAAATTGCTCAGAAAGAGGCTGCTGAACTCGAAGCGGCTCAGAAGGAAGTCACCGAGCTGGAAGCCAAGTTGGAGGCGAATTCCGAAGAGAAAGCAACGCAACGACAACTCGCTCAAAAAAAGAAGGCGTTGACGGCGGTTCAAAAGAAGATCGCTGCCGCCAAAAAAGAAAGAAGAGGAAATCAGAATTCTAATGTGGCCGAGGCGGATCTCTCGGGAGAGAAAATCTATTCCCGTGTGAGTCGTCGCAGCTTTGGTACGGGATCCATGAAGCCGGATCGCTTTCTGGCGACGATACCCGAAGGTCAGCGTTTGGGGATTTTGACTCATCCCAGTTGGTTGGTCTCACACTCTGATGCTATGGACAACCACGCGATTCTGAGAGGACGTTGGGTTCGCGAACGACTTTTGGGGGGCGGCATCCCCGATGTGCCGATTACCGTAGATGCGATGTTACCGGACGAACCAAACAACACACTACGCAACCGGATGAGGGTGACAACGGAAACCTATTGTTGGACGTGTCATCAGAAGATGGACCCACTTGGCCTACCGTTTGAAATGTTCAATCACGCCGGTCTCTACCGGGAGGTGGAACTCGATAAACCTGTTGACACCTCGGGTGAAATTATCGATTCCGGCGACCCGGCGCTTGATGGCAAAGTGGCCAATGCCATCGAGATGATCCAAAAGCTCGCGGAAAGTGAACACGTTGAGCAGGTGTTCGTTCGCCATGCCTTCCGTTTTTGGATGGGGCGTAACGAAACGATTCACGATGCTCCCGTTCTTCAGGATGCCTGGCGTGCCTACAAGGACAATGATGGCAGCATGAATGCACTTCTCGTATCACTTCTGACATCGGATGCGTTTCTCTACCGTACCAGAGATGTTCGTGCGTTTGTCGAAGTGAACTGATGATATGGCTCGAATGCCTGAACCGAAGACCTTCGGGGCAAAAAAATGACTGAAGGCAGCAGTGCTTGAGTCGGGTCCAAGCCGCAGATCGGGAACGAGATTGATGCGGCATTAGAGAAACTTCATCGAATATTGTCTCGATGAAGGGCTGATTTCTGCTGATAAATGCACTTTATCCCACTCTCGACGCAAAATATTTCCGTTAGGCATCGCAGAGTATTAGTGCTCTTTTGGCTACCTGCGACTCGCTTTTTGGCGAAGTTTTGCAGGAAAAACACCCCTCCAAACGGCGATTTCACGTCGGTCGAGCATCTGATTAAGTCGATGGGAATGGGACTTCTGTAGCCCATCCACTTACGTTTTGGTTTCTTTGTCGTTACAATTTTGGAACCAGATGAAGCGCAGCCGGATTTGTTCCGGTGAGTCGCATCATCTACAACCCATTCAGGAACGCAGAAACATGGCTGAAGGCACGATTAAGAAACTGACAGACAAGGGTTTTGGATTCATCGACACGGGAGGCTCAAAAGACCTTTTCTTCCATTCAAAAAGTCTGCAAGGCGCCAGCTTTGATGACTTGTACGAAGGACAAAAAGTAAGTTTCACAGAAGGTCAAGGACCAAAAGGCCCTTGTGCTGAGGATGTGAAAGTCGCTTAGAGCTTTAATGACAAGTTGATGATGATATCGAGTAGAGAGACTTTGCCAGACTAGGCTAATTGTGGAAGACTTTGTCGTCCACAAAGGCTTTGAAAAGGTACTGTGTCAACCGAACCACATTTTGCGATGTGCTGTGGGAAAACACAATTTCTCACTACATGGTGTCGTTATCTTCTTTCAAGCTACTCAGATAGTTTGATCTTCGAAAGGATTGTCCATCCATTAACGACCGTCAAGATGTTGGCGAACCGGATGGCTGGACGATCCTGCCAAGGATCACGAATTCCGATCTCCAATCGGTCGATTCCAAAGGGAGCATCGAAGGAGATTTCCGAGCTCTCAGAGAACTCTCTCGGCATCCATTGCCGACTCTCCCAGTTTGTTTCGTCAAACGCAGAAAAATCGCGTTCCCGAGTAAAAGTGAACGTCGAACAGTTCTGATTGCCTGCTCAGTTCTCACTGGAGACATCGTATTCTTGACGATCAAGGATCGTGTTTTTCAGACTCTTGATTTCGACCGTCATTGGCCCGTCTCGCTTGACGGTCAGCAGGATGTAACTGTCTTGGCCAGCAAGAAATTTTGATTGTGGATCGGGATATTGATTGCCCCTGCCATTCAAGGCTGTGTTGTAGTACGGGGTTCCGTTCACTTCGGCACGTTCGGCAAAGTAACCAAACCCCGTGATGCAGCAAGTGCCTCGTTGGAACAAGTCCTGCCATTGTTTCTTGGCTTGATTGCGCACGCTGGCATTTCGTTCGTTATAGAGTGTCACGACAAAACCGGGCGGTTTTTGCATGAGCTTCTTGTACCACTGAAACTGCTCCGAGTCTTCCTCGAAGGCATGACAGGTCTGCCAAGTGGTATCGAAGTCCGAAATGTGATTGAAGTCGAGGCCCACAAATCGCAGATGGAAATCGGGGACGTCGAAGTACCACTTCCACTCGTCCCCCGGTAGCTCAAAAAAACGCCGAAACGCGGTGGCCTCAATATCATAAACCGGCTTGGCTGGTGGCTTGCTTTCTCGAGGCCGAATCTCCCGGTCATGATTGCCGAGCACGGGCATGAACGGAGTGGAGCGGAATAGCTCCGGGTAGGCGTCAATCAATTTCGCATAAGGCTTGATGCAGTCCTTCTCTCCTTCTCCACACTGATCCCAAAGACGGGCGATGTTGTCGCCTGCTGTCAGCAGAAGATGCACGTCATCGTTCTGGAGGGCTGACAAGTCGGGTTGGCCTTGCCAGTCGGCGACGATGGCCACTCGCAATAAGTCGGTCGGATAAGCCTTGAACGTAATGTCGGCTGATTGCTGATTTCCTGTGCTGACCGAATAGTGGAACTTCGTGTCTCGGTGCTTGAGAGGAATTTCGACATGGTGCAACGTCGTATGATTGTCCAATTGCACCCTCTTGCCATACTTCTCTGTCAAACCGTAGCGCACGACGGAATCACCCGGTTCGTCGCTCATCCAATTGACCACAATCTTGCTGGGGTCATTTGATTTGTGCGTCAGCCAGATCCGTGTGATCTTCTCGGCTTGAATCAATCTGGGGACAAAAAACAACACCATCAATAGAAATACGGACTTCATTTCGAGAGTTTTCTTTGTTGGTTGCGAGACTCTATGTATCGATTGTCTTCAGAGAAGGTCGTAGGAACAACAGAATATTTTGGAATTGCTTCCAGTGTACCGAGCTGGGACAATGACGGCGAATGGCTCGATCGCTTCCTAATTCTTACCCTCTTTGAGGTTCGATGACCGTGGGTTCCTGATGATAGGATGATGAGCCGTTTAATGACCTTATTCTTGCGAATTCATTTGTCATACCAACAGGATAGAACCCCATCATGCCGATCCATCTCACTTCCTTGACTCGTCGACGTTTCTTGCAAGCGGCCGGTGCGAGTGTTTTTTGGTCTGGCCGTCGCGCAATCGGCGTCGAGGCTGATGATGTTGAAACCGATCTGGTCTATCTGATCAACGACACTCATATTGGTAAAAAGCAGCCGACCGATTCGAAAGTTCCCAGCCAATTGCGTCAGGTTATCAGCGAATTGGTGAAGAGGCCCAAGCAGCCTGCCTGCGTGCTCATGAATGGCGATTTGGCGCTGAAGGATGGTCAGGCGGGTGACTATCGACATTTTGCCAAGCTCATTCGTCCGCTTCAGGACGCGGGAATTGAAACTCATCTGACCCTCGGCAATCATGATGACCGCAAGGTGTTTTATGAGATCATGAACGAGCAACGACCGGAGGATTCGCTGGTCGAGTCGCGTCACGTTTCTGTCGTCGAAACAATGCACGCCAATTTCTTCTTACTCGACTCGTTGCAAAAAACAATGGTGACGCAAGGAACCATCGGCACCCAACAACTCAACTGGCTGGCGTCTGCTCTCGACGCATCGAAAGACAAGCCGGCGATTATTGTGACGCATCATAATCCACGTCTGGGCGGCGACCCTTTGCACTTTCCGGGAGGACTGATTGATTCACAAGAGTTGTGGAATGTTATCGCTCCCCGTAAATGGGTCAAAGCCTACATTCACGGACATATCCATGATCGTACCTATGCCGAACATCAAGGCATCCACATTCTGAATACCCCCGCGACGTCATACGTTGCCGACCCCAAGAAATCGACGACCGGTTGGACGACGGCTCGATTGACCAAAGGCGGAGTCACGCTGACGACGCAGACGAATGATCAGAGTCATCCTTGGAACGGCAACACAAAATCTCTCCAGTGGCGGTCGATGTGAATGGGGGAAGTCGTGGAGTGTTCTGCTTCTTGTGGCGGTTCTTGGACTCGCCATGACGCTGACCATGAAGAGAGCTTCCGTAAGCCGCTACGCTTCGATTTTCCGTGTTGCCCGAAGAAAGACTTCCACTATCAAACCCTCGTAAGCAATTCGCTTACGAGGGTTTGATAGTGGAGGATACCGGTTCGAGCCCGGTATCCTCCACTATCGTAAGTGCTTGTTGAGTCACAATTTGTGGCTACCTGTCGTTTCGGGCAGTGCAACTCACTACCGGTTTAATACCGTTTTTGAGGAGTTGTATACCATGCCATCGAAGCGTTTTCCAAAGTATTCTCTGCACAAGGCCAGCGGCCAGGCTCGTGTTTGTATCGACGGTCGAGATCAATATCTTGGCCCATATGAATCTCCTGAGTCTCGCACTCGCTATCGTGAGTTGATCGACAAGTGGCAGCTTCGTCAGAGTTCGCCATCTCAGTTCAGAATGACCGTCGGCCAAATGATCATCCTTGCTGATTGTCACGACATTCCAGCACTTTCCGCGCGAGTTCTCGCGACTGAGAGTACTGGAACCCATTCGACGCCGAAACGCCGGTCTTCGACCGCGACTGAATCTACTTCTCGGGTCACACTTCGTGAAGTCGTGGTGAATCTTTCTCATTTCGATGGAATCGCGCACGCTCAACCGGCCAAATCTCACGCCGCCTTCCGTTCGAATGCCTTCACCAATCCACCGACATATGACTTCACCTCGACTTCCTCGATGCTCAGCTTCGCGACTTCATCCGGTTCTTCCCTCACTGGGGGCAGATGATCTCTCGACATATGGCTGCGGTGATAGTTGTCGTATTCCGTGAACTTGCCCAGATGATGAAGCTGCGCAGCGAAGGATTGGGTGTGAATTCCAGCAGCGACCAAACCTCGTCCCCGAACCCAAGCTGTACCAGTGTCACCGCTGCCAGCGATTGGCGTTGCCAGTGAGTATCTCGCAGTTGCTGGTCTTCTGCGCGGAGATTCTCATTGGCCTTGTCGAGTTCAGCAGGCATCCTCCGTTTCCTACAGCAGTTGAGCACACCTCTGATCTTTGAGGGATTCCTCTCTTCTGCAGGTGGTCTGAGCGACCGAGGCGCTGGCGAAGATTCCGGTGTGGCGTTGGTAGGACCATTTAAGATTCAAGTTTAAGGTAATTTGGTGGGATTCGTCATGCTCAATTTCGTCGGGCTATTGCGTATATTCGTCAATCTGTTGTGCTAGAATGTAATCCGACCGCCAACTCCAGTTTCTCTATGACACAAGACGAAAACTGATTGATAATGTTTCATCGAATTCTCACAGTCGCAATTCTTGCCCTGAATTATACCAGTGGTGATGCTGCTTTCGGCGTTGGAGCAGATGCTACGGTCAGCCGATTTCTCAAGTCCCATTGCATTCGTTGTCATGGAAAGGAGACGCAAGAAGGCAAGCTGGCGTTTCACGAGACTCCGTTTGATTTCGAAAATGCTGAGACCTCGGCTCTGTGGCTCAAGATTATTGAGCAATTGAAGGCCGGAGACATGCCGCCTCCTGACGAGGAAGATCAGCCGAGCGATTTGGAACGAAACGCGGTCATCGAGTGGATCGATCGTCAACTGCTGACGGCCGGTTCGGGCGAGGCCTATCGCAAAAAGCTTCTCGCGCCTGAATACGGCAATTGGGTGGATCACGAAAAGCTGTTTTCCGGCGAAATCGACACACCTCCGTTTTCACCCTCGCGCCTCTGGCGATTCAGCCCGGAGATATTCGCATTCAAAGGCTTCGGCAAGTCGAAAAGTCCCTACACCTTCGTGACCTCGGAACGCGGAATTCGGGACTACGCGGCAATGTCGGTGGCGGATCAGAGCACAGTGCAGATGATGATGATCGTGTCCGATTTGTTCCTGGCCGACCGGGAACGACGCGGGGAGTTCAAGGATTTTGCGGATGATCAGCCAACTCCGGATGAGCAGACGCTGCAGGCAGTGATCGGGCGCGAGTTTCTCCGGGTGATTGGGCGTCATCCAACTGAAGAAGAGCAAAAAAGGTATCTGACCTTTCTCAAACAGAGCATCGAAACCGGCGGCAATCTCGCCGGACTCAAAACGACAATCAAAGCGATGTTCCTGAGGCCACAATCGATCTACCGAATGGAGTTCGGCTTAGGTGAGGTGGATGAGCACGGACGCCGGCATTTGTCGACGGATGAGTTGGCGCATGCAATCGCCTTTGCGTTAACAGATCAAGCGCCGGACCGAAACAGGTTCATTCTCGAGGCCTTGGAAAAGGGTGAATTGAAGACAAAAGAGGACGTGGCTCGGCTTGTTCAGCAGATGCTGGGCGAACAGCTCACGACGGGGCATTGGGATCGAAAGGATTTACCGCGGATCATGCGGTTCTTCGACGAGTTTTATGGCTTTCATCGCGCCGGAACGGTGTTCAAGGACAATGACCGGCGGCGAGCGGAAAAGATTCCGCAATGGAACACGGGAATGCTGATTCACGACGCTCGCATGTTGATCGAGCACGTGCTCAGGAAAGACAAGAACGTCATCGCCGAGTTGTTGACGACAAATGAGTATTTTATCGCTCATCCCGGGGACAATGCGTATGCCCGCGAGCACTACCAAACACGCCTCGCTGAGGTCCTGAATCCGGATTATGTCGAGGCGCAGGTTGAGAAGCGCCGATCGCAAATCGAGCGGGATTTCAATTTCAAGAATATGCCGGAAAAAGCCGAGCGTGCGTTGGAAGAGGCGCGGAAAGATGCCGAAAAAACGGTCGCGAAATATAAGACGGCGTTGGAGAAAGGAATGTCTCCATTTCCGAGTTATCCGTTTTCACAGAAGTCACGCGGGATTGGCGATTTGATCTATATCGAACCTTACAATCTGCCGAGCAGCAAGCGGATTGAAGAGCAGAAGTGGGATTGGCCGCTCGAACAACCCTTACTAATGCCAGAGGACCAGCGCGCGGGCTTGCTCACTCACCCTGCTTGGCTGGCTGCGTATTCGCTAAATGAAGACAACGATCCGATTCATCGTGGGATCTGGGTTTATGAGAAGTTGCTGGCTGGAGTGCTCGGGGATGTCCCGCCAGATGTCGACGCGGCGGTGCCGACCGATCCTCACAAAACACTCAAAGAACGGATGGAGCCGCTGCGGTCCGATCGTTGCTGGAAGTGTCATCGCAAGATCAATCCGCTTGGCGAGCCCTTTGAAATGTTCGACGACTGGGGCCGATATCGCACGCAGCACTACTTTGACGAGAACGGCGAAATCTACACAAGACGCGACGGAGAATTCGACCGAAAACTCAAGGAGGGCAAGCTCACGACTCGAAAGGTTGACGCATCGGGAAGCATTGCGTTTTCAGGCGACCCCAAGGTCGACGGCGAAGTCAGGAACGCGGTCGAGATGATGCATCGGTTAGGGCGTTCGGAGCGTGCGCGTCAGTCGTTCATCCGGCATTTGTTTCGCTATTTCATGGGGCGAAACGAGATGCTTAGTGATTCAAAAACATTAATCGAGGCGGAACAGGCCTATTTGAAGAATGGTGGGAGTTTCAAATCACTTGTTGTTTCGCTGTTAAGTTCTGATTCCTTTCTATACCGACGGTAACAGCAATTTCACACACCTTAATCAAATGACATCAGTTCCAAAACATACAAAGAAAAAAACAATGCTCTATTCAAGACGACAAGTCATTAACGACCTCTCGCTTGGCGGATTGTCTCTCGCTATGGCCTCATGTTTGCGTTCGATTCAGGCACACGCTGCCGGAAATGAGAAGACGCTTCCGAAGCGATTTGTATTCGTGGTGAAGTCGTCCGGAATCGACAAATTCAATCTCGTCCCCGACGATCTCGAAAATTACTTCATTAATCCGGACGATGGCAAGAAACTCGGCAATCGAGCGCGACGCCAGGGGCCGCTCGTCGATGTCTCGCTAGCCGACCGTCAACTCCCAGAAAAACTGAAGGCGTTTGAATCGTTTAAAGACCGTCTGACGATCATTCAAAGTCTGTCAGGCGTCGGCTTCAGGGGCGATCACACAAAGGGCTTCGGAACCCTTTCGCTGCACGATTCGGAGAAAGTCGCTGTGGCACCAACGCTGGATTGCCTGCTCGGTCAGCATCTCTCGACTGGCCCTTATCCGATGGACGGGAAGGCGATGAACGGACGAAAGCTGGAGACCGGGTGGAAGCCGGAAGATACTTATTGTTACCCAAACCTATCAGCCTACGGTCCCGCCAAGCCGGTTGCCTTTCAGGGGTCGCCGCGAAAAGCATTTCTGGAGCTGTTCGGTGCTGCCGTCGCAAGCCCCGAGCAACTCGAAAAGAAACTCGCCTTGAATGGCAACCTCATGGATTTTCTGACTGAAGACGCACGGCGAGTCGAGAAGCAACTATCGGGGGATGACAAAGAACGCTTCGCGCTTTACATGAATTCGTTCGAGTCGCTGAGGAAGATCGAAGAGAAGAAAGCGGCACTCACAGACCAAATTCGTGAGCACTCGCCGAAATTGTCCGATCGCTACGATTCGATGGCTCCCTCTGCACGCATCGAATCTCACTTCGAAATCGCCACCGCGGCTTTGATCGCTGGTCTGACGAATGTCATCACCTTGCGCCCGGACACGCTGGGTGTTAAATATACGGAACTCGGTCTCTCCAACTCCGTCCACTCCCTCGGCCATCTGCAGGAAAACAGTGCGTCGAACGGCTGGACCGGACTCCAGGCGCGAATGGAGATCGAAAAACTGCATCTGAAACAGATCGCAAATATGGCAAAGAAATTCGACAGCATTCCGGAAGGAAATGGAACAATGCTCGACAACACCATGATTGTCTACATGTCCTGTTCGTCCGGCGATCATCATTGCGGCGGTTACGATTGGCCGTTTGTTCTCTTGGGGGGAATGGGTAACAAACTGAATACGGGACGTTACATTGAATACCCAAAGTATGGCGACAAGGGACATCGCACAGTTGGTAGTCTGTACCTCTCACTCATGCAGGCCGCTGGAATGCAAATTACGAACACGTTTGGGCAGCTGGATTCTAATCTGAAACATTTCGATCTCACCGGCCCCCTGGAAGAGTTGATGGTGAGCTAAGGCCATAAAAGACTCCGTTAGCCGGAAGAAGATCGACAACGAATCGAACAGGCTAGACCGGAATAGTTGCGACCTAATTTCTGAGCAACTTCTCCATGTGGAAATCTACCAGCGATTCGTGTACTGCTTTCGTTCCGAATACATCAGGGGCGTTCTCGGTGCTGTCGGCAGCGGAATTCCAGAAGTTCAACAACCGGCGGTCACTGACGGATTGACCCGCAGCTATTTGATCACTTCACCCGCCTTCCACACGGTCAGCCGTTCAACGCGTCGATCAGTTGACTGGCTTCCTGCAAGCTGAGATCTTCCGGACATCCTCTCTGATACTGTTCATCGAGGAGTGACTTCAGATCGATCTGTTGGCTGTTGGCGATCGCCTGCAGGGCCCGCACCTGGCTGATGGTGGCCCCGCGAGCGTGGGACGAACGCTGCTGAGCGTTCCCGTTCGTGGATGACCCGTTGAGGGGAATTGCAGAGGCTGCATCCCGACGAAACAGCTCGGCTTCCACCGCCTCCCGGGCCTGCTCAAACAGTGCCCGAATGTCGGTTTGCAATTGCTGCGGCTGGTGAATGAGTGACGTATCGAGTTCCTGTTGGAGACTGACCGATGCTCCACGGGAGCCATAATTCGGTTCCCCGACTTTCTTGGAAACGTTCACATTGAGAATCAACGGCATAAAAATACTCCTCCTCTGATCAGGACAGAAAAACAGACCTGACTACTCAGGCGACAACCGGAACGGTCTGTTGTTGTAACTCCTCCCAGGCGGTGTGCAGTTCCCGGCGAACCTGAGAGATGCGTCCCGCCGAGAGTTGAAAGTCACGAGCCAAGATCTGTGTCGATTCGCCACTGGCCAAGGCTTCCGCAATCTGCCGTTTCTGGGGAGAGAGTGTCTCCAGCCAGGCCTGGAAATCGATCCGTGTGGCAGCCACATCAGCGGGACTGGCCTGACGATCTTCAACGATCAGTTCCTGCCAGCGGCCAGATTGGGGATCGATACGATTCAAGGAACGCCCCCGCACACCATTTCGTTTTTGACAATGTCGACTGGTGACGTCGCAGACATTGAGCGAGCCTCCACATTGGCGACCAGCACGGGCTGGTCGACAGGCATAGGTGGCCAAAGGGGTTGAATACGCCAGTTCGGCACGACCACGGTGGACCAGTCGCTGAAACATTTCACAGGCCAATCCTAAGGCGTTGGCCTCAAACTCTTCCCTTTGGTGCCGTAACACGGACCGGGCCTGGAGTGCGATCTGCCGACGGAGTGCCGGCAGCATCTCGCCAAGTTGATGGCGGGCCGGCTCTGACAAGGGGATGGTCAAAGATGTTGTGGGAGCGATCATGGGACGATCTCCGAAAGTTGGGACCGCCCCAGCTGAGGGACGGTCGTTGAGAATCAACAACCGCCCACACGCATGGGCAGAGACAATGAAACGAACACTCAGCCGAAATAAGCCAATCGCATGAAAAAACGCCCCGAACAGCGTGATGAACACGAGATTCGAGGCGTTTGATGCGTCAACTGACAGGTAAGTCAGCCGACCATCTTATATGCCACGAATCGGGCGCGAATTTAGCAGGCGATGACGGAGCGACGTCTCTTCCAGAACGAATTTGCGCGACTGCCCCCACAGAGCTCACAAACGCTTGCGCTGCCTTGGGTGTCTTAAGTATGATGGGAGAAAAGGAAACGTTGATAACTAAAGAACCTGTTGATGACCGAAGGACATCGACCGCCCGAAGTGCCCATTGTCTTCTAACCGCTTGATGTGTATTTTTTTGTTCGTAGAACCTATCTGTTATGGTATGGTAATTTGGGTTACACCATATCGCTCGCTGGAGGCTTGATTTTTGATGCATCGCTGCAATGACATCTTCATCATTCTCACAATTCCGCTCATAGTGTGTTGCCATTTTCGACAATTGGCCGCCGAGGAACCTGACTTCGAATCTGAGATTGCGCCACTCCTTATCAAACACTGCGTAGAATGTCATCACGCCGGGGAACGCTCAGGTAACCTCGATCTGACTTCGAAAGCCGGGCTTGTCAAAGGAGGCGACTTTGGCGATGTCATCAATCTGCAAAATATCACAAAAAGTTACCTGCTTGAAAGACTGCAATCTGGAGAGATGCCTCCCCCGCAAAAAGGAAAATCCCGCAAACTCTCCGAGACAGACATCGAACTTTTCCAGCACTGGTTCGAAGCGGGCGCGAGGTGGCCACAGGACCGCATCCTCGATCTGTTTGAAAGGACGAACGACGTGCGCGCCGGGCGGGACTGGTGGTCTTTAGAACCGCTCGAGCGTCCCGAACTGCCGAATCTGGAGAACGCGGCTGCACCCGCGAACCCCATCGATCGGTTCGTGCAACAGCGGCTTGCAAACGCAGGAATGCAATCGGCTCCCCCGGCCGAGGGGAGAAGACTCTTACGCCGTCTTCACGATGTGGTCACAGGATTACCGCCCACACAGAAGGAACAAGAGTCGTTCCTAAATGATAAGTCACGCACAGCTTGGAACATAACAGTCGAACGGTTGTTAGAATCTCCCCATTACGGTGAGAGATGGGCTCGCCATTGGCTCGACTTGGTCCGTTATGCTGACACCAGCGGATACGAACGCGATCAAGAGAAGTTGTTTTCCTGGAAGTACCGCGATTGGGTGGTCGATGCATTCAACAGTGACATGCCCTACGACCGTTTCACAATACTGCAGTTGGCGGGGGATGAGGTCCCGAACCGCAGCGCCGAGACCGTGGTTGCGACCGGGATGCTTCGTTTAGGTACATGGAACGATGAACCGAATGACCCATTGGATTATCAGTACGACCGCTTGGAAGATCTGGTGCATGTGACGTCGTCTGCTTTTCTCGGCTTGACAGTCAAATGTGCCCGCTGCCACGCTCATAAATTCGACCCGATCTCGCAGGAAGACTACTACCGCATGGCTTCTGTATTTTGGGCCGGTCCGATTGCAGCCCGTAATCGCGCATTGCTGGGAGGCCCTTCTGCCGATGAACTCGGCTTCAATGAGATTCTCGGCTGGACCGATCTTGGAAAAACTCCTCCTCCCTTACACCTGCTGAAGAACGGGGAACGCGAGCAGCCGATGCAGGAAATTCAGCCGGCATCGCTGTCCCTGATTCCCGTACTCGAAGGAAAATTTGCTCCACCGCCCGTGCAAGCGGTCACTACAAGACGTCGCCTCCAATTAGCGCAGTGGATGACCGATCCCCGTCATCCCCTACCCGCCCGAGTGATGGTCAACCGCATCTGGCAGCATCTGTTCGGTGAGGGTATCGTGCGCACGCCTAACAACTTTGGCTTTCTGGCCGCCCCACCCACTCATCCCGAATTGTTGGACTGGTTAGCCGCCGAATTCATCGAGAGCGGCTGGAGTGTCAAACACATTCAACAATTGATTCTCACCTCGGAAACCTGGCGACAGTCTTCCCTCCATCCGCAGGAACAGGAATACGTTCAAATCGATTCCGGCAATCGTCTATGTTGGAAGGCAAACCGCAGACGGCGGGATGCCGAGTCGCTACGAGACGCTATGCTCATGGTCAGCGGGGAAATCGATCTGCATAGGGGCGGGCCAGGTTTTCGTACTGCCATCGCCCCCGAGGCATTAGAGGGATTATCGCGAAAAGCTTCGGCTTGGCAGGCATCTTCGCCAGACAAGCAGCGTCGACGTAGTTTATACATGTTCTCCAAACGGGGATTGATTTCACCACTGATGATGACTTTTGACTTTTGTGATACCACTCAGCCGTCCGGCCAACGTGATTCCACCACTGTTTCCACGCAGTCGCTGGCACTCTTAAACAATCAGTTCGTCCACAATCGGAGTGAAGCGGTTGCCCGCCAATTGGAAGCAAACGGTAGTAATCCGGCTGGCTTGGTCCGCGGAGCTTGGATCAGAGTTCTTGGACGCCCCCCCTCCTCTGATGAAACAAAACTCGCGCTCCAACATCTCATACAACAACAATCGCGTTTTCGTGAACTCGAACAGACGGCAAAAGCACGCACGAACTCTTCAGACTCGAATGCATTACTCCAAGATACATCACTCATACTCTCACTGCGAGCAGATAAGGGAATCACGAAAGATACCAAAGGACACGTTTCATCCTGGATGGACATTTCAGGTCAGAAACACGATGCATCACAATCACTGGAACAGCACCAAGCGACATGGCACTCCAACAGATTCAACGGGCAACCGGTGGTGATCTTCGACGGTCAGGATGATTTCATGAACCTTAATGGTACCCTGCTGACAAAGGAAGATTGCACCATTGTGGCAGTTGTGAACGATACTGGCTCGCCAAGACATCGCGAGATTCTCTCGAACTGGAACGGCTCGGTAGGAAATGCAGGTACCTCCATGTTTTTGGGGTTGACTGGAGATCAGACCGTCCGCTTCACAGATAATGTTCCCGATGCGGGACAAATCTCCGGACGCAATCAACCTCTGATCCTCACCGCTACCAACGGCCCTGATGGAGTCAGTCTCTTTCAGAACGGAAAGAGACTGACTTCCCGTACTTCGCGCTTGAGCTCACGAAACCTCGACACAGCCTGGGTCATCGGTACTCAAGGCAATATCAACGGCGAGTACTGGGAGGGAGGCATCGCTGAGCTGCGCGTCTATTCTCGCGCGTTACCCCACTCGCAACGGCAGCAGTTAGAGCAAATACTTGCTAAACGATACCGTATCTCGCTGCAATCCGACGAACCTGAAAACAAACCAAAGACACCCGAACTCTTGGCATTATCGTCACTGTGTCATATTTTATTCAACTCCAATGAATTCCTCTACATCGATTGAAGAGAAAAGGCGTTAGTCAAATGTCTGGTCTACCCAACTATCCTTCCGGCATCACACGACGACAGGCTCTCTGGGAATCTGGTGCCGGCTTCAGTGGCGTAGCGCTGGCCGGTCTATTGTCTGCTGACGGATTTCGTCCGAGCCTAGCCCGGGCCGACGATGGCGTAAATTCATTAGCAGTAAAATCGCCACAACTTCCGGTTCGGGCCAAGTCGTGTATCTTTCTGTTAATGAACGGTGCCCCCTCACAGGTCGATACCTTCGACTACAAACCCGAACTGGAAAAGTATGCCGGCAAAGAACTCCCTGCCGACAAAGAGTTCATCAACTCGGGCGGACGGAAAGTCGGCTATCTGACACCCGCTTGGCGGAAGTTTCTTCCCGGTGGCGAAAGCGGACTGCTGGTATCAGACTACTTCCCCAATGTCCGCAAACACGCCGACAAATTGTGCGTTCTCAAATCGTGTCATACGGACTCGCACGCCCATGGCTCGGCTCTCGTCCAGATGAATACGGGTAAGCCCCTGATCGGCCGACCTTCTCTGGGCAGCTGGTGCGCCTACGGATTGGGAACAGAAAACGAGAACCTGCCCGGTTACGTCACGATTCTCGACAAACGAGGCGGACCGATCAGCGGTCAGCCGAACTGGTCGAGCGGATTCATGCCCGCGACCTATGCGGGGACGTTGTTCCGTCCAACTGGCGATCCGATTCTCGATCTGAAAGGTCCCGCCCACATCACACAGGAGATTCAGAAAAATCAGTTGAGTCTCCTGGAGCAACTCAACCATCTGCATCTGGCCGAGCGCCCCGGTGGACAGGAACTGGCAGCGCGAATCAACAGCTATGAGCTGGCGTACCGCATGCAGTCTGCCACGCCCGAAGCAGTCGACCTCTCCCAAGAGACCGACAAATTGCAAGCAGCCTACGGGATCGGCAACGAGCCGACCAACGAGTTTGGACGGAACTGTCTCGTTGCTCGTCGGCTGGTGGAACGAGGCGTCCGATTTATCCAGCTCTATTCGGGCGGAGGTCATCTCGAAGAAACCTGGGACGCACATGAGAGCATTGAGAAAAATCACGGCCGACACGGAGCCGAAGTCGACCAGCCGATCGCCGCCCTCCTCGCCGATCTGGAACAGCGTGGCTTGCTCGATGAGACACTGGTTGTCTGGGGTGGAGAGTTCGGACGCATGCCATTCTCCGAAGGTAAAGACGCCCCTGGCCGCAATCACAATCCCTACGGCTTCTGCATGTGGATGGCCGGCGGCAGCGTCAAAGGTGGCACATCTTACGGCGAGACGGACGAGTTCGGTTTCGAAGCGGTGAAGAACCCAATCCACTTGCACGACCTACACGCCACGATTCTGCACATTATGGGGCTCGATCACGAGTTGCTGACTTATTTTCATCAAGGACGGGACGAAAGCCTGACAGACGTCGGTGGGAGAGTAATCACGGATATTCTTACATAACTCACAAGAAATGAACCATGCCACCGTCCAAGATCACAAAGACGGAAGTGCCGTAGTGTCAAAAATTTCCGCCGAGGGTGAAAGTGAGAGAGATCAACAGGTTGAGTTGATTCAAAGAGGCAAATCTCGAACGAGATTGAGTAACCTGAACATGAGGTATCGTCGTTCACGGGCAGATATCTGCCGAAAAA
>JAQWSQ010000003.1 GCA_029243145.1 Planctomycetaceae bacterium | reverse complement strand
ACAACACGGTCGTGCTGTACGGCAGCAGCAACAGCCAGACTCACGTCAACACCAACTATCCGATGATGTTGGTGGGAGGTGAAAAGTTTGGACTTAGACAGGGTGCGTTTCATGATCTCGGCGAAAATGCCCCGCCGCTATCGAACCTCTACCTCACGCTGCTAAACGCGATGGATGTTCCCGTCGAAAAATTCTCCGACAGCAACGGAACAACATCGGAAATCGTGGCTTAAGCTACGGCCGGAGAGATCAAAGGTCTGAATGGCACTTATATTTGTCAGTGGAAAGCATGTAAACATCGGTCAGAAAACGTAGCGCTTGTCGGAGTGAAAGCGTCTTCATTAGATGTGTCCTGCGAAGGTTTCGGATAGTCTGACTCAAACTGCAGATCCCATAAGCGGGTTTGATGGATTACAGAGAAACAGTATACAGTCAAGAACCTCTTTTTTCTCATTCACGACGATGACTGTAAATTCGGTAGACCATTAATGGCGGAGAACAAATGGAACCTTTATCATCCATTTGGAGGAAGCCCATGTCAAACAATTCTGCCAACTCGAGGGACGTGACCTGCGCATTGATCCGAACTCGTAGCCGAAAGATCAAACTTATGAAAATTCGAAGGATCCTTGCGACTCTGGTCCTGGCGTGTACTGCGTGTCTCTCACAGACTCATGCCGAAGACCGCGTCCTGTTCGCGTTTGATGATCACAGTATTCCGTGGCGTCATAACCTGAAAGTCACTCTGGTTCAGGCAGATAAACATCCTGAGAACCCCGTTCTACGCCGCGGTCCCAAGGGGGCACCGGATCACGGTCACGCGATTTTATACGGCACGGTTTTCAAAGAGGGTAATACCTTTCGCATGTGGTATCTCGGCATGATCCAAACCGAGATTGAGAAAGGCCAGGCTCCCGGTTGGTGGCGACCAATGTGTTACGCCGAAAGTAAGGATGGCGTCCACTGGACGAAGCCTGATCTAGGATTGGTTGAATTCAACGGCAACAAAAAGAACAACATCTGTCTTATCGAAGGCCCCATCCAATCGATGACGCTGGTCAACGATTTTCTCTCCGTCCTTTATGAGCCGAACGATTCCGATCCAAATCGTCGATACAAAGTGGCCTACATAGCTCATATGCCCTACGACGACATCAAGGGTGGCATGAGCAACATCGGTGTCAAAGAACGTCGCGTTGGTGCAACCATCTGTGCAACCAGTGCTGATGGCTTGAGCTGGAAAGTCGTGGGAGATCGTCCGGCCAACGCGGGCGGTGAACGTTTTGAAGTATCGTCACTCTATCGCTTCGGTGATTTTTACTACTCGACCGGACAACTTCTCTCGCCCTGGAGCTGGCGTCCTGATGGGAGCCGAACCGGACGCAACGTGTTGGCCTACCGGTCGCCTGATTTCAAGAATTGGTCGAAGGCTACCGCTCACGCTTACTCGCGTCCAGGACAACTCACAAACCCTCCAGTTGCAGGCGAGCAAATGCACATGGGCATGGGATTATGGAACCGCGGCAACGTACTGGTCGGTTTGCATGGAATGTGGCAAGATGCCGCGATGAAACCAGAAGACGGAAAGTACTGGAATCAAGGCGTCCACATCGATCTCGGTCTTGTGGTCAGTAACGACGGTGTCCGTTTCCGAGAACCGGTTCCCAATTTCAAAATCATCGCACGCGGTGAACCAGGTGCATGGGATGATACCGCTTTGCTGCAGGGACACGCCTTCGTAAATCACCGTGACAAGACCATGATCTGGTACTCCCACTGGGACACTTCTGGCAAACTCAAGACAATGGAAATCGGTTTGGCGACCTTGCGGCGAGACGGATTCGGCTACCTGTCGGCTCAGGAAGAAGACTGCGACTCAGAGTTCATTACCGACTTTTTCGAACTTGATGAGAACGAAAAGATTTATTTAAACCTGTCGGGTGTTTCGCCTGCCACACCGCTGACTGTCGAATTGCTGGACCGTCGAGCTCAGCCGATACCGGGATATTCAATGAAGCTTACCAGCAGCGGCCTGCGTGTTCCCATTGTTTGGTCAAAGCCTGTCACCGGGGGCTCGAAATTGGCTTTAAGAGTTCACTATCCCGACGGCAGCCCGGCACGCGTTTATGCAGTTTACATCGGACGACAGAGTTCGGTTCAGGCAGAAAGAATGGATTGATGAACATGGTTTCCAGTATCTTAGTTCGGACTCGATTACTGAGTCGTCAGGTCATTCAGCTTCTCGTCGTGCTCTGTGTTGTGGCGATCGCAGAGGCACAGGAGAAGCCACTTTCCTATGCACCAATGCATCGCCTGACGTGGGAGGAATACGCAGGCACCTTGCGATTTTGGAAAAGCACATACCCTCAATGGGTCACTCTTCAATCGCGCGGGATTAGCGGGCAGAACATGCCCGTATATCTGCTCAAAATCACGGACAGTTCCGTACCGGATACAGACAAACAGATCTGCCTGATCACTACTTTACATTGCGGACCAGAGCGAACCGGAACATCGGGAGCGATGGCATTTGCCGAGTGGATGCTCAGCGATGATCCACTGGCGGTTGAGACTCGTCGCAGGCAAATCATTCTTCTCATGCCAGTCGTGAATCCACTCTCGTTGTTTCACACGGACCGCTGGCGGAATGAACATGGCGTCGAGCCGTACGTCGGATTGGGACTCAAGGGGAAACTCTGGGATGTGAAAACACTCTCGATTCGCAATCCGCAGGAAGCACCGGAATTGATGGCTGTACTCTCCGTGGTTGACGAATATCAACCTGAAATTCATGCCGACTTTCATGGGACAGGTCTTCAGGAATACGCACCTGATCAACTTGGCACACGTAGAACCTATCATGGTCAAATCATGACCGAAATCACCGGAAGCGCGTATTCCAACTACGCACTGCGACCCTGGGATTGGCGCGTGACTGAAGCGATGATCGAAGCAGGCAACGCTGCCGGATTTCCTTCGGATCGATTCGAAGCGGACGCGCAGCGCACATTCTGGGGAGCGGAGCTGGCTCCGTTGGGAAAGAAACTGTGGCACGGGATGCCGATGTTCTATTCTCAACATTATTCGTATGCCAAATACCACACAATGGTCTGCACTCAAGAGGTGGCATGGGAGCAAAGTGTCGTCGCACGAATGAAAGGGCTTCTGCGCATCGGCAACAAAGTATGGAATGACGAACGGCAACCGAGCTATCCGGTCAACCGCATGAAGCATTTCGTAGGTCACTTCGTAACCGCGTATGGAAACACAGCAACAGAACGCCGCAAGAGTCGCGTTGATCTGTGGTCGAAACAAACCAAGTTCGCTCTGGGGTTCATGTATCCACAGACAGATGGTCGCGAGAGCCTGATTTGTGCGACCACGACTGCGGCGAAACGGACCGTTGCCGCAGAGAATTTTCGTGAGTTGCAAATAAGACTGCTCGACCGATTCAATGATGACGCGCAGAACATCAGACGCTTCATCGATGCCGGACCGGAATTCAAATTGGCAATGGGTACGCCCGGTTCGCAGCTATCTGCTGCGATCGAGGCCGACGACGTGAAAATCGAGAATGGCATCAGCTTCCGTCTGCGCCTGCAATACCGCAAACCAACCCACATCGAAGTGCAACTCAACGGTCAAGTCCTGAAACGCAGCGATACCGATGGTTACGAAAGCTGGTTCGCCGATGGCTACACGCAAGTGCATGTGAACGTGCCACCAGAAAAGGCCAGCAAGACAGAACTCTATTTCATCACCTGTTCCTATCAACCGGACGAAGTACGCCCCACCGGCTGGATGCCCCCAGAATCTGTGCAAAAACAATTCGCTACGGTTAAAGCCGATGCCACGCCAGCCACATTCACTGACCTGCCCTACGGAAAACATTTCCGTCAAACGATGGATGTCTGGTTGGCTGACTCTGACAAACCCACACCGCTAGTCTTTTACATTCACGGTGGCGGCTGGGCGGCACAGGACAAGATGGATATTCATCAGCACCTCGATGTGCGTGCCTTTCTGAATGCTGGCATTTCCGTCGCTTCCGTAAACTACCGCCTGCTGCAAGATGCGAGTGCCGCGAACGTCAATCCGCCTCTACAATGGCCTTTGAATGATGCCGCACGTGCTCTACAATTTTTGTGTTCAAAAGCTGGCGGATGGAATATCGACAAAACTCGCATCGGTGCCTGCGGAGTCAGTGCCGGAGGTTGCTCCTCACTTTGGTTAGCCATGCATGATGATATGTCTGAGCCGAACAGCGACGACCCCATTGCCCGCGAGTCAACGCGACTCTTGTGTGCCGCTGGAAAGGCTCCGCAAACGTCACTCGACCCGCGGCAACTGCGTCAATGGATTCCGAACTACGAATACGGGGGCAAGGCGTTCGGGTTTGCTGGAACAACTCGTCCGGATTCTTTTGCGTCCTTGCTCGACGCGCGAGACTTGATTCTTTCACACATTCAGCATTATTCTCCAATTGAACACGCAAGCAAAGACGACGCTCCGATATTCATGGAATTTCCTGCACAAGACAGAGAGCCTATTCCCGGAGAAAAGCAGACTGATCCCACACACTCAGCGGTGTCAGGTCTCATGCTGCAACGAAAGTTGCAATCACTGAGAGTCGAGTCCGAACTGCGCTATCGAGGCGATGGCAAAACCGGTCATGCCGGTATGCAAGAATTCCTGACGCAGCAACTGAAGCAGGGCGAATAACTCGCGATGAAATACCTTTTCTCATTCGCAGCTGTCAGTGTCTTGCTGGCGACTCCTGGCCTCTCTGGTGAGAAGCCGAAGCCGCCTTCGGATCGGCCTGTTCTCCACAACCGCATCACTGGCTTGTGGATGATGGGGCAATCCCTGTGCGACGGTTCTGAGTCTTTGCCACTCGTCACCCCGACCGATTCGGGATGGGGAAATTACATGTTCAAACGCGGGGTGCGCACCTGGATTTACGGAAATCATTGTAACAAACCGGAAGAACGCCCCGCTGAGCAGTTCGAATTTGTGCCTCTCACCGCGACGAAAAACGGCGGACTGGGAGAAACGATCGCCAACGGCCTGGCGGATCATTTAAAGTCCACCGCCTTCGGTTCTCATCACGATGGCACTAAGCGGGCAGTAGAAGCACCTCACTTTCTGACCACATTTGCGGGGCAGGGAGGCCGTTTCATTGATGAACTTTCCTGGATTGATCAATCCACTGACGTCCGTACTCCAGCCTCTCGACGACATGGCGGCGGCTATTATCAAACCAGTCTCGACGACGCTCGTCGTGCCAAAACTCAAGCCGGAGCGATCGATAAAGACTTTACAATCGCCGCTTTGATCTGGATGCAAGGTGAAGCAAATGGTGGCCCATCCGGTGGCATCATGCCAAATCGATGGGGGAAGGAACTCGCTCGACCAGCAGGACAGGAATGGTACCGCGATCGACTGATGAGTTACCGAAAGAAATGGTCTCGCGACTTGCAGGCGATCACCGGACAATCCGGAGAAATCCCGATGTTCACCTATCAGACTCTAGGCCCGGCTGGCGAAGCTCAACTGATGGCAGCTGACCGCGACCTTAACATCACAATGGTCGGTCCCCACTACATGGTGCCGAGTGCTCTCAACAGTCGCTACGCAGGCAGGTATGGCGATCCAATTCACATGTCGGCAGACGGCGAACGCTGGTACGGCGAGCAGGTTGCCAAGGTCATTCACCGTGTCCTCGTGAAAGACGAGACATGGCAACCGCTACGTCCGCGAAAGGCACGGGTCGCACCGGATCGAACGAGCGTGCTGGTGGAATTCCAGGTTCCGCGCCCTCCGCTGATTCTAGACGAGACATTTCTCCCGCGCGAACAGTATGCGATGGGCGATGGCTTTCACTCGCTCTACGGATTCCAAATCCGAGACACAGCCCGGGCGGTCTCTACGATCAAGGCTGTTGAAGTCGAGTCGCCAACTCGCATCAGAATACGCATGACCTCACCTCTGAAAGCAGATGCAACATTCACGCTTAGCTACGGTCTGCCTTACGCCGGTCGAATCGGAGAAATTACCGAGATTCGAAATGGCCCTGTGGTTGCCGACCAGTCAACAACCGAACTGCTTCTCGACGGAAATATCGGCGAGCGTCTGAAACCACTGATTGCCGAAGGAGCGTTCCATGTCACCAACATGCTCACCGGTGATGCCTACGCCCGAATACCGGTTCGTTACGTTCACGAAGAAGATGGAATCACCGTACTCCGCTTCGAGAATCGCGAACGTCAAAACAACAAGGACTTTGCTGTGGGGCAAACGCTCACGACATTACGTCCCTTTTCATACGGAAACTTGAGAGATTCAGACCCCGAGAAGGCAATCTATCGTTTCGCTGACTCAGCCTATGGCACCCGTGTCGGCAAGTCCTATCCATTGTGGAATTGGTGCGTTCTGTTTCACCAATTCCCGATGACAGAAGAAATAGAGTGACATCCAACACCGATATCAATCCTTACGTCTGGGCCACGGTCAGCGACGACGACCTTGATTTGTCGAACCGACACCTCAAGAACTTCGCGCCTCCTAATTCGTTCGACGCGCACGTGCATCTGTGGCGCGTGACGGATCTGGGAACTCCGACACCGGCGCTGGCGTCGGCTGGGCCTGATGTTGCTATGCGAGTGGTCTATGACGAACGGGTCTCGCAGTGTGTGCCAGATCGCTGTCCAACCGGTGGCCTGTTCTTTCCGTTTCCAACGCGGGCACTCGATGTTGACGCCGCAAATCGTCATCTTGCTGAAGAGATGAAGAACGGTCCACATTCACGCGGGCTGATGATCGTGACATCGCGACAGGATCCCGCGGAAGTTGAACGACAGGGAGTGACACATTCAAGTATCGATTCGTCCACTCGACAATTGGTTTCCAAGAATCAGAAGCCGAGAAACCGATTTGTGAATTCACAGAAAAGACAGGACTTGGGAACGCGGTTGTATTGTCGTACATTGTTATCTCCTCAAGAACAGATCGGTTTTGGTTATGAATGTCTCACGACGGCAATGGATACAATCAGCGATTGCTTCAGGGATTTCCTGCACACTCCCTCTCGTTTCAAATCCTCAATTGCGTGCCGCCGCGAACGAGCCATCCATTTTGATCCGTCAGATTACTCAGGGGCCTCGACATCATTGGTTCGGTTATTACGACAAACTACAATTCTCGCCAGACGGACGCTATGTGCTGGGAATGGAAGTTGCTTTCGAACATCGTACGCCGAACCCCGACGATGCGATTCGTATCGGCATGGTCGATCTGCAAGCGAATGATCGCTGGACCGATCTGGGGGAAAGTGTTGCCTGGAACTGGCAACAAGGATGTATGCTGCAATGGATTCCAGGCACGCAATCACAAATCCTGTGGAATGATCGTGAAGAAGATCAGTTTGTCTGCCGAATCTTGGATGTGACGACCGGAGAAGGACGAACCATCAAGCAACCAATCTATGCCCTTAGCCCGAACGGGAAATCGGCTGTGACAACTGACTTTCGACGCATTCACGACGTTCGTCCCGGTTACGGCTATGCGGGGCTCGAGGATCCGCATGCCGACGATCTGGCACCGAATGATTCTGGAGTCTTCCACGTCAATATCGAGACGGGCGAGTCGAAACTAATCCTTTCACTCGCCGACGTGGCGAAGTTAGGGACCATTCCCAATCAGCAACCCGGAATCAAGCATTACTTCAATCATCTATTATTTAATCCGGATGGATCACGATTCATTGTGCTGCACCGTTGGCGCTATCCGAAGGGTAATCGTCTGACGCGGTTAATCACTGCGAATCCTGACGGAAGTGATGTTCGGATTGTCGTCCCCAACGGTTATGCATCCCACTTTATCTGGCGCGATCCCGAACATATTCTTGTCCAGTCAAAAAACTGGAACGGTTACAATCAATGGGGAAATTTTCTCTTCAAAGATGTGGAGGGAGCAAAACCAGAACTCATTGGTGGCGGTGTTCTCGACGGCTCAGGGCATATCACTTATTTGCCGGGAAATAAATGGATCTTGAATGACACCTACCCGCAGGGAGCCGAACGCCTTCAGACTCCGCATTTGTACCACATTGCATCGAACAAACGGGTCGATCTCCGATCATTTCATCTCCCGAAGGCCTATACGGGAGAATGGCGAGTTGACACGCACCCTCGTCAGAGCCGGGATGGTAAACTTGTCTGCATCGACGTTCCGGTACAAAACGAAGGTCGACAACTGCATCTGATCGATATCAGTCAGATCGTGAAATCCCCTCCCGTCCAATAGATGTTTTCGCGGTCAAAACTGAAAGTCACTATGGCTGACCCGCAAGGACACATTTGGCAAGTTATCGATCGGTCGCCGAAGCAAACAAAGCCAGCAGAGAGTGGAAAATCCTGATCATTTCTGTATTTCGCGATTCTGCAATTTAGAGTGGTGTTTCGCATTCGTTGTACAGGGCTAAGTGCCTGTTGGGAGTCGAAACGGCGGTCCAAATCCTTGGTCTTATGGTGGGTATTTTTGCGGGCCGTAAGAACCGTTACAGGGTGACCAGATATTGGAGATTGAGGGACTCTTTGAGGGCTTGCAATCGCCCAAAATTCGTCCACTCGACAATTGGTTTCCAAGACTCAGTAAGAGTGAAACCGATTTGTGAATTCACAGAAATGTACTTTGTTTCGTTTCGCCTGAGGCGAAAGTAGGCGAAACTCTCGAAAGTATATTCGCGCATAAACCCCTGTGCGAAAAAGGATTAATATTCTAAGTGCCAGTGAAGCAGTGACTTGCAGAATTGGCACTGTTCTAGCTACGGAACCGAAGGGGTGTAAACTCTCTCTTGAAGGGAGTTAAGGTCCGGCTGAATTTTTGACCCTACGAGGAACTGAAGCGAACTGTGAGCCCTTCAAAAATTTCAAAGATGAGCATTGATTCATTTCCATTGTCGTTTACTTAGAGATATCTCGGTCATGAATTGAGCGTGTCCTGGAAATCATATTGCCAAGGCGAACCGCGAAAACCCAGAGACTGTTTTCTGTAAATCTCACTTTTCTACAAATCTCACTGAGAGATCAGCCAGTTGACGGCCTCGTCGATGGTGGCCTGTGGCTCGTAAGACGTCACGTTTTCAGAGTTCCCTGACGCCGAATAGCTTTCTGCAACTGGCTGGGGAGTGCTGCCTTTTTCTCCTCCGATCCAGAGAGGATGCGGGGCGTTGAGGGCCAGCAATGCCGGAAGGTCACCGTACTTGACCGCTCCCGGCAGAAAGTCGGGATCCCGGTAGGATTTCAAACTTGCAAAGCGAAATCCTTGGGTGTCAATCGCAGCAGCATCAATCTGGTCTCCCACTGTGGCACGCGCGGCTGCCGCAACGGGGCCGGCTCCGTTGACACCGATGAGATAAACTTTTTGCGGCTGACGTTCGTTTTCTCGTATCCAGGTCAAGAGCGTCAAGAGATCGTGAACCCGATGCACGAACAGCGAGTCGTTGTAAGCGAACGTGAATGCCGCCGCTTCACGCGAATTCTTGACCACTTGTTGCTGTTGGTGGGGTTGATCGTTG
Organism: Planctomycetaceae bacterium; assembly: GCA_029243145.1. Taxonomy (GTDB): domain Bacteria; phylum Planctomycetota; class Planctomycetia; order Planctomycetales; family Planctomycetaceae; genus JABURQ01. Next base: position 11,884 of record JAQWSQ010000003.1, on the reverse strand, counting down.
GAGAGAAAATCTCCCTGTTGGAACAAGTCGGCTGAGACCACAGACATCCCGGCTTCGAGCAAACGCAGGACTTCCTTCTTGATCATGTCGGAGTCGTCAAACAGTCCTTTTTTGCCACTTCCATCGACCCAGATCACGACGTTTCTATTCCATTTGGTCTTTGTCGGGACCAGCGAGATGACCGGAAGCTCTTCACCTTTCGATTGCAGCCGCACTTTGTCTTTGAAAAGCAGATATCCGGGCTGCGCGACTTTAGAGACTTTCTCACGTTTTAAGTCTGCGAAATTCGGTGGATCGCGGTGTACGAGCGTGCGAAATGCACCCCTAACGATCTTCTGATATTCCTTCCAACTGTTTTTATCGGTGGGGGTCAATTGCTCGATCTGTTTGTCGGATTGATTCGCGAAATATTGCATCAAGGCTCGTTCGTGCTCTTCTCCACCTTCGGGCTGCGGATACTCGTCATTCCAGACGGTTTGCTCTTCGAGTGTCAGTAACTTGTAGTCTCGTTCTTCCAATGCCGATTCATCTAATCCCAACTGAATGTGTGTGTTAAACCAGTCATACATGGTGGCTCGGCTGACGTAGTTATAATTGTGGTTGAAGTGCAGCATCTCGCGACAATAGACGTTCTGTTTGGCTCCCAACGTCTCGTAAAGTTGTTGGAGTTGTGGATACCCCTTGGTCATCATCTCTTTGGTCCAGTCGTTGGCGGCGGTCATGGCTTGCGGCTTGGGCGCGAACAATGCCGCAAGTTCGACATTGCCTGTCCCAATACGCAGCAGCGTGCAATTCTCGCACGTGCAGCCACCCTGCATCGAGGTCGAAACCATTCCATTTGGGAACGCAGCGATCGGCCGGGGATCGATCGCGCAAAGCAAGATTGTTTGTGTTCCGCCTCCCGATCCTCCGGTGACGGCAATCCGTTTTCCGTCCACATCGGGAAGCTGTTCGAGGAAATCGAGACAGCGAATCGAGTTCCAGGTTTGCAACCCCATGACCGATTGCAGGCGGAGTTCCGCTTGTGTGCTGAACAAGCCGAATTTATCGGGCTGATCGAATTCGGGACGCTGTTTGCCGAAACGATGTGCCAGATCGTAGGAAATCTGCTGACTGTCGACGTATCCCAGCATGTCAAAGATGAACACGACACATCCCATGCGAGCCAGATGAACGCAACGTGCCAGTTTCGGAAAGCGACCGGAGTCGGGATATTTTTCATCCCCGGATTCGATCAATTTTTTAATATTCGATCCATGATCCTGAAGTCGTCCCCCATGGCCGTGCGGACAGAGCACTGCTGGACGTTTGACGTTCAGCTTTCCATCGTCGGGACGAAACAGCAACCCCGAAACAAAGTGTCCCGGAACACTTTCAAAGAACACCTTCTCGACCGTAAAACCATCCCGCTGAACATTACCGTGAATCACTGGATCAAGGGGCGTCTTGTGAGGCATCGGCCATAATCCGGTGGCGACCAGAACTTGTTGTCTCAGTTCTGCGGCCCGTTTTTCCCAAGCGGGCTGACTCGTGGGAACTTCAAACGGAAAGTACCCGTTTAAGTCTTTCAGCTCTTGCAGTCGAGCGTCATTCGGTCGTTCACCCGAATCGTAGACACGATCAGCTTGGGCGAATACGTTTGTCGTAATTGACAAACCGAGTAGAACAAACAGAACACGTTGCATGTTGCGGGCAGTGTGTAAGATCATATGGGAGTCTTTCAATGCTCATGGAGGCTGCAGTTCGCTCTTTCATTAAAACTTACGGGAGCGAAACTGCGAATACAAGCAGCAAGCGGAGGTGACTTGAAACCCCGTCTCCGGCTGACTATCTCAACGGGCGATCAGGGCCAGCAGTGGGTGGTAAGTCCGGGTCATTTCGGTATCTTGCTATTCTGTAATTTAGAGCGGTGTTTCACATTCGTTGTACAGGGCTAAGTCCCGTGTGAACGTAAAAAAGCACATCAAATTCCTAGTCTTCAGAAACCCGGATTCAGTCACAGGAAAAACCGCTACAGGTTGACCGGAGTTTGCTTACAGATGGTCGCGCAGAGCTGTCAGAAGGAGCCTGATTTCTCTACGGAATTTTACGGAAGAATCGTATGCATTACTGAGAAACAATGCGCGAAAATATTCGATTTTGTCAGATTTTGCGCAAACGCAAATATCCATAAGTCACGTATTTTAAACTAGTTGAGGCCGCAAGCGGTGGTCGTGTAGGCCGCCTACGGAACCGAAGGGTTATTGGCGCTCGGCGGAATGAAACCGTTCACTACGAACGATTTCTCGCAACAGGCTCTTCAGGCGATAGTTGTCGTCCGCAGCCTGCGTGAGGATGTCCTCGACAATGATCGTGTCGGCGGGCGAGAGTTCCTGGGCCAGCGCAAATCGCAGCAGATGCTCGGTGAACGCTTTGGCGAAACGACGTTGTTCATTGACGATGGCAGCCTTGAAGCTGGTCGCTTCGGTGAAGTCATATTTGCGAATCAGCGTGCCACTGGCATCCACTGTTCGACCATTCTCATATCTGTCGCGCCATCGTCCGGTGATGTCGAAGTTTTCCAGGGCAAAGCCAAGCGGATCCAGTTTTGAGTGACAGCCGGCGCAGGACGGGTTCGAGCGGTGAGCGGAGAACTGTTCCCGAATGGTGAGATCCTTCTCACCGGCATCTTCGTCGAGTGGTGGAACATCGTTAGGGGGCGGCTCGGGAGGATCGTTGAAGATCACTTCGATGACCCACACGCCTCGGGCAACAGGATGCGTGCGTTTGGGGCCCGAAGTCATGCTGAGCATGGCCGCGTTCGTGATAATGCCTCCGTACCTCGGATCACTGAGCGAAACTCGTTGAAACTCGCGAGAGCGAAGCATCTCGCGGAGTTTGTTGTCGTACCCTTGCTGAGCAGCTTGGACTGCGAATTGGGGATCAATATTCGACGGTACCTGTTTTAGTTCATCAGAACGAGCTGCTACTGCGGCGATCAGTTCTTCACGTCGGCGTTGTTGCTCCGGAGTCATCGCGGCGATTAGTTGGTCGGTCGAAACAAACGTGCGGCGACCTGCGGCTTCGACTTCCTTCGGCGTTAATGCTCGGTCATACAATCGGGCTTGATCGATGCTGACGGAGAGAAACTTGTTGCCGCCGGCCGGTAGGTGACGAAGACCGAAGAGCACTGATGACGTCTCGCGAGGAAACGTCGCCTGACCTTTGTGATATGGTAGGCCATAAGGTTTTCCGTTACGGTATAGCGTTGTGGTGCCGTCGTCCTGGTACACCATCACTAGATGCAGTAATTCGTCGGTGACCGTTTCTTCAAAGGAATCGGGAAAGTCTTCCGTGCGACTGAACCCATTGCTGCCGGAGATCCAATGCCGCTTCTTACGTTCACCGATGACGATCGAATCGAAAAAATCACCTGGGCCCTGAATGCCCATCAGCCCACCACCGCGTTGGTCCAGTTTCGCTAATTGAAACCAAACTTCCAGCGACTTGGCGCTCAAGTCGATCGGCAGAGGTTTGCTTTGCAAATACGACTTGTTCAATACAACGCGACCTTCCTTAAACTGAATCTCACCGTGTGCCGTCAGTTCGAGACCACTGATAGGATCCGACAGGTCGTCTTCAAAATCCCACATCGCGTACGGCTTCAAATCGAGCGGTGGCTGTGCTGCTCCCGATTTCTGAAGTTCCGCCAGGATGCGACCGCGGACAGGATCGACAAGTGTGCTGAGTTTCGATTGCAGGCCGTCAATCGATTGCTGCAATTCACGTCGTCGAATGTCCTTGCGATCGTTCTCGGCGATAATCGACTGCTTATCGACCGGCGGTGGCGAGAGATCGCTGTGGTACCAGGTCTTCAGAAATTCGCTTTGGTAAGTGAATTCGGGAGACAACAATTCCACAATCGGTCGATTCTCGACAAACACAGCATCGAACAGCAGCAGCGGCTCCAGTACCATTTGCAGACTGGCTGGCTGGTCGGGCGAGAGAGCGAAGTAACGGTTGATCTGCGGGTCGGGAGTTGCTGCCAGCACATTTTCAAGTTGCATCCACTGCGCCGGAAACGAATCTAAAAAACGCTCGATCTTCGGATCCGCCAGCATCCGCGTGGTGGTCTCGTCCAGTATCTTTGGGTCGGTGAGCATACCAGCTTCAGCCAGTTGCAGCATCTCGTTATCCGGGCAACTTCCCCACAAAAAATACGAAAGCCGTGAAGCGAGGGCAAACTGCCGTTCTGTCGGCTCGGATGCGGGTGATCGATACAGAAACAGAGGTGACGACAAAACCGCCGCGGCGACTTTTTTCATACCGTCCGGGAACGACGAACTCTGGTCAATCTTTACTAGGGCATATGTGGTGTACCGATAGATTGTTTCGTCATCGACTGGACCGCGAAACGCAATGCGCAGAAACTTTTTCAGCCGCTTTCGGATTTCATCAGGATCAGGCTCGGCTTGCGGATCAGGCTCCGCAAAGAACTCGTTCCAAATGCCAACCGTCTGCGGATTGAAATCCGGGCTTTCGACAATCGAAACGCTCAATCTCAGGAACGCATCCAGCAATAACGGCGATAGCGTCAACTGGCTGGCTTGATTGTCGAAACCATGTTGGGCACGCAGATCTTTCGGGAACGATGTTACTCCGTCCAGACCCGGCAGCGGCTGTAAAGAATGCGACGCGACTTGCACCGTTTCGGGCATCTGGTTTTCGGGTGTACTCCCAGCCGGACTATGCAGGTAGTTGGCATGCCGAGTCATCAGCTTTTCGGGAAGCGCGAACACATCGCGATTGAGCTGAAACAGGTCGCGGACTGTATTGTTGTACTGAAAGCGATTCAGCCGACTCACTGGGAAGCTTGCTTGAGGAACGCGGTCAGCTGCCTTTCGCAGTATCGACCGAAGCGTATTCACTGCGTGAACTCGCGTCGCTTCCATCAACGCTGGTTCACCGTCTGGCGGCATGGCACCGCTATCGATGGCTTTAAGAACTTTCTCGAGCAATGCGGGGCGATCAAGAAAATCGTCGACAGTTCGCAATTCCTGGAAGTTCAGCTCAGCGTTCGCTTCGTCAGCACCGTGGCAATGCACGCATTGTTGTTGAAATAACGGCATCAATACCTGCTGAAATTCTTCTGCCTGTAACCGAGCAATACCGCTGCCGAGAACAACCAACAGCACAAGACCGCAACATCGCTTCGGCATGGGCATTTGAACGCTTCTCCTGTTTGATTAAGGCTCGTAGTCCCGCCTTTAGGCAGAAAAGTGCGAGATATTCAGTGCAGATGCCGCCTGAAGGCGGAACTACAAACGAGGGCCTCAGGCCCACAGATCCGAGATGACTCCGGTGCTGTCGGCGAAAGAATCTATTTCCAATCCCATCAACTGCGCGAACGTTAGCCACAGATTGGAATTCAAAGTCCCGCTTGGCATCTTGATAAATCGTCCTTGCTTGATTTGCCCTTGGGCTTTACCCGAAACAATCATTGGCAGGTCGTAGTACTGATGTGTCGCGCCATCACCCAGGCCAGCTCCGAAGCCAACCAGCGAATTATCCAGCATCGTGGTGCCGTCAGCTTCTTTGATCTCTTTCATGCGCTGAATCAAATACGCATACTGCTGCATTTGGAAGATGTCGATCTTTTGCAGATCCTTATAGCCGTCCCCTTTTTGATTGTGCGTCATATTGTGATGCTGAACGGGTTTGTCAAAAACGCCTTCGTACATCAACGTCGCATCCCACCGTTCCGGACCAAGCATGAACGTGCAGACATTCGTAATTCCCATCTGAAATGCTAACAGCATCAGATCCATTTGCAGACGGATGTATTGTCCTCGAGGCAGCACTTCATTTTTGGGCACCCGCACGTCCACACTGGACAACATCTGATCCATCTTCTTAATCCGCAACTCGATGCCGCGGACCATTTCCATGAACTCGTCAAGCGTATGTCGATCGTCTTTCGCCAGTTTTCGGGACAGCGTCTTTGCGTCAGCCAACACCAGATCAGTGACATCACCGACATGCTGGCGATAGCTCTCACGCAGAAACAGCCGGTCATACAGCTTTTGCGGTTCACGAATCGATGGGGCGATCCTTCCCGGACCGTACCACGAGATGTTGTCGAATTCGATTGGCTCTTTCGGAGCCGTGAAGCCGTTGCAACTGATCTCCAGTGTGTTGAAAATGGTGGAGTGGCCAACCGCATCGCCAATCACCTGATCGAGCGTGCGACCATTCGGATGGGCAATGCCTTTACGCCCGGCCTGTTCCGGCGACAGACTGGTCAGGTAGCACGACGCTCCTTGTGCATGGACGTCCTGACCGTTTTTATAGGTACGATCGAGTCCCGTGATCATCGTCACATCATTAATATGAGGACTCAGCGGCTGCATCGATGATGTCAGTTCGACCGGATAAAAGCCCGGCTTGTTCTTCAGTCGCCGTTCGTTCTTCGTCTTATCCGCGTTGAATCCGCCGATGAATCCCGGCAATTCGGCGTTCTCTTCTCCCGGAAAGAAACAGCGACGCACAATCCCGTTAGGTATGTAAACGATTGCCAGCTTCTTGCTTGGTTTGCCGACTGCCGAAACGGCCCCGTCAGCCCATGCCAGCGAAGGCAGGAATGGTAGAGCAAATGAGGCACCGTTGACTCGCAGAAAACTGCGGCGGGAAAGGTTCATGGACATACCCTACTTTAAGAAGTGTTCGATCCTGGCCAGTTTTGCGACCGACGTCGAGTTCCAACGTAATTGTCATCGCCAGACGACTTTATTCCAAGCTCTGTTGAAGATCGCTGGAAACCCTTAACTAGCGACGAACTCAGTTTACTTATAAAAGAGTACGTCTTCAAGAATTAAAGCCCGCGTGATGATCGTCGACAGGAAGACAAACGTCCCAAACCTTCAACGCGGAATCGCGGTGTTGGAGTATCTGGCGGCAGGAGTTCAGTGCGCGACGGTTTCCGAACTTGTCGAGCGGCTGGGGTATCCCCTCCTGTTCAATAGATAATTTCGACATAAACGTCAGCATTCACAATGCCTTAGCTCAAACAAATTGCTCGCGAAACTGTTCCATTCAATCGAATGAACACTAAACATGACATTTTGGGGCACTGTGAAGGCGCAAGACCTCAGCAGATGACTCGGAATCAAAGATGGTCACAGGCTATCGGGCAAGCCTACGCCGCCTTCCGCTTGAATGATTTCACCAGCCCGCCGACATACGACTTCACCTCACACTTCACTCAATACTCAGTTTCGCCACTTCATCGGATTCTTCTCTGACGGGTGGCAGATGATCCCGCGACATGTGACTGCGGTGATGGTTGTAATACTCCGTAAACTCCATTCTCTTGCTGGAGTGACTGAGTGTGCTCGTCATCAAATGGCCTTCACCCAATCATCACTTCCTTTGCTGTTCGCAGGAATGAAACTATCGATAAACTTCTTGAGATCCCGCTACCATTCGTCAAACATGAGGAGCAGTCCGTTCAAAACATGACGGTCACTCGGGAGAAATTTAATAACCGTACGAGGCAAGCAATAAGCAAAGAACTACTGACAACCAGACGAAACCTGTTAAAGGCAGCGGTGATTGGCATCTCGGGTGTCACCACTCCTCTACTGCTACCCACCCCAATCCGATCATTCAGAATCTGACGCTTTCGCAGGAGGAAATCGCCTGGCGATTCCAGTCGCTAAAGCCGTTCCTTAAGTCGGGTGAGTTCGCAGGCTAAGAACAATCGCAAAGAAGCATATTCACCGTCACAACTAAGAAATTGAAAAAGAGATGATGAAAACTGTCATTAGATACCCCCTAGCGTTGGCAATGATTGCGTCTTCTGCATTTACAACGGCTGCTGCAGAGCCAGAGTTCCACAAAGGGATCTACTATGGCCCGGACAATGCAACGGCCTACCAGAAGGAAAGGTGCCAGCTCGACATCTATCTCCCCTCGGATAAGTCCACAAAATTTCCGGTACTGATCTTTTTCCATGGCGGGGGACTAACTGGCGGCAATCGAGGCGGCCCGGATCTCACTTCGCAAGGCGTTTGTCTAGTGGCACCTTCTTACCGCCTCAATCCAAAAGCAAAGTGTCCCGATTATCTGAACGACGCAGCTGATGCGGTCGCGTGGACGTTTAAAAACATTGAAAAATATGGAGGAGATCCGAATCGAATCTTTGTAGGCGGTATGTCGGCGGGAAGCTATCTTGCCGCGCTCATCGCAATGGACAAGAGTTGGCTGGGGAAACGAGGCGTGGATATCGACCGGCTCGCCGGACTGCTTCCCATCAGCGGCCACATGATCACCCATTTTACGGTCAGGAAGGAACGGGGCATCTCCGCGCAATCCGGATTGTCGGACGAATTTTCTCCGCTCTTTCACGTGCGCAAGACGCCGTTTCCCATTTTCATTCAGTGCGGTGACAACGACTATCCCGCGCGTCAGGAAGAGAACAAACTGTTCGTTGCCATGATGCTCAAATTCGCCAAACAGCCCACGAGCAAAATCACCTACAACGAATACCCGGGGACACACGGTACCTTTGGGAAAAACAAAACGAAACAAGAAGATTTCGCACGCTTCATTCTTAAACATTCCAGTCGTGAGTTCTCTGCCGAGTCACCAAGCGAACAGAAGCAAAAATAATGAGAACCCCTTCTTACATCTGACTCAAGGACCAGTTCCAGTTGGAGTGGTTTATATTTCCAGTGGTTGATGGTCCCCCAGAACAGAAGGCAGGTCAGACTACGAATCTGGTGGCGCGTTATACTCTGTGGGAATCACCCATGCGACCCGACTCATGATCTCCCTGGTCGTCAACAGTCCAAGCTTATTCTTCGTCGCCCTTCCTTAAAAAGAGTCGAATACCCATGCAAGTCATCTTTCTCGCCTTATCGCTCATACTCACGGGGTTTCTGTCCGGTGCAGTCAATCAGAATGAGCCAACGAATGATAAGCAATCGGCAGCCAAGAAAGCAGCGGCTGACGAAAAACTCGAAGAACAGTATCAAGCTTTGGTGAAATATCTGCCGCCTGCCGAGCAAGACTGGGAGCGAGTGCTACAGGAGAACCTCGGCAGTTTCTATCTGCCGATCCACAAACGGCAAAAGACAGCGGGACAATCAAACGCCTGGGATTTCGTCATGGATGATCCCAAACTCCCCCGGGTATTGCTGATCGGGGATTCTGTCTCTCGAGGTTATACCCAGAGTGTACGGAAAGCACTCGCCGGTAAAGCTAACGTCCACCGTGCACCGGCCAACTGTGGTCCCACTTCGCTCGATCTCAGAAAGTTCGACGTTTGGCTGGGTGACGGTCAATGGGACGTGATTCACTTCAACTTTGGCATCCATGACCGAAACACGCCGATCGCTGACTACAGCCATCGGTTAGAGCAGCTTGTTGAGCGAATGCGAAAGACCGGGGCCAAGCTGGTGTGGGCCAGCACCACACCCATTCCTGATGATGTGACCAAGAAACAGACTGCGGCGTCGATCGTTGATCGCAACGCAACGGCAGCCCAAATTATTGCGAAGCACGGTGTTGTCACGAACGATCTGTTTACAGCGATCACCCCCCATCTTGAGCAGATGCAGAAACCCAACGATGTCCACTTCAATGCCTCAGGTTATGAATTTCTCGGCCAGCGCGTAGCGGACGCGATTCTCGCGAGTTTGAAGTAAGCATTGCGACTGAGTGTCAGGGTCATCGTCCCCCTCCTGTCCAGCAGGAGTTTTCGAGGTCAAAAGTCGAACTCACAAGGGGTTTCCTCAACGATATTCATCTTCGAGCGGACCCGAACAAGCGGGTACTGAAGACAAGAAGAGTTTTACGGCGGGGTGCAGTCACATCTTCTCAGCTGGTTCCCGGAGAAAACTCGATTTAAAGCAGCTCACTACTACGCCGCCTTTCGCTCAAACGCCTTCACAAGTCCACCGACGTATGATTTCACTTCATACCTGCTCAATACTCAGCTTCGCCACTTCATTCGGTACTTCTCTCACGGGTGGCAGGTGATCCCGCGACATGTGGCTGCGGTGATGGTTGTAGTATGCCAGTCGCGGAAGCGATCAACGCCAGCAGTGGGTGGAAAATCTTGGTCATTTCGGTAGATTGCAATTCTGTAATCTGGAGCGGTGTTTCACATTCGTTGTACAGGGCTAAGTCCCTGTTGGGAGGTGAATCGGCGGTCTCAAATCCAGGTCTCAGGAAAGTCATTTTTGCGGGCCGTAACAACCGTTACAGGCTGACAAAATTGGTGCCGAGAGCGCGATCTGAAGAAAGCATTTCAATCGCTCTACGGAAATTACGGAGAATAAACGCTACGGAATGTGATGCTTTGCAACGCTTTGCAAAAGTGTCCTATCAGCGTAAGATAAGGCTGTTCAATTACTCGATACCGTTATCTGATTAAGCTCTGTCCGTCTACGGAACCGAAGGGTGTTCCCCAGAGAGGGCAAACTGCAAACCAGTCTTCCGAAAGACCTACAAATAGGCGTGTCCGTTCTCACGTCCCTTTGACCACTCGACCATCTGTCGGTACATCCAATCACCGAGGTTGTACGGGTCGAACTCTGGTTTCACACGCCGAGCCACCGAAGGATTGATGTGCCTTTCGTGATGAAAGACCAGTTGTCGTGGATAGTCTCCAAATACAAACTCGCTCTCACAACGAATCGACTCCAGCCCTTCACGTAGTGCCTTCGGGATCCGAAACCATTTAACTACGGCCCATTTACCAACAGACTTGAAATGGCACTCATCTCCAGTTCGTCTCACATCAGACCATCTCAAGCCGCTGGCTTCGCTTTTGCGTGCCCATGACCACAGACTCACTTTAACAAAGGCTCGGGGCACCGTGACATCGCTCCATTTATCCTCAAACCAGTCGAGCAGAGATCGCAATTCCTCAAGTGGAAATTGACGGATAGCCCCGAGTTGTTTGCCAGTTGCAATTTGTTGAAATTGAATGCGGACAGAAGCATTGAATTGAGTTATGATCCAATGTTATGTGGACCATTCCGCTTTCTACCATTGTTGAACTAGTTGCATGCTTATGAGTACTTTTCATCGCAAAGCCGTCCTCCTCGCAATTCTACTTTTGTGTAGCTCGAAGATTCAGGCGAATGATTGGCCACAATGGCGTTTTAGCGCTGGGCATACGGCATCATCACCGAATCCATTGCCACACAGTTTATCGCTGCAATGGACTCGCACTGATGAACCACGGAGGCAAGTCTGGGATGATCCATTAAACAATGATTTGATGCAATATGATCGGATCTTTGAGCCGGTTGTCAAAGATGGTCGCATGTTTGTGCCGTACAATAATTCGGACAAAATTGTTGCAATCGATGTCGAGACCGGTGCTGAACTCTGGACGTTTTACGCATCAGGTCCGATTCGCTTCGCGCCGGTTGCCTGGAAGGATGTCATTTTTTTCACGAGCGACGATGGTCATCTGTATTGTGTTTCCGCGATTGATGGACGTGAAAAATGGAAATTTCGAGGCGGACCATCCGAACGGAAAGTGATTGGCAATGGAAGAGTCATCTCTGCTTGGCCTGCGCGGGGCGGCCCTGTGGTTCACGAAGACTCGGTGTTCTTCGCCGCCAGCATCTGGCCGTTCATGGGAACATTTATCTATTCATTGGACGCCGAGACGGGGGCAGTTCGCTGGGGTAACGACAGCACCTCGGCTCATTACATCAAGCAACCACATAGCGCCCCAGCCTTTGCTGGTGTTGCTCCACAAGGAACGATGAGTATCGTCCAGGATACGCTCTTGGTCCCAGGAGGGCGAAGCGTTCCGGCTGCACTTGATCGAAGAACAGGTGCATTCAAATACTTCGATTTGAATGCAGGTGGCAAAGGAAACGGC
>JAQWSQ010000227.1 GCA_029243145.1 Planctomycetaceae bacterium | reverse complement strand
GGGAACTCGTCCCGGAATTGAAAATCGACCCGGTGCTGGAAATCGACCAAGCACGCTTCCCGGATTGGGTGCGGGCGTTGGAATTGGCGCCGGTATTAGCAATCGTCCTTCGCGTCCAGGATTGGGAGATAAACGGGATCGGCCAACGACACTTCCGAACCGTCCCAACCATGACGACCGTCGAGATCAACTGAACGATCGACTCAAGGATCGGGACAACATTCATATCGGCGACAACAACATTAACATCGGCAATAATAATCACTGGGACAACAACTGGCACGATCGCAATTGGCAGCACAATCACTGGCATCACGGTCATTGGCACGGTGGTTTTCACGGCGGAGGATATTGGGGACGTTATTGGTGGGATCGATATCCGGTCATGACGGCCATCGGTGTCACGACTTGGGCCGTCAATCGATGTGCCTGGGCCACCGGATATTACAACTACTCGAACCCCTACTATGTCAACCAATCCACGACCGTCTACAATTATTCGCAACCGATCCAAGTGATTGAGTCCTATCCCGAAACGGCTGACGATGGCACGACGCCCGCTCCCGATGTCTCACAGAAAGGCTTGGACTTTTTTGATCGTTCGATGAAAGAATTCTACGCCGGCGAATACGACAAGTCTTTGGCGTCTACGAACAGCGCGCTAAAAGAAATCCCCAACGACACAGCCATTCATGAGTTTCGTGCGTTGGTCCTGTTTGCGCTGGGCAAGTATGACGAATCGGCAGCCACGTTGTATGCCGTTTTATCTGTCGGCCCCGGTTGGGACTGGACCACGATGAGCAGCCTGTATCCGAGCGTTGACGTTTACACCAAGCAACTTCGCAGCTTGGAAGAATACCGGGATCAGCATCCGACCGAGACAGCACCTCGCTTTGTGTTGGCTTATCAGTATATGACAGCCGACCATTCCGAAGCGGCTGCCGAGCAACTGAAGCGAATCGTCGAGCTAAACCCGAAAGATGATTTGTCTCGCACACTGTTGCTGACAATTGATCCCGATGCGGATATCCCCAAGCCCGAAGTGATTGAACCTCCCAAGCCGACCTCAGCGATTCAGGATTCGCAACTCGCCGGGAATTGGAACGCCAAACGAGGTGGGGACACCTTTGGGATGGATCTTCAAGCCAATGGAGACTTCACCTGGTCCTACAAACCTTCCAGCGGAGATTCCAGTACCGTGAAAGGTGTTTGGGCCATCGATGATGACGGCATCCTGGCTCTCGACATGGGAGAAGAGGATGTCATGCTGGCACAGGTCATCCTGAATGGCAGCAAGCTCGACTTCTACATGCTGGGAGATACACAAGGCGAGGAACCTCTGAAGTTCACCAAGTAGTCGAGTCTGTTCGACTTCACAGGAATCAGTTGACCCCATCGTATTCGCGAGAGTACGGTGGGGTTTTCCATAGGTACACACGATCTGTCATCGGAAAGTGATTTTTATGAAACGTCTGCTGAGTCTTTGCGTCCTAATTGTCTGCTGCCTGATTGCATCTGTCATCCACGCTGCCGAAAAAACGAACGTTATCTATATCTTGGCCGACGATCTCGGTTACGGCGATCTCTCCTGTTATGGCCAACAGAAATTCGAAACACCCAACATCGACCGACTTGCTGCGGAAGGCATGAAATTCACCGCACATTACTCGGGCAATACGGTTTGTACGCCATCTCGTGCCGTCCTGATGACAGGTCAGCACTCAGGCCATTGTCATGTGCGAGGAAACCTCGGCGGTGAAACAGGCGCCCCACTCGATCCTGAAATGACCGTCCTCCCGGAACTCTTCAAGTCGGCCGGTTACGCGACAGGCGCATTTGGAAAATGGGGACTCGGTCAAACACATCTGGCAGGAAACGCCAACCCACTGACTCACGGCTTCGATGAATATTACGGCTGGAAGAGCCAATCAATTGCACACACATACTATCCGACCACCGTCGTCCATAACGGTAAGGAAGTCCCCTTAGAGTCGGGAACCTATATTCACCAACCAATTTTGGAACACGCACGCGAATTCATTGCCTCCAATTCGAAAGCGAACAAGCCGTTCTTTTGTTACATCCCCACGGCGATTCCTCATGCCGCCATGCACGCCCCCCAAGAACTGCATGAGAAATGGCGAAAGAAGTTCCCGCAGTTTGACCACAAGATTGGAAAGTACAAAGCCGATGGTGAGCCATGTCCTGATGTCGTCAATCCGATTGCCGGCTTCGCCGCGATGATGGAACACCTCGACCACGAAGTGGGAAAGACTTTGAAGTTGGTGCAAACACTGGGCATCGACGACAATACGCTCATTATGTTTGCCAGCGACAACGGAGCACACAAAGAAGGAGGACACGACCCCGCCTTCTGGAACTCGACCGGCAATCTGCGAGGTTATAAACGAGACATGCACGAAGGTGGCATTCGTACGCCGATGTTAGCTCGCTGGCCGGGAGTGATCAAACCGGGAGGTACCACCGCACACATCAGTGGTTTTCAGGATTTGTTACCAACGATGGCCGAGTTGATCGGTCAACCGATTCCAGAACAAAACGACGGAATCTCTTTTCTGCCGACTCTGCAAGGGGAAACGAACGCTCAGAAAGACCACGACTATCTGTATTTTGAGTTCTGTAAGGGAGCCAAACAGCAGATCTTTTCACAAGCCGTGCGCGTGGGGGATTGGAAAGCTTACCGCGAAAAAGGAAAGGCGATGCAATTGTTTGACTTAAGCAAAGACCCCTACGAACAAAACAACATTGCCAAGGGACACCCCCAAGTCATCGCGAAAATGAACGCGATCATCAAAGAGGCTCATATTGATTTGCCTACGCAGAAGTAGTCGCTATTTTTTGTCGAGTTTATGTTCGAGCAAAAGTTGAACATCGCGTGCCTGGCCGTCCACCAATACAATCTTTCCTGCTGGGTCGACGACAAATGTGGAGGGAATCGTAATCACGCGATATTGATCACGAGCGTCGGGGCTGGATTTTTCTAACAACGGCGTGGCCCAATCGATCCGATGTCGTTGCTTGAACTCTTCCACAATCGATGGTTCGGTATCAAAACTGATTCCCAGAATTTGAAACTGGTCGCCCGAGTATCGTCGCGAGACCGAGCGAAGATGAGGCAAGTCAATGATACACGGAGCACAATTGGTGGCCCAAAAGTCAATGAAAACGTACTTGCCCCGTAGGTCGGAAAGCGCTTGATCACCGGCCATCAACGCGGGAGCTTCTTCGCCCGCCAACAACAATTTGGCCCGACGACGTTCGCAAATTGTGCGCACTTGTTCGTTCAGAAAGAAGGCATCAATCGTGCGACGGTAAACTTCACGCGCAGCCGTATAGTCTCCATTGATTTGAAACTGGGCCGAGAGAGCATAAGCCAAAGCCAAGGTGTCATTCGGTTGCCGGATGCGAACCGTCTTCAAATGATCGACGAAGAATCGCAAGGATTCTTCAGGCTTCTGCTCTGACGCGAAACCCAAGATACGAACCGACTGTACTTTTTTTTGCAGCGCAGTCTGAAGGCCCTCTTCCAGCTTGGATTGATTCACTAACAGCGTCAATTCTGAGTACCAACCCTGTTCGATTCCCGTGTCCAACAACCACTCCAACCCATCAAGAGTATCATTTGAGTAAGGCGATGATTGCTGGCCGAACCAGTCAAGCGTGCGTGTAAATTGATCGTGAAGATTCTGATGCTGTGACTCGGCATACGACTCTGTCTCATCGGCGTGCAGCAACGATGGGGCGTGCATTACGATGCCGAAAACCAGCACAACGAAAAGATAGCAACATCGGTGTCGCATATGAGGAATCCTCTGATCTCGAGAGTGTATGAGTGGTTAATTCAACTTAACCACTGTCTGTCATTAACGATACAGCGTTTTAAGCGTTCTCGAAGAGAATCTTGGCATTCTAAGAAATCTCAAAAATCAATACGAATGAACCAAGGCGATTTCTGGGTAATCTTCTGAAGTGGTATCATCAGCACGAAACACCAGAAGGATAGAACGTAACTCATTACACATCTATAATTTACATCATTCATAGCGTTAAGATCATACAGGGCGGGGATTCCCCTCCGTTCCCACGAGTCTTCAAATTAGAGCGGATCTTGGCTGAACTAAGCACTGCCCTCACGAGAAGTGAAAAACATTGTGATTGCCAATCGCCGATGATATACTTTAGAACTAGATAATCAGTCATTTTCTGATCAGTGCGTACACAACGCAATCAGGTATAACGCGCGGTTTTTTCAACCGACGAGAAGGAGTCCCACTGTGAGTTCGACTATATTGCCCGATCGAACACCGGTCTTTGATGAAGCTCCCGAAGAACACTTCGTAGAATTCGAAAGTGTTTCAGAGGACGATTCTGTCGTCGCAGAAACGGAAGAGATGATCGAAGAGGTCTCCAAAGATGGCTTCATGGCCAGCTTACACGAAGCACCTGCTTGGGCGGTCAGTCTCGTCGCGCATCTCGCGATCCTGCTTGCCTTGGGAAGCATCTCGCACGTGACACAGATGGTTCTGACCGAAGACATCGTCAGCACGCCCGTCGAAGATATGGAAGTCGAAACCTATAAGTTTGACTCCACTGTTCAAGACAATCTGGGCAATAACTCGCCGATGAACGACCTCAGTCCTTCTCTCCAAGCAGCCACGAAGAACGGAGAATCGGAACCCCAGGAAATCGAACGTCGACTCGAAGATTCGCAGATCAACCCAGACATTCAAATTCAGGATTTGATGGCACAACCCACTCGTGCCGAGCTGACCGCGGTTATGGAAACACAAGGAACCACCGAACATACTGGTGGAACCGAAGGTGCCATGGATCGTCTTGCTTTTGAAATCTCGAACGCTGTACAAGACAAAGAAACATTGATTGTCTGGTTATTCGATGCGTCCGGCTCGGTCAAAGAACGTCGCGATGCCATCGCTGACCGCTTTCACAATGTCTACGAACAAGTCGGTCTCAAAGGAATTGGCGAGAGTGACCGATTGCTCACAGCAGCAGCAACTTTCGGTGAAAAGACCGTCTTTCTTTCGAAAGATCCCACCAGCGATGTGAGCCCTTTGACTGATAAAATTCGTGAAATCCCCGCCGATGAAAGCGGCAAGGAAATGGTCTTCACCGCGTTAGAAGACATCACCCGCAAATGGGGGAGTTTCCGCACGAAAGAACGACGAAATGTGATGTACATCATCGTGACTGATGAACGTGGTGACGACTTCGACAAAATGGAAAACGTCATTTCACAATTGGCACGAGTTGGCATCAAAGTTCATTGTGTGGGCGACGCGGCCATCTTCGGCAAAGAAAAAGCATACGTCAAACACACGTGGGAAGAAGATGGCAAATCATTCACCGATTATCTACCGGTTGATGCTGGCCCTGAATCTTTCTATCCCGAACTACTCGATATCGATTTCTGGGGACTCACCGACCGACGCGGCTTGAACAATATGTCATCCAGCTTTGGTCCTTATCCTTTGAATCGATTGTGTTCAGAAACAGGTGGACTGTTTCTAGTGGCTCAAGAAAATGGACGAGCTGTGAAATATGATTATGAAATCATGCGAGCCTACCAGCCCGATTACAGTCCGATTCGAGAATTGGATCAAACCATTCGCGACAATAAAGCAATCGCTTCATTGATTGATGCGACTCGGACATTGAGAATCGAACGTCTCAGCATGCCGACTCTTTCCTTCGATGCGAAAGATGACAACACGCTGCGGAATGAAATTTTTGAAGCTCAGAAGCCAACCTCCGTGTTGGACTACAAAATCAGCAGCCTCGTTGCCTTGCTGGAAGCAGGTAGCAAAGAACGCGAAAAAATTGTCGAGCCACGTTGGCGGGCTGCTTTCGACTTGGCAATGGGTCGTGCGATGGCTTTGAAAGTTCGTGCATACGGATATGGTCAAATGTTGGCCGAAATGAGAACAAACTTACGACCCTTCGAAGACCCCGGTTCCAACTTCTGGTACTTGCGTCCTTCGACCGATTTGAAAAATGCGACTCCCTCTGTCAGAAAGATGGCGAAAGAAGCCGAATCGTATCTGACACGAGTCATGGATGAACATCCCGGAACCCCGTGGGCCGATCTTGCGAAAGCAGAATTGTCTCAGCCGATGGGTTGGGGATGGGAAGAAGCATCGATTTCCAAGGATGGGAATATGATGACGCGGAATGGCGATGATGACCAAGCCCGATTGTTGCTCGCGGATGAGATTGAGCGACGCCGCAATCGTGATCGACCTGAACAGCCTAAGAAGCGTCCGAAACTGTAAGGATTACGAACGACGAAACAGCCTTGAGTGCAGGTCTTCAAAACTTTTTGACCGGCTTTATTTTTCTCAAAATTGTTTGTGTCATTCGTTAGACCATTTTTCCCCTTCCCCGAGATGAGCCAATCGGCAATCTCATGGAGATGATGTTCGATGAAAACCAGCGATCTGCCCGCCATGGGTGTTTCTTTAGGTGCGCACGTAGTGATTCTAGCGGGCCTCTTCCTCATCAAGTTAACCGTCATTGATCCCGCGACTCAGTTGGATTTGGAAACGGTCTTCGAGCCTGAGCGAACCCAGGAAGAGTTCACAAAAGAACTCGAAATGGACACGCAGGTTTCCGAAACATTCAACACTCAGCCCGGTGGAGCTGTGACCGGTGACATTGGCTCCTCAGCAGGACCGGTGGTCACGACCAGCAAAGTCGAACAAGCCGAGACACTGGAAGATCCTCAAATTGAAGTTTCGCTCACTGAAGTGACGCTCCCCAGTGATGAAACGATTGGTAAAGACTTTGGTGAAGGGGAAGTGACCGGAGAAACCGGTGCCGCGGTTGAAGGCTATGGCGCTGCCATGGGACGAATCACGGCTGAATTGATTCGTCTCATGCGAAAAGAAAAAGTGATGGTCGTCTGGCTGTTCGATGAATCGGGCAGTATGAAAGACGATCAAAAAGAAATCACTAAAAATTTCCACAAGGTCTACGAAGAACTCGGGATTCTGACCAAGAAGGATGAAGAACTGAAGAAGCGGGCCTCAGAAGAACACATTCTGACTTCCATCCTTTCGTTCGGTGAAACGATCCACCAACACTCTAAGCCAACATCTGATATCGAAGAGATCAAAACCTCTATTGGTAAAATCCCCATCGATCAATCGGGTAAGGAAAATATGTGTCAGTCGATCAATGCCACGGTCGACGAATTTATTGGGCAAGCACGACGCCAAGGACGCCGACTGGTTTTGATTGTGGTTTCCGATGAATCGGGAGACGATGGAGATAACGCTCAGCTTCTGGAAGCCACTGTCTCGAAACTGAAACAGGGACGCGTCCCGGCTTACTTCATGGGTCGTGAATCGATGTTCGGTTATCCGTATGCTCGAGTTCGCTGGGTGCATCCACAGTTCAAAACCACACACTGGTTACAAGTGCGGCGTGGCCCAGAAACTCCTATGGTCGAATGCTTACAGTGGGATGGTTTACACAGCCGCTGGGACACTCAAGCAGCCGGTTTTGGACCTTATGCACAAGTGCGTATGGCACGCGAATCGGGTGGAATCTTCTTTATTCTACCCGGAGAAGAAGAGAACTTGGTGAATCCGCGTCAGATCGAGGATCGGAAGTACGAATTTCTCGATATGAAAGAGTATCAACCGTTCCTCGGTGATCGACGCTCATACGTTCAAGGACGGGATCGCGAAGAATTTCGACGAGTCGTTTTTGATGTCATCGAACGACTCAATCCTTATCTCGACACGCAATTAAACATTCAAGAACACTGGTATCCGTTTCCGGTTGGGGAGTTTCAAGTGGAAGCCGGTAAGCAAATTCCGAAAGCCATCAAGTCAATGGGCCTCATCAACCAGGCGGTGACCATGCTGGAGAAAGTTAAACCTCTTCGCGACACCGAAGCCTCAATGCGTTGGCGTGCCAATTACGACTTGGCTTACGCTCAGCTAATCACTTTCAAAATTCGGTTGTTCCAATTGTTGCTGGCCGTTGACCAGCATGTTGCCACCAACCCGGAGCCCAAACGAAAGAGTAAAGAATCTCCCTCAAATCGTTGGAATGCCCAACGTGTTCCCAAAATGATTATTCCTGACGACAAGCAGTATGCTCGCTTAAATAAATTCTTCGGTCTGAAAATGACCCGAGAGGAATATCTTGCTGAGTTAGAGATTCAGGGAAAAGAAGCCCAAAATTTACTGCGTGGAGTTGTCACAACTCACACGAATACACCTTGGGCTGGACGTGCTCAATATGAACTTCGATTAGGATTCGGGATGACGTTCGTCGATGTCTTTCGAGATCCGCAATACGACAATAAAGCAATCGTCGTTCCCAAATTCTGAAAACGAATACTGTGATTAACGCATGAGCGCCACAAGATAAAATATTCTTGCGGCGTTTTTTTAGTGAATGTTCGAGTCTTTGGTTCGTTTCAATTGGTGCTGTCTTCCTTCACCAACGAGAGGCGATGTGCGATCACGGTATCAACCACAAGTTGCGTGGTGTGATACATCAACATCGGGAAAATCGCAAAGGGAACTCCTGCATTTCCGAACATGGTCAAATCGGTCGCTAGTAACACGCCGATCGGCAATGTTTTCTGGCTGGCGGAAAACAGAATCGCTTTGCGGTCGGCGAGTGGAAGCTTTAAGAGACCACTCCCCCACCATCCAACGGCTGCTCCGGTCAGATGGAGACCCAGACAAGAAACCCAGACAAGAAATAATGCAGCCACCCCGATCTCCGCTTCTCCACTGGCGAGTTGTAAACCTGCTTTCATCGATGCCGTGAAAACCAACATGAGAATCATCCCTTGTGCGAAAACTCCGATGGGGATCTTTCGTTCGGTCGCAAATCGTGTATTTGCGGGGATGAGTCGCAATAGTTGGCCGAGAATCGTGGGAATCAAAACTGCCTGCACTAATCGAAGCGTCATATACCACAGATTAAATTCGACTGCTTGCGCCGTTGATTGTCCCAACCAGAAGGGTGTTACGATCACACAGAGAGAATTTGTCGTGAGTGTGACCAAGAGAGAAACCGCATCGTTGCCACCCGCTTTACGTGTCCAAACCGAGGCGGCCGCTAAAGTACATGGGACGGTGGCCGCGATCATCAATCCGATTTGAAAATCGAGAGTCAGTTGCAGCGGTGCCAATCCACAGGCAATGAGAGGAAGTAACCCCAGATTGACAAGTCCCGCAAACAAAACAGGGCTTGGCTTTTTCAGTGACACCAAAAACTGACGCGAGTCGAGGGTAAATGTCATCAAGAATAGGACGACAGCAGTGATCCAACGAGGATTGACAGTTTTTAACCATAACGGGACAAAGCTCCCACTAACGGTGTAGCCAATGATGAGCCCCGTTGGGATCATGACCAAGAGGCCGAGCAAAAACCAATATCGGCGAAGAGTCACAGACATATCAGTCTCTCGAAAGATGAAGAATCGATCCACGAAGTGTGTCGGTCTTCAAAGACTGTTGCAAGTGATCGTATTCAGAATTTGACTCACTCAATCAGGAATCGCTGGGCTTCGCAGCGTTTGAGTCTGTTGCAGGACTCGGTTCTTTTTCGGTCCCATCCTGCGGAACTTTAGGCTCGTCCGTGTTGTTTGGCTCGACCGTTGAGGATTCCGAAATTTGCGACTCAAGAAACATCGCTGCCTTTTTGAGGGAGGATGTTTTCAGAATACCGCTCAAGTGGCTTCGAGCCGATTCGAAATCATCTTCTGTCATTGCGATCTGAGCCATCATGAGATGAACGGCATCGGTCCAGCGAGCCGCCTCATACCGATTCAGATAATCCTGATAGGTGCTGCGAGCATCGGTCCATTCACCGAGGTCGTATTGTGAAGCCGCCACCCAGAAATGAGCATCTTCGGCGGCAGAATCTTCTCTTTGCAAAATGACTTCAAACGACTGATCAAAACCTTGAGCCGCCATCAAGTTTCGAGTGTTCTTGCTACCAATTCGCAAACCGCCGTATGTCGTGATGGCTTTGGGAAAGTCTCCCTGAAGCTGGGTGAGTCGCGTTGCCCACTGTTTCTTCCCTTCTTTGGTGACATTCACTTCCTGCTTTTCTTTGTTCACCTGGACTTCCAGAGGAGCGAGAAATGGCATCATGCGAGCAATTAACGCCTGTTGTTGCGACGAATTCTTGCGAATCGACCAGTATTGGTTTTCCTGCTCTTCGGGAAATTCCCAGAGTGCCAGTTTGGCTGGATCCCAACTTTCGGCACTCTTGGCAATTCGAGAGATCGCCCCCATTCCGTACTCACCATCGAGTAAAGGGTCGGCTAACACCGCAGCCAACCCCGACTGTGTTTTGTTGAGAGATCGCATCCGCATCGACCAGAATGCTGCGCTGTAAGGGACGAGAACATCGGGAGTCGTTAATTCCTTCGCTGAAGGCACTTGGCTTCCCAAATCCTGAAGCGTGGTGAGGAGTTCGGGACTATTGATGACTTCATCGAGAGTAGCAGGAGTGTCAATCGGCCAAGTTGTCGAGGATTTGGACGGCACTGGCGTCAATAAAGAAAAATCGAAGAGGTAATTTCCATCTTCGAGACAAACCGCAACGATCCACTTTTTATCGCCTGGCTGTTGCGGCGTCAGTACGACCGAGTCGATCCGCAATTGATGCAGTAACTCGGTGAAGGCCCACGCCTGATGCTCGGCCGTTGCTCGACCGAACAGAAAGACTTGATACAAAGTGAGCGGGATGTTCTGGTTGTCGGGCTGCTGAATAATCGTACGAGTCACATAGCGAAACAGGCTTACAGCGCGTTCGAGATCTGAATCCGCGTCTTCTGCTGCTTGTTCTGCAATTTGACGTAACAGAATCGAAGTTCGAACATGAGCGACATCCCGACTTCCAAAACGCTCGGCCTGAATGGTGGCCATCTGCTCGTCGGAGAGCAATTTGCTCAATTTCTTTAAGGCCTTCTCATCGTCCCATTGTGATTGACCGCATGTGGAAAGCCAGTTGTTGAGTTCGTTGGCGGTCGCTTCGAGATCGGCATCAATTTCCAGACGATGGGGATCGAGTGAATTAAAGGCATTCTTCAGACTGTCAGCGCATCGCTGCTCTTCAGCAGTGCTCGATGTTCCTGAACTCCCACCGGTTCCACTCGAAGGTGGAGGTGAGGGGCAACCGACCAACAAGCAGACGGAAAGAGAACAAAACAAGCCAAGGCGAACGGGAAAAGTCATGCTGTTAAACCTGAATAATTCGTAGATAATTTATGAGTTGGTCGGAAAAGAAAGAATGAGATCTCTCACTTGCGTCAACTGTATCATTAATTGTTCCGCTTGCGAGAGAGGAACCATGTTGGGGCCATCACTCTTGGCGTTATCGGGATCGGGGTGCGTTTCAAAAAAGACACCATCACAACCACACGCCACTGCCGCTCGTGAAAGGGGCCACACCATCTCACGTTGACCGCCGGTTGTTTTTCCACCGGGGGCTTGAACGCTGTGTGTTGCATCGTAAATCACGGGCGTCCCAATGTCATGCATGATCGAGACACAGCGAAAATCGTTGACCAGTCGGCCATATCCAAATGTCGTGCCCCGTTCTGTCAATAAGACGCGGTCGTTCCCCGACTCTCGACATTTTTGGACCGCGTGTTCGGTATCCTCGGGGGCGACAAACTGCGGTTTTTTGATGTTCACGACCCCGCCATGCTTGGCGGTTCCTTCCGCTGCCGCTTGTAACAAATCAGTCTGACGAGCCAGGAACGCGGGGATTTGAATAATATCACAAACTTCAGCCGCTCTTCGAGCTTGCTCCGGCTCGTGAACGTCTGTCGTGACGGGCAAGCCGGTTCGTTCTTTCACGGCTGCCAACCAATCTAACCCTTGTTCAAGCCCAGGGCCTCGATACGAATGAATGCTGGTTCGATTCGCTTTGTCATAACTGGACTTATAGACAAGCTGGACACCCAACCGCTCGGCAAGCTCCGCGAGTTCCCCCGACGTTCTCTTGACCAGTTCTTCATCTTCCATGACACACGGCCCAGAGATGAACAATAACGGTTGTTGGACTCCACAAGTCCATTCTCCCACGGGAACATCAGAAACTGTCATTGAGGAATCCTTTCCGGCTGATCAGATAAAAAAAATTTGGGGACCAATAATGAGACATCCGACACACTCAATTCGATCGACGCGGGTGTAAATCCAGCCGGATCTCCGTCCACTTGAATCGGAACCGGCACATCACTTTCGAGACGAAATCGACTACCACTCAGACAGGTAACATCGTCCCGGTCTTCGTGCCAGCGATTGGTGACATAATACAGATATTCCATCGTCGACCAGAGTGATCCCTTCTCAAATAATCGTAGATCGAGCCTGCCGTCAAACGGGCTCGCTTCTGTTGCGAATGGCAACTGTAAGGCGTACGCCGGAATATTGCTAATGATGCCGAATCGACCCACGACCGGCTCCACCGCATCATCAACATAAATGCGTATTTCCGGGTACTCGTAATTACGAACGGAATCCCAAAAAGGTTGGACGTAATTGAGTTTACTGATGTTTCCCTTGCGAGCTTGGCTCGTGCGATGCACAACATCCGCATCGATTCCAAAGCTGGCCATTAACAGGAACTTACGACCATTCACCTGACAAAGGTCGAACTTTTCCGTCCTGCCTTCGTGAATGATCTCTGCCAGACGTTCTCCCGAATCGGTGATTTGCAGATATTTGGCGAGCAGATTTTCCGTTCCCATCGGGAACAATGAAATCGGCACACTGGGGTAGCGATTGAGGACATCGTTGACGGTTCCGTCTCCCCCCGCAGCGACGAGACATTTCAACCGAGACCGGTTCTCGGGGTTGTTCAATGTCTGCAACAGTTTGTCGCGATCTTTGAACAATCGAACCTGATAGCCGTATTTCTGTAATCTGAGTACCAGACGCACTAACTCTTCACGTCCCGCCCCGGAACCGGAGCTCGGATTTCGTTGAATGGCGACCCATTCTTGGAGTCGATTGACAGGCATGGCAGGCTCGAAATAGTTCGACGTACGATCAACTTCAGGGTATGCTAAATGCAGAATTGACGCGAGGCCCAGTTACCAATTCCACCACACGATCTTGCTAAACAAGGTATGTCATGCGAAGAACATTAGTACGAAGCATCGTCTGTTTGTCCCTCCTGTCGATCCCTCTGTTGTGGTGGGGAACCTCTGCTATCGCCGAGCGAGAACCGAACCCCGACGAACTACACGCACATCGAGAGAATCTGGAACGAGAGCACAAGAAGCTCGGTCAGCGAGAACACGAACTCGAAGAACATCTTCACAATCTCGGTCGTGAGATGGAAGCAGCCGAACGAGAGTTGGATAAGATCGGTGAAGTCCGCGAACGGCTTGAACACGAAGTCGAAGAAATTTCCGAGGTTCTCGAAGAGCACGAGCAAGATGAAGAAGAAGGTGACGAGCCTCGCGGTGAATTGGGAGAACTGTTCGAGCTTGTTGGTGATTTGCGGAATGAAGTTCGGGCGTTACGCCGTGAAGTGAATGAGTTGAAAGAAGACCGCGGACCGCGTCGCCCTCCCGAAGTACGTCTTTCACGGGAAGAAATTCAACGTCGTAATGCTCTTAATAAACCCGTCGAAAAAGAAGTGATAATTAGGAAACGTGATACGGAAGGCAAGGAGAAAAATGAGTGAGTACGCTCACTCGTCGAATCGACCGCCGTGTTCATAGAGCGGTAGGAAGCGGTAATAGACTTCGAGACAGAGCGTGGCCAAGGCAGTGGAGTAAACGCGACCTCCGTATGGTCCCCACGGGCCAACAGGATCCCAACTTCCCGCGTTATCGCCTTTGAGTTTTTGTGTGGAAACCAAGGTGTCTCGCATCGAGAGATTCCAGCGATCCCATTCGTCGCCACCATACTGATACATGGCCAAGGTTCCGTA
Organism: Planctomycetaceae bacterium; assembly: GCA_029243145.1. Lineage (GTDB taxonomy): Bacteria > Planctomycetota > Planctomycetia > Planctomycetales > Planctomycetaceae > JABURQ01. Next base: position 17,767 of record JAQWSQ010000227.1, on the reverse strand, counting down.
GTACCAGTAGTAAAGGTTCCAATCTGAGATTTTTGGTGGTTTACGGAGCAGAAATTCGACCGCTTCGGTCGATTGTGGATTTTCGCGACGGATGCCGAGTATCTGTTTGCAGAAGAGCGATTCGGCGGTCATTGCGGGCGTGGCAGGTTCACCTGGTCGGTAGGCCGCCAATCCATTCCCTTCTCCCAATGAGCGATCCCGCAAGAATCCAATCATCCGATTCTTGGCGGTTTCGGGAATGGTGATTCCAGCGATGTCGGCAGATTTTAAGGCCATCAATTGCCAACCGAATAAGCTCATATCGCCTTCAGCCGATTGCGCACGATAACGCCAACCGCCATCCGCTGTGTTTTGCATTAACAGCGTGTAGCTGACAGCATTTTCAACGGCAGCCTTCAGTTCAGTGGCAGCATCAGGATTGCTCTGCATCCCGAGCGCTTCCGCGAGCGCATACGTGGCCATACCATGACAATAATTCGCAGCGAAATAACTGGCGTTGCCTCCCAGGTAACCATCTTCACGTTGCTGTTTAATCATCCAGCGGATAGCACGATCAACGTTGTCGTTATACTGACCTTCTTCATTGGTATATCCTGCCGCAAGGAACGCCAGTAATGACAATGCAGTGACACCACTATCGGCTTGAATACCCGACTCGCGGCGTGTCTTTTTTCGTTCTTCGGTCAGATTCAAATCGGCAACATCGGCTTCCGGCCCGCGACCACTGCCATATCGATCGGCATCCCAGGATCCGGCGGGACTCTGATGAGAAGCCAACCATGCTAATGAGTTTTCGACCGCACGTTCGGTTTCTTCTGTTCCGCCAAACTTACGGGCGATATCGGCCCGACGTTCGATCGAGCGTAACCGGTAAGTTTCAGGAACCGTATCGACTGATCGCTCCAAGGGTAAATCAAAATTCGGTTTCACCAAATTAGGGGCGTTGCTAGCCACGGAGGGCAAACCAAGATCGGGAACGGTCGGAGTAACCATCAGCCCGTCGACATCGGGAAACGGAGTCGATGGCGCAAAGTTGGGACGTTCCCGCTGCATCGATCCCCCATCAATACCAATTGGCTCGGCCAATTTGGTGCGCGTGATATTCTCTTCGGGAGAATCGCTGATCTTGCCGTCGTCAGAGTCTGTGTTGGCTTCGGTTCCGTAGTTGGAATCGTCAATAATCGTGGGAGTTGGTCCGGCGAGTTGGCTGATGGTCAGATCGTCTTCCGCTTTCTCCAACATCGCTTCAGGATCTTCGACCAGATTAGGGGCAGAGAGCAGCGGTTTGGAATTGATATCAATCCGATTCACAGCCCCCGTTTTTTGAGACCGTTCCAACGCAGAATCCAGTTGCGCAACGGTCGGAGTGACTGTTCGCTCCAACGGCGTATCGGGAATTTTGACTTCAGGCCGGGCTTGCCTGACGGGGGCTTCGACTTCGAGTGGAATTTGAGCCTGAGTCAGAGGACCGATCGCTCCCGCTTTCACAGGATCGGGAACCGAAATCGGCAAATCGGGTTCGCTACGAACATCGGGAATATCAATGGGAGGTGACATTTCCGCGATCACCACGTCACGTTGTGGATCGACGGGAGGGAACGGCTCCACTTCAACATCGGGAACAAATCGTTCGAGTTCGGGAACCATCGTGTTCTCGGTCACTTCGGACAACGAGCTCTCGCCAGCAGATTCTGCCGTCACACTATCTTCTGCCTCGTCAAACACATTACGTATTTCGACAACTTCTTCGGACCTTGGCAGCTCGTCGGCCGCGGCAACACTTGCGATAGGATTTAGCTCCGCGTAGAGATACCAAGCAAACCAGGCACAAACAAAACCGAGATGAGCCAAGACAGAAACGATGAATGAGAGACTCGTCGCATGAGCGACCGCTTTGCGTCCTAGCATCATCGTGATCAGCAACACCACTGCCGCCACCGCTGTCAGTGACAGCAGCCCGACGACGATCATTAATCCGGTATCGAGGCTGAGACTCATAATAATGAAACTGTTATTCTTGTTCCGGTTTGTTGGCGAGTGAAATCGAAGCAATCTTGGCCCGTTTGCAGACTGCGATCACATTCATGATTTGTTGATACGCACATCGCTGATCGCCTCGCAACACAACCGCCTGGCCGGAATAATTTTCCTGTGCAGTTTTCAATGTCTCCTGTAAAGATTCTAAAGTCTGTGCTTCTCCCTCATATTCAATTTTGCCATCGGCATGAATATCGACGACTTTCGCATCGGGGACTCCCGTCAAAGGAGTGACACTGGAGACGGTCGGCAATTCCACATCAATGGAACGCTCCATCTCTGCGAATTGCGTCCCCACCATAAAGAAGATGATCAACAAAAAGACGATGTCGACCATCGGCGTCAGGTTCAAAATTGGTTCTTCGACAGGGAGTGATTTTAACGGCATCTGCAAGACCATTCTTCTGATGAGACGCCTTGCGGCCTCCCGGAGTTCCGTATCATTCCTTCAATCATCGAACATCGGGGCAATTCACTCAAGACCGCTCGGGACTCGATTCCTCAGCACGCTCCGATCCGGAATCCCCTTCGTCGATGACGACGACTTCCCCATTATACTCGATCTTGTCACCAGCAAACAACTTACGTCGACGACGGGTCTCAATTTCACCGTTCACGACGACTTCGCCCCCCTGGATCACCATTTTGGCGTGACCACCGGTTTGAGCTAATCCGCTCACTTTCAGCAACTGATCGAGCCGAATCGACTCGTCATCAACAGGTTTTTCAGACACTTTCGATTACCCCTTAATCACAAAATTGACCATCCGCCCGGGGACGGCGATTGTTTTGATGATCTCTTTGCCTTCAATTTGATCGGCGACCACGCTTTTGGCAGCGGCGATCATCGTTTCCTGATCGGCATCGGGAGCTACTTTAACCCGGCCACGAACTTTGCCTTTGATCTGAACGGGAATCTCAACCTCCGATTCGATCATTTTGGATTCGTCATACTTGGGCCATTCGGCGTACGCGAGCGAATCTTTGTGACCGAGTAATTGCCACAACTCTTCAGCAAGATGTGGTGCAAACGGACTCAGTAACAACACAAACGGTTCGAGAATCGCTTTCGGTCGCACATCCTGGCCGCTCAATTCGTTCGTGAATTCCATCATACGGCTGATTGCCGTATTGAAAGACAGCTTCTCAATATCTTCCGTGACGGCTTTGATCGTCTTATGCAGAATACGCAACTGATCATCGTTTGGTTCGACATCCTGAACGGCTGCGTTCAAAGTCACTTCTTCCGAACGATCATCGACCACCATTCGCCAGACACGTGAGAGAAAGCGATAGACTCCCTCAACGCCCGACATACTCCACGGTTTGGTTTGTTCGAGCGGTCCTATAAACATCTCATATAGACGCAAAGAATCCGCACCATAATCGGCTGTCACATCATCCGGGTTAATCACGTTGCCACGAGACTTGGACATTTTATGAGCGCGAGAATCAACGACGATTGCCGGATTGTCTTTCAGCACAAAAGATTCACCCTTCTTCTCAACATCTTCAACGGAGACCGAGACCGTCTTGCCATCAAATCTGTCAGGGACATCTTTGGCCGAAATCCAGCTTCCAGAATCATCTTGATACCCGGACAATTCCGCTTCGCCGAGAATCATGCCTTGATTGACGAGTTTTTGGAACGGTTCGGGACACGTCACATGCCCCAAGTCGAAGAGAACTTTGTGCCAGAAACGCGCGTACAACAAATGCAGCACCGCGTGTTCGACGCCACCGATATAAAGATCGACGGGCAACCAGTATTTTTCTTTCTCGGGATCGATGAACGCCTCGCCGTTTTGCGGATCGCAATAGCGAAGATAGTACCAGCAACTTCCCGCCCATTGCGGCATGCTGTTCGTTTCACGTTTCCAGCGTGTGCCGTCGGCGTCAGTTTTATAGAGCCACGTATCGGGTGCGAATGAAAGTGGAGGTTCAGGTGTCCCTTTCGGCTTGAAGTCGTCCATGTCGGGAAGTTCGACGGGAAGTTCGCTTTCTTCGACCGGTTCGATACGCCCGGTGGCATTTCCTGTTTGATCAAGTTCGTGCCAAATCGGGAACGGTTCGCCCCAATATCGCTGGCGTGAGAAGAGCCAGTCTCTCAACTTGAAGTTGACGGCTTTTTTACCGATTCCTTCCTGATCGAGTTTAACAATAATGGTCCGTTTGAACTCGGCAGTTGAGGTGCCGGTAAACTCGCCCGAATTGATGGCGGTTCCTTCACCGGTGAATCCGAGATTGGGTGACTCATCAGGAGTTTCGACCACTTCAATCACGGGTAAGTCGAATTGCTGAGCAAATTCGAGGTCACGTTCGTCATGAGCGGGGACCGCCATGATGGCCCCGGTCCCGTAACTGATGAGGACGTAATCGGCGATCCAAACCGGGATTTTTTCACCGTTGACCGGATTGACGGCATAACTGCCGGTGAAGACCCCCGATTTCTCTTTGGCGAGGTCGGTTCTATCAAGGTCACTTTTGAGCCCTGCTTTGCGGCAGTATTCTGTGACGGCCTCTTTGTTTTCATCGGTGGTGAGACGTTCGACTGATGGGTGCTCGGGAGCGATCACCATGTATGTTGCCCCGAAGAGTGTATCGGGCCGTGTTGTATAGACACGTAGCACCGATTCTTCCGCCAGTCTTGGGAAACCGGAGGTACTTCGAGAAGTCCTCCATTCTTCATACGAATCACTGGCGGGCAAGCCAACAGTGGCACCCTCTCTTTCACTCGATGATTCACCAATGTAGAAATCGACCTCGGCACCGACACTTTTCCCGATCCAATTTCGTTGCAACAACTTGATCGAATCGGACCAGTCTACGTCATCGAGTTCGCTGCCAAGTCGATCCGCGTACGAAGTGATGCGCAACATCCACTGTCGCAATGCCCGACGTTCGACGGGATGATTGCCGCGATCACTTTTTCCGTCGGCGGTCACTTCTTCATTCGCGAGAACTGTTCCCAACGCCGGACACCAGTTCACAGGGGCGTGCGATTGATAGGCCAGACGATGGTCGTCTTGAAATGCGCGAATCGCAGCTTCTCCTTGAACATCGTCGGGGATGGGAAGCTCGTCTATTGGTCGCCCTTTACCGGTCCGCTCTTGGCCATCCGGTCCTGTCCAGACAAATTCCGGGTCGTACCAGGTGTTGAACAATTGCAAAAAGATCCATTGAGTCCAACGCACATATTCGATGTCGGTGGTGGCAATCTCTCGGCTCCAGTCGTAACTGAAGCCGAGAGATTTGAGTTGACGTCGGAAGGTATCAATATTTTTGTAAGTAGTGACGCGAGGATGCGTACCGGTCTCAATCGCATACTGTTCAGCGGGAAGACCGAAGGCATCCCAACCCATGGGATGCATAACATTAAAGCCGTTCATGCGTTTATAACGAGAGACAATATCGGTCGCCGTGTAACCTTCCGGGTGTCCGACATGCAAGCCGCTGCCTGACGGATAAGGGAACATGTCGAGCGCGTAATACTTTGGCCCCTCGGGAACTCCCTGCGGAGCGCTGAAGGTTTGATTTTGATCCCAGAATTCCTGCCATTTGGGTTCGATGCTTCGGGCGTCGTAACGTGGCATGAATAGCGTCTTTCCGTCAGTTTATTAAATGGAGAGAAGTTTGATCTTCTGAGGGTCTGCGTCCATAGACGCCTCGAAGGTTCTAAATGTTCGCAAAATGGGCATTCTCACTGTTGATCCAGTCTAAAGTGGAAGGATCCCAATGCAATCTCAGGCGGGTAAGTATTGTTGTTGAGTGTTGCAAGTTGGCATTATTTCAGAAACTTACGAAAAAAACGATGCTACAGGGGGTGGGCTCGTATTGACGCAATCGGCAGATTTTGCCAAAACTCCGGCCCCGTTAAGAAGGACCCTGTCACAAAGGGACTTGTGAAACACGCCGAATAAACGGCATTTGCAAAGGAGTGCATATCGTGAAGAAGCTCGTCGTATTAACTGCTGCTGTGGCGATGATCTGTGGAATGGGATTGGTTCGTGCCGAGGCACAATCAGACCCACACAAAGTCGCCTTGATTGACATGGCACAAGTATTCAAACAATACAAAAAGTTTGAAGCCTTGCGTGAAGGATTGAAGAACCAAATTGCTGGTTCCGAAGAAACCATCAAAGCGGATGTCGAAGGAATCAAAGCGCTATCGTTGAAGTTGCAGATGATGACTGAAACATCACCTGGTTACGCTCAAGCAGAAGCGCAACTCGCGTCCAAAGCGGCCGAAATTGATGCTCGACGCAAAGTGATGCAACGTGATTTCCTGCGTAAGGAATCGCAAATTTACAAAGAAGTGTATATCGAAGTACAAGCGGCTGTCAAAATGTATGCCGAGTACTACAAGTACACGCTCGTTCTGCGATTCAATCGCACAGAACTGAGTCAGGAAGATGATGCTCGTGGCGTCATCAACGGGATGAATCGTCAAGTCGTTTACCACAACCCGGAAAACGATATCACCGAAGCAGTGCTCGAATATCTGAACAAGAAGTATCAGAAAACGGCTGCTGCTTCCGGTCCGACTTCACCCAACTGATTGAATAATATGTCTCACCAACGGAATGGTGAGACAATGAAAACGACGAGCCTGACCGGCAGCGAAGGAGTTTTCTTCGTTGTCGGTTGACTCGTATCATCTTCCAGAAACTTACCTGTCTGATCGAGATGCGGGACAAGACAATAACCGAACGACGGCAACGAACATTGAAGCGGAATGCCGAAATCTGCGGATTCGGACTTTTCTCCGGTGTCGATGTCTGCCTCCGGTTCCATCCGGCTCCTGAAGACACCGGAGTAGTTTTTCGTCGTGTTGATCTGAAAGGACAACCCGACCTGCCGGTCTCGCTGGCTTTTCTGGAATCGACTCATCGCCGAACTTCTCTCGTCAACGGCAATGCGCGCGTCGAACTGACCGAACATGTTCTGGCGGCATTGGCAGGATTACAGATTGATAACTGCCTGATTGAGATCGATGCCGCGGAAGTCCCCGGTGTGGATGGTTCCTGTCGACCGTTTGTCGAAGAGCTACTTTCTGCAGGAATAGTCGAGCAATCAGCATTTCGTACTTCGCTACGAATCGAAGAGACCCTCGAAATTCAGTCTGAACCGGGAAATGCCAGCGTCCAAATCAGGCCGCATATGTCGGAAGGTATGGTGATTACTTATCACCTGGATTACGGCACAAGTTCTCCGATTCCCCCACAGACATTTACAGTCAACGTCACGCCGGAAACCTTCTTGCAGGAAATCGCCTTCGCGAGAACATTCGTGCTGGAATCGGAAGTGGCCACATTAAAGGCTGCCGGTTATGGCGAACGTGTGACTGAGAAAGATCTCCTCGTCTACGGTGAAGACGGAGTCATCGGAAACACGTTACGAGCCATTGATGAATGCGCCCGTCACAAAATTTTGGACGCCATAGGAGACTTTGCTCTGTTGGGATGTGACGTAAAGGGTCACATCACCGCGTGGCGTTCAGGACATCACTTGAACCAACAACTCGCCCAAAATATCGAGGCTGCGAACAGACATCGATCTGTTCAACCGGCCTCGCATGTCGCCTGAAGACTGAAATCAATATTATGAACGATCTCAAAGTTGGAGTTATCGGAGTTGGCGCGCTTGGCCGCCATCATGCTCGCATTCTTGCGGGAATTGAAGGTATCAATCTCATCGGAGTTGCCGACTCCTCCGAAACGCGTGGCCGAGAAGCGGCTGAGAGTTGGGGCTGTAAATGGTACGCCGACTACCGCGAAATGTTGCCGCATGTCGATGCGGTATCGATTGCCGTTCCCACATTCGCCCACTTGGACGTTGCCAAAGAGTGTGTTGCCCATCATCTTCCGATGATGATGGAAAAACCGCTGGCTGGTAATGTTAACGATGCTCGTCAAATTGCCGAGCTGGCCGACGAAAAAGGAATCACTTTGCAAGTCGGGCATGTGGAGCGATTCAATCCCGCCACACTGGCTGCCGAACCGCTCTGCCAAAACCCCAAATACATCAAATCAGAACGACTCAGTTCGTTTTCGTTCCGTTCGACCGATATCAGTATCGTTCACGACCTGATGATTCACGACCTCGATCTCATCTTGAGTTTGGTTCAGTCTGAATTGAAAAACGTACAAGCCTTCGGCATCTCTTTGTTTGGAAAACAGGAAGATGCCGTTCAAGCTCGACTCGAATTTGAAAACGGATGTATTGCCGATGTTTCGGCGAGCCGCATCAACCCGACCGCCGGTCGAGCGATGCAAGTTTGGTCTGAATCGGGTTGCACCACGATCGATTTCACAACGCGTGAAGTGAAACAATACTCACCGGGAGCAGAACTCTTAGCGGGAGAGTCACCGGTTGAATTGGCGTTTCAGTCGGGTGCCGACATTGCTCAACTACGGGACGATGTTTTTGGTCGTTTTATCACCGTCACTGATGCTGATGTTTCTGACGATGATGCTTTAACCGCCGAACTGACCCACTTCGTCAAATGTGTCAAAACAAATTCCACACCCCTCGTGAACGGCTGGACCGCCGTCGCCGCGTTAGAAATTGCCGACGAAATCCAGAAAGCCGTCGCGTCACATGTCTGGGGAAGTGGACCGCAATCACTCATGGGTCCACGAATTCTCAAACAGAATCACGACGACCAGCAAAAAGCAGCCTGATTAAAGCAGTTGATGAGAAATACAGGAGATACTCTCGTGAATGAAATCAGGACAATGACTCAAACAACCTCACAACCGAGAAACCGAAAACTGAAGCTTGTATTTTTGGCACTGTCATTTGGAGTCATGGTTAGTCTTGTTTGCGGGGAACTATTCTTTCGCGTCATCGGATATTCCCCGGAATTTGTGAATCCATCTGGTTCTTTTCACCAATATGATCCCGAATTGGGTTTTATCGGGAAGCCGGAATTCACCGGGATATTTCACACCACCGACTTCAATATTTAGGTCTCTTACAATCAGCAGGGATTTCGACAATCTCACGAACAGAATATGTCTGCTGAACGAACCCTCTACATCTTGGGGGATTCGTATGGGTGGGGATGGGGTGTCGAATCGGGAAAATCATTCGGAGATCACATTGCGACCAATTTCCCAGACTGAGATATCATTAATTATTCGCTGCCGGGTTACGGAACATTACAACAATAAATGGTCTTCGAACGATTCGTTCGAGGCAATCTTAAAACTGATGACGCTGTGATGATTCTTCACTATGGGAACGATTTTGATGACAATATCAGAGAGACAAACGCCAATGCACCTTATGCGTCTCTCTCAGAAACGGGCGAGGTGGTAACTTCTCTTCCGTCTCCAGAACGCTGGAGTTCCATTGTGAAACAAAATTTGAAAGACGCCTCCTATTTCTATAATTATCTCGCGTACGTGATCAACTATCAAAAGCGCCTTTCGGATAATCGTAAGGAAGAGACAAAACTTGCCAAGCAGAAAGAAAATTCTAAAAAGGATCCCACGATGATTCAGGATGATCCCCGAATCACGATCATGGAATATTTGCTTTCCGAAATTCAATCGGAGTGTCACAATAAAGAAGTGCCATTATTCATGATTCGAGTTCCTTACCGGAATGAGTTTGCGGAATCACCTCCTCACCAACTCACAAAGTTGGAGCTACGATCTTCTTACCGCCCCACTATCCACTCGATTACTGAGCGCCTCGATATCCCATTTCACGATTTAAGTTCTCCTATTGTGAAGTGGAAACAAAACAATGAAGACCGATTGACGTTTAAGTACGATGCGCATTGGAATGAAGCGGGACATCAGCTTGCGTTTGATGAATCACGAGATTTTCTCACAACATTTTTACTGCCTGCTTCTCCAAGCATCCCATCCGGGAATCACGCTGAAACACAAATTACGATTGAAACCAATGAAAACCCTCTGAGTCGAGAATAATTGGTTTCACAGAATCAACATGAAGCAGGCATAGGAATCGGGTAGAGTTCATGACGGCAATCCTCGGAATATCAGCATTTTACCACGATTCTGCAGCGGCGTTGGTCGTTGACGGAGAAATCATTGCCGCTGCGCAGGAAGAGCGTTTCACTCGCGTCAAACACGATCATCGCTTCCCACAACATGCCATCGATTATTGTCTTTCCAAAGCGGGTCTCTCCCCCGAAGATCTCGATTACGTCGGTTTTTATGACAAGCCATTCACAAAGTTTGAACGCTTGACCGAAACTTATTTGAGGTTTGCTCCACTCGGATATCGTTCCTTCCGACAAGCAATGCCTTTGTGGTTGAAAGAAAAATTGCATCTCCCTCGGGAAATGCGAAAAGGACTACATGACCGTTACAAAGGTCGCTTCGTTTTCACCGATCATCACGAGTCGCACGCGGCGAGTGCTTTTTTTCCTTCTCCTTTTGAAGAGGCGGCGATCATTACCTTTGACGGTGTGGGGGAATGGTCGACCACATGTTACGGACGTGGCGAAGGAAACAAAATCACTCTCGATCAGGAAATCCGATTTCCTCATTCGCTCGGTCTTTTGTATTCCGCATTCACCTATTACACCGGGTTTCGAGTCAATAGCGGTGAATACAAAGTCATGGGTTTAGCACCGTATGGTCGCCCCGTGTTTGCAGACCGCATTCGCGAACAACTGATGGACATCAAAGAAGACGGCTCGTTCCGCATGGATATGAGTTACTTCAATTATTGCCAGGGGCTCACCATGACAAACGATAAGTTTTATCGTTTGTTCGAGGCTCCTCCCCGTGAACCCGAGTCGGAATTATCACAACGAGAAATGGATCTCGCAGCCTCGGTACAGGCGGTGACGGAAGAGATCATGCTGAAAACCGCATGTCACGTCCATGAAGTCACCGGGATGAATAATCTGGTGATGGCGGGGGGAGTTGCTCTGAACTGTGTCGGCAATGGAGTGATATTGCGTGAAGGTCCGTTTGATCAGGTTTGGATACAACCGGCTGCTGGAGATGCTGGTGGGGCTCTTGGTACTGCACAATTTATCTGGCACCAATTGCTCGATAAACCCCGCAATATTGTGGGTAAAGACGGGCAGTCGGCTTCGCGCCTAGGCCCAGAGTTCAATGATGATGAAGTTGCGAAGTATCTTCAGAAGGAAGGTGTTGAGTCCACTCGTTTCGAGACCGATGACGAAATGTGCGAGCACGTTGCCAAACTGATCGCCGATGAAAACGTCATCGGCTGGTTTCAGGGACGTATGGAATTTGGACCGCGAGCATTAGGTTCACGCAGCATCATCGGCGATGCCCGGAGTCCTGAAATGCAGCAGGTCATGAATCTAAAAATCAAATATCGCGAATCATTCCGGCCTTTCGCTCCGATCGTTTTGCAAGAACACGTCCACGAATATTTTGAGATGCGCGAGGGAGAAGAAAGCCCTTACATGCTAATGGTGGCTCCCGTGCATGAGCAAATTCGCAACAAAGAACTCGGGGAAGAATACGAACAGGCATTCGGAATTGAAAAATTAAACTACAGCCGTTCGTCAATCCCCGCAGTCACGCACGTCGATTATTCAGCCAGAGTCCAAACAGTCGATGATGAACGAAACTCTGTTCTGCACAATCTGATGACGAAGTTCTATGATCAAACCGGTTGCCCGGTTCTGATCAACACCAGCTTCAATGTTCGTGGAGAACCCATCGTCTGCACGCCCGAAGACGCCTTCCGCTGTTTCCAGATGACGGGAATGGATGTACTCGTTTTGGGACGACATGTGGTGGAAAAGAAAAATCAAAATCTGGATGTCGATGAATCTCGGCAGCAAGAACATCTTGCCCAATTTCAACTCGATTGACCACTTCACCAAATCATTATTAGCCTTCAGAGACAATCATGGCACTCGTTCAACTCAACTGGAATCCCGAAACCCGCCAACTGAAACAGTTTGGCTGGTTTTCCCTGATCATGCTCCCCTTTCTAGCATGGTTGTGGGGGGCCACGACATTTGTGATCGGTATCTGTCTGGGAATTGGTGCCTTGTTCGCCCTGCTTGGAATGGCCGTTCCCAATCTCCTCAAACCCATTTTTCTGGGACTTTCGCTGGTTCTCATGCCCATCGGCTTGGTTGTTGGAGAGATCCTGATGTTCCTTGTCTTTCTTCTCGTTTTTCTGACGATTGGACTCGTCTTTCGCATGATGGGACGTGACCGTTTACAACTATCTATCAATCGCAGTCAAGCCAGCTATTGGCAAGCGAAAGAAATCCCCTCTCGTAAAGAACGCTATTTTCGACAATACTAGAGCAAGATTGTCACCAGCTTCCGAGAGACATTCCCAATAATTTGATCAGGGCAGAATCGCCATGTCAGAACCACCAATTGAAACGAACAGCGAAAAAAGTTTCGAAGAGCTAAGCCAGGATAAACAACTGGGACTCGCGACTGAGTTTTTGATGTTCATCAAAGAGAACAAAATCTGGTGGATGCTTCCCATCATTTTGGTGCTGGGAATGGTGGGAATACTGGCATTCCTGACAACCACGGGAGCTGCACCGTTCATCTATACGCTATTTTGATCGGCAGCGTTTTTAATCGACGCAGTTTTCATCCACACAGTCATCGAGGGAAAGATACCCCTCTTCGCTCCAACCGCGACCGAGATTATAAGCACAAATCAAACGCTCCAATCGTTCTCGTGGTAATGCTGCGCCCTCACTGGCACCAGTTTGCAGCGCGCTGGTTAGAAAACGCTCGGGAAGCGTATCTTCCGCGGGGGTCCAGCCTTGTTCAATGTTGTAGCGTTTTTTCAGTTCGACGATGTTCTGAGCCGTCTGGCGTAGCTCTCCACCATCGACATCCCAACCGGTCACCAGCGACAACATTTCAGCCATCTCGATAAACTTGTCTTCGAATACGCCGCGAAGAAATTTGCAAAGAATCAGTGAATCGATGATCGCAGCCTCGTCTTCGGTTTGAATTGCTGCCGACACATCAGCTTCTGTGACGTTCATGCGATCCACTGAGTCCGAGAAATCGGCTTGATAAGCTCCCGAACGATTGTGATCGGCTCCGCGAGTCCCGACGGCAAAACCGAGTGCCATTGATTGCAAAGCACGCGGTTCATATCCGGGGAGTTCCAAACCTTTTACTTGCGGTGCAAAAGCGATGCTTCCCTGCCCAATTTGTTTCGCTAATAGTCGAGATCCTTCTGCTAACAAATCCCCTTCGTCCCGACGGTCGCCAATTTTTTCCAAGGCGGCTAACAGTGTGTCTCCCCGACCGAACTCGTATCCCTTCCAATCAATCAACCCTCGTTCTGCACACTCCATCGCAAACGCAATCGTGCCACCCGCAGAGATGGTATCAATCCCCAATTCATCACACAGTTGGGAGGCTTTAAGAACCTGATCGGCATCTCCCACTCCACACATCGGACCGAGAGCAAAGAGATTTTCATATTCCAACCGGACTGGTTTCTCCTCTTTTTCGACGGAATACAGGTGCTCACAACCGATGGTACACGCCGCGCACGATTTACGGGCTTTGTCACGACTGAGTGTCAGAGTTTCGGGAGCAAGATCGATGGCCTGCTCAAACTGGCCTTCTTGAAAATTGCGAGTTGGTAACGTCCCTAGCCGATTGAAGACCAACAAATTTCCTGCCGTCCCGAGTTCGCGATATTTCTCCGTCGCGGCACCGAATGATTTTTGAGAGACAGACTTGCTAAGAGCCACGAGTTCTTTGGGATGAGCAAACGGTATTCGCTCGTCACCAGCGACACCGATCGCTTTGAGAAATTTGGAACCCATCACCGCTCCGAGGCCACCCCGCCCCGCGTGTCGTCCATCATGCGAGATGGTCGCGTAGCGGACAAGATTTTCACCGGCGGGACCAATCACGGCATAACGGTAATGTGACCCGAAGCCCGTTTTCAACGAGTCTTCTGTGGCAGGAATATTCATTCCCCAATATGAGTCAGCGTCGTGTAGAGCGATTCCCTTAGATGTAATTAAAAGAACTTTGGGACTTTCTGATCGCCCCACGATGACTATCGCATCGTGTCCCGTTTTTTTTCCGGCAATCGCGAAATGCGATGAAGCCAGAGAATCGTTGATACGTTGAGTGAGTGGCGATTTTGCGACAACGGCAAATTTGGCAGAGGTGGTCAGTGGGCTTCCCACCAACGGACTAAACGTAAAGACCAGTGGAGCTTCAGGCGACAATGGATCCAATTGTTGTCCGTTTGTTTCTTCACGGAGAATCCACGCCCCCAACCCAACACCGCCAATGTGTTTCCTTAAAACAGATTCGGACAGAGGTTTCGATTCCGACCAGCCAATCGAAAGATCGACTCTGAGGTAACGTCCGAAATATCCTGGAGTGGCGGCATTCATGATGGAAGCTCTTTGTGGAATCGACTTTTATCCGCCGGCATCTGCAGAAAGCAGCAAGATGTGATCGCCGGCAGAGAGTGGTTCATTGGCTGAACGAGTAAAACGTCTGCCATCAATGCTTGCCAGGTAGCCGTTCTTTAACTGTCCCTGCACGACGCATACCCCTTCCAATTGCGGATACTTTTCCCCAACCAAAGTCCAGAGATCATAGAGACGGCTCGCCATAAATTCAGCCTGCTCGTGGCCGACCTTTTGTCGAACGATGCCCAGAAATTCAACCGTGACGTGTGAATCGCTCATGCGTTACAGAAATGTTTTCAGAGAACCAACGCCAATTTCTTCACGTGAGTACAAGGGTTCTGCGTAAGCTTTGTTGATCGTCCAGCCCCAATATCTGGCTCGATCTTTAACATCGTCGATCCCCGTCGGAAATTCTGTTGAGCGACCCGTCAAAACCTGACTTTCAAACGCATGCACTGCCTGCATCTTGGTTTCGATGTGTGCCGAGATGTCATAAACAAATGAGGGAGAAGGATGAACGCGGAGGTGAACACTCAAAAAATGGTACAGTTTCGGAGGCAAAAACGGCTCACCGGCGAAGTCTGAACAACTCAACTTGGACCAAAAACGGGCATCTTCCACTAACCGGCAGGCGACCACGTGATCAGGATGCGAGTCTTCCCAATAAGGTGCGAGAATGATTTGCGGACGTGTCAAACGAAACACTTCTGCCAGATTACGCCGTGCTTCTAAGGTGTTTTCCAAACTCCGATTTGGTAAATCCAGATTCCCTCGCCAGGTGAGATCGAGAATTTCAGTCGCACGGTCAGTTTCTTGCTTGCGTAACTCAAGAGTCCCATGAGGAGTCGGTTCCCCCGACGTGAGATCGATCACTCCTACCCGCAATCCCTCTGCCCGCGACGATGCAATGATTCCTCCCACACTGATCTCAGCATCATCGGGATGCGGTGCGACCACCAGCAAGTCGAGTGGAGAATCTAAAGTTGGCATCTGGCGTACATTCATGAAGCTGCACTTTTTGTAATATTTTCAACCGGGTGTCGGTGAACTGCCACTAAAGGATGAATGATCTGGACAGTCTCCCGCGATGACCTACAATCTCAGTCCCTTCCTCGGCAAATCCTTTGCCACTTAAAATCCCACTCCTGTCAAATCCGTTCGGGATTCTCCCATGAAAAATTTGCATCTCCTCTTCGCGTTGACTATCGGTTGCCTGAGTTGTGGCTGCCAAGCCATGAACGACTCGCGTCAACTGGGTCACAACACCATCAATTCGATGTTTCCTGTCCCTCAAGAACGCGGTAACGACTTTGCTGACGAGAACCGTGTCGATAAAGGTCACGAAGACATGATGTTGCAATCACGAACCGGCATGTCAAAATCGACGGAAGCTGATAAGTGGTGGTTTGAAAAAATCATGTCGCCCGAAGCACGAAGCATCGAACGAAGTCTCGGTGTCGAATATTACTAAATATTCGGCGAACTCAGGATTTCTTGCCGCGACGTAGTTTTTCTGAGCCTTTGGCAGACGGCGATTCTTCTTCGCTGGACAAGACCCTCTCAATGGTCTCCAACAGCACATCCATGGCAAACGGTTTGCGTAAGTAATCCGAAACTCCCAGCATTTCTGCATACGCTTTGTGCCGACTTCCTTCATTCGCTGTGATCATGATCACGCGCGGCGGCGAATCGAGTTCTGTCAAATATTCGAGGACCGGAAACCCCCCCATACGCGGCATCATCATATCCGTGATGACGAGGTCGGGATTCTTTTCTTCAATCAGCTTGCGTCCATCGACACCATTCGGGGCGGTATCAACAGTATAGCCGGCATTTTGCAGGACAGCGGTCATGGTCGAAGAGATTTCGCGATCATCTTCAATCAGCACAATGGAGACGGACATGGTGGGTCATCCTTCGGTCGTAGTGGCCAAGTCGGGAGGGTTTCCATTATACGCATCTAGCGACGAACGCAACGTCCGATCTGGCAGGTTTGTACGCCTCGCACAAAGATTCTCACAAATTACAGCGATTACAGAATTTCCAGGGATGGCATCTTGGGAGCATCCAGAGAATTCAGCACGATTTGTCGAGTGATTTCTGCACACATTTTTTCCAATGATTCGCGAGCAGAATTCTCCTCACTGAACAATTTAGAGATTTGTCCTTCATCACCATATTCCCGAATGACGGGATCACTGGGGATTTCTCCGAGACACGGTAGCGAAAGTTCCTCGGCTTTCCGAGCGGCTCCCCCCTGCCCAAACATTTCGCCACTCATATTTTCGACAATTCCCAAGACCGGGATTTTGACCTGTTTATACATACCGATCGCTTTGACGGCATCCAACAGTGCCACTTTCTGCGGAGTGCAGACAACCACGGCCCCTGCGAGACTAACCATCTGCGACAAGGTAATCGCCACATCCCCAGTTCCGGGCGGCATGTCGATAATCAAATAGTCGAGATCGCCCCAATCCGTTTGTTGCATGAACTGCGT
Organism: Planctomycetaceae bacterium; assembly: GCA_029243145.1. Classification (GTDB taxonomy): domain Bacteria; phylum Planctomycetota; class Planctomycetia; order Planctomycetales; family Planctomycetaceae; genus JABURQ01. The sequence goes on along the minus strand of JAQWSQ010000227.1, from coordinate 833 downwards.
GAGCAACTTGTGCAACATCGGACCACGCCAGATCACTGCCTGATCTTCGGGAATCATAAATCCAATGGACATCATCGGCATTCCATCGGCCATGATCGGTTGCAGGCGTTGAACTTTTTGGCCGTCGGGATTTTCTTTCTCAACAACTTCAGGTTGTCCGCTTGCCCCCACAAGATGCGGGATACTCGGGCCATACACATCGGCATCCATCAAGCCGACAGACGCTCCGAAACTTTTGAGACCATACGCAAGAGTGGCGGCAACAGTGCTTTTCCCAACACCTCCTTTGCCACTTCCCACTGCAATCACATTTTTGACTTTCAGTCCAATGGAACCGCCTGCGTTTTTGCCGAGAACTTTCACCGAATACTCGACGTTGATGTCTCCCACTTCGGGATGTCTCTCCGCAATCGTGGACTGAATCGCAGACGTCAATTCGTCTTTCGCTAGATATGCATAGGTCGGAAGCTGAATTTGCAGAGTCCACCGGCCTTCCGATTCGGTCGCGCCGGCGAGCATTTGTAGCTCTTTCAGGGTCCGACCAAATGCCGGGTCTTTGACAGATTCCAGAGCAGAAAGAAGTTCGGATTCATTCATTGTCTATCAACTCGATTCTTATTCAGACGGATCATCCCGAGTTTCGGGTATCTGTGACTTGATGGGTTTTGTGAAACAAGTATCTCATGACGATGTGACTCAATCGGCCTGGCAGAACGGGAGCAGGTAATACTTCCACCGCTCCCAACTCACGTATCGTCCATTCCAATTCCAGATTTTCCGCAGGGAGCAAAACAATCGTTCGAACCAATTGTGCTTGTTGACGAAGTTCTGCC
>JAQWSQ010000221.1 GCA_029243145.1 Planctomycetaceae bacterium | reverse complement strand
ACTTCAATTGGTTTTTTCATTTTGTAAAAGTTCAAATCCTATGTGTTCTATTTCTTCCCAAGTCATCTTTCCAAGCCGCGGTCTCGGGAATTCCCAAGCATTGGTAGATCGTAGCCGCAAGGTTTTCCGGGGTTTGTGGATCGGAAGCAGGGAGCCCACCTTCTCGATCGGTTGAGCCGATCACGCGGCCACCCATAATTCCACCTCCGGCAAGAAAGACGGATTGAGCGGCTCCCCAGTGATCACGACCGGGTTTTTTGTAGTGTTGTGGTAGGCCGAGAACTTTCGGTGTTCTACCAAACTCACCCGCCATCACGATTAAAGTTTCATCAAGAAGCCCCGATTCAGCCAAGTCATCGAGTAGAGCAGAAACGGCTTGATCGGTGGGAGGAAACAGAAAATCTTTCAAGCTTGGAAATGCGTTACCGTGCGTGTCCCAGGTTTCATTATTTCCCAGATTCACTTGAACGAGACGAACACCCGCCTCAACTAATCGCTTGGCCATCAAGAGGGACCAACCGAAAGAATGCCTTCCGTATCGATCTTGTGTGTTGTCGTCGGCTTGGGTGACATCAAATGCGTTTCGCACACGCGGATCGGTCAGCAGAGAAACTGCTCCTTCACGATATCGGTCAAACGAGGCTGTCGAGGCGTCCCCGTCCAATGTGATTCGTTGTTCTTCAAGCTGCCCGAGGAGATTCATTCGACGATCGATCCGTCGAAAATTGAGTTCATTGGGAAGAGTCAGGTTGGGAGCTTCGAATCTCAGTTTGGTGTTATTTTCTTTTCCCCGAGCGTGGTGAAACTCATACTCTGGAAATGCTCCATAAGTGACGGAGTTATAAGGACTGGCGTCAATAAACCATGGGTCTCTTTTGGAACCCATCTGACCTGCAAATTGCCCTGGGATGACACGGCCTGTGCGATGTTTGAGTTGTTCGGGAAGAACTACGGCGGGAGGAAGATTGTTGCTGGAGGGAAGTTGATCGCCGACGATCGACGCGATGGAAGGCCAGTCATCTGGCATCGGTTTGCTGGCTTGGAACGAAGGAGGTTTCATCGTCCTGCCGGTCAGCATGACATGATGACCTTCGGAGTGTTCGTTATAGGGATGCGTGAGGGAGCGGACGAGGGACCAATATTGACTCCGCTTAGCCAGTTGTGGCAGGTGTTCGCAAATATGCACACCGGGAGTTGCCGTCGAGATCGGCAAAAATTCCCCTCGAATATTGTCAGGGGCTTCCGGCTTCATATCGAAGCTGTCTTGTTGTCCCAGCCCTCCCGAAAGAAAGATATAGATAATCGATTTGGCCGAACCTTCCGCCAAGGTCGATTCATTCAATGCGTGCAGGTGGTTCGTTCCCAGTCCCAACAGGCTGACCGTACCAGCTTGAAGCATCGTTCGACGAGTTAGCGATGGTAGGCCAAACTCATTATGTTGATTTGTGAGATGATGCATTCGAAACCCATCAAAGATACGTGATGTGTTGATTTTATCGATCTCAGGCACGCACGGCAAGAGGATTCACTGAGTTATCTTGAGGCTAACACGCTTCTTGTCGCTCTAACGGAAGAAACATCAAAGTCGATGTTGCTGTTGCGACGATTTGCCCCTGTTGATTGACTGCTTCTCCTTGGCACACGGCTGTTCGAGTGCCGTGATGGAGGCAACGGCCTGTGGTTGTGAGGCGGTCACCCTGTTTGGCGGTCTTGGTGAAATTGATGTTGAGTTGCATTGTGACAGCATGATGCTGGTCGGGAGCTTGGGAGGCTCCTGCAATACCCAACGCCGAGTCGAGTAAAGTACCGGTCACTCCCCCATGGACCATTCCCAGTGATCGCAAATGTTTTTCTTCGATGGTTAAGTGGATCACGGCTTTTCCGGTTTCAATGTCACCGACTTCGATACCGAGGAGATTCAGAAACGGAAATTCACCACGTTTGAGGGCTTCTGGGAAATGCCAGTCTTTGGATGTCATTTGTTGCCTCGATCTCTTTTGGATGGTAAATGCAGGTTGACTTTGTCATGCATTGTGTAGAAACGAAAGTGGGTTCCGTCTTGAATAAAAAGACCGCTCGATTTGTTTTCCGAGATGGGACGTAATGGCGAGGGGTGTTTTTTCCAGTGAATGAGATCGTCCGAAACGGCAATTCCCGAAGCCCACAGTCGAGGGTCGTTATTGTTCGACGCTCCATGAATCGAGGCATAATATTTTTCCTGAAACTTGAAGATCTGATTGAGGGCGATCAAATCTTGATCAAACAATTCTGGACCCGGAGTCATGACGGGTTCATCTTGCAGGTTGGTCCACCGTTTCAGGTCTTTGGATGTGGCCAACCAGATGCCGGCATCTCGGCGTTCATAAAAAAGATACCAAGTGTTGTTTTCCAAGTAAGCGGTCGGTGTGCCGAATGGTCCTGCGGGAATGGGTTGTCCATTTGCGAGTCGCACATCGAGTTGGCCTGCGGGTTTCCAGTGAACGCCATCTTTGGAAGTGAGTCGATGAGCTTGGTCCCCTTGTCCCTCAGCGAACATATGGAATATCCCCTGATGCTCGACCACCATCATGTCTTCAATCCAGAGGTCGGAGGTCAACGGATTCTGGGGATGTCGGGTCCAGTGAATTCCGTCCTTTGAAGTCGCCAGTCCCAGAAGTTTTCTGCTGGAACGTTCGCCATCATAACCGGTGTACCACAACCACCACTGATTGCGAGTTTTTAAGATCCAGCCTCGCTCTCGGAGGCGTGCATCCCATTGTTCCCCGGTGCTCGCCGTGAATATTGGGTTGTCACAGTAAGGCTCGAATGATGTGAGCGTATTCGGAAAAAACGTGGGCTCTTCCGCGTGAGCCAAGAACGCATTTGCTGTAAGGAGAACACAGGCAATGAATGAGCAGAGAGATTTAATGGTCATGGTCGCCAACAAAAAAAGAATGAGGGACAGAGTTACTGTCTCTCATTCTAGGAAAGGGTCGCGTCCGAAAAAAGTCAGGACTCATTCAGGTGTTTCGTACTCAAAATGACGTGCTTTGGCTTGTGTTCGCACAGTTTTGAGAACGGCATCATCAAACTGAGTCTCCCCTTCAGGAGTTGCCTCTGACAATTTTTCCAGATGTATCGTTCGTTGCTTATTGAGTTTTTTAATCTCACCCTGAACAGTGACACGGTCCTTCTTCTTTTGAGCAAGGTACTCGTCCCGCTTTTCGGGACTCAGTTTGTTGAGTTCCGGTGGCAATTCGTCTTCCTTGAGAGACTTCAACTTCACTTTTCCTTCTTCGATGGCGTCTAGCAGGTCGAATGTTGAGTTTTTGTAGAAGCTGGAACTCTTTGTCGCCGCACGACCCGCTCCGACTGAAGGTGCCGCTTCAGAGGCATTGGAATCTTGAGCTGTTTGCCTCTTCAGGAAACTTTCCTGTTTCTCTTTTTGACCGTATGGCACATAGGTGGTGTTTAATCGACTGCTTAATTCCATCAGTCGCTTGTCGTAGGGAGTACTCGGCACAGGACGAACATCGTTGTGATTGATATTCAGGAATTGCCCTTCACCCAGCAATGCTCCTTCGGCCCAGAATCCACGTTTGCCTTCGTCTTCAGAACCACAGTGGATGGTATTGACGGTGATTCCGTTCGAGATCGCTGATCGGCAACTTGATCGAAAATCAATTGGGCCTTGTGAGAAAGGCTCGTTCCCTGCGATGAAAATCATTTTGAGGTCGTCAGGTCGCTTGCTCCATTCCAGATTGAGAACCGCGTCATGAATGACTGCACCACAATACTCCTGGCCACCGTTCGTTCTCAATTCAAAGAGCTTTTCTGAGAGGATGTCCAGGTCGCCCGTGAAGGGAACAATTTGTTTCAGATAGTGTTCGGTGACTGGATGAGAGCTTTTGCCATATTCATACAATGCGACTTCGAGGTCAGGACGGCGATTGTTTTTTCGGCAGTGTTCGAAGTCATTCACAATTTTCCACAATTGCGTTCTCGCTTGGTGGATCAGACCTTCCATGCTTCCACTCGTGTCGAGCAGAATTGCGATTTGGACTTTTGATTTCTTCGCTTTTCGCTCGACCTTCGGTTGCTCATCGGCATGGGTGACTGTGATGGAAAGTATCAGCGTTGCTACAGAAAACAGGAGTGGAAAGAGGATCTTTCGTCTCATGAGAATCTCCTAGAATCGATGGGATTGGTGACAGCATTAAAATGAGATGTTCCTGATGGGAAAGAGTTCCCGAAAAACTAAAGAAATGCTGAATCTGGAAGAATTCTCAGTGCAGTTTTTGGTTTCCCTCTGGATACTATAATACACAGTTGTCCCCTTATGTTTGGCGTCTCGATCTGTCTGTGAAGGCACCTCTCCCCAAATTCCGGCTCTCTGAGCGTTTCGCACTCAATCAGCGACCTATGTTGTTGCTGTTTGTGTGTTTTGCGAGCGGTATATTTTTGGACCAGCAGTTTCGGGAACTCTCATCCCTATGGGGGGGGGAATTGCTTTTCTGACGGCAATTAGCTTCGCGCTGATCCGTCAGTCTCAGAAGCCCCATACGTTACTGCTTGTGATTGTCTTGTTATTGATGTCTGTGGGAGGGATGTATCACAGTTATCGAACACAGAAAATGTTCGCTCATCCATTGTCGGGCTTGTCGGAAACAGAATGGACAACTGCGCAAATGCGGGTGCGATTGTTGGAATCACCTCATATCAGTCGCAAAACTCGACGAAAGTTTACTCCCGCCTGGCGTGTCACAGACCGAACTCTCTTTCCGGCGGAATGCCTGTTATGGAATGGAGAAGAGATTGAACCCGGAAAAATTCTGGTCTCCGTTCGCGGTCACTTGATCGGCCCGCGTGCGGGAGATGTGGTGGATTTCTCTGGTCAATTTGGGAGACCCTCTCAACCTGCTAACCCAGGAGAGTTCGATTTTCAGAAGTGGATGGCTCTTCAAGAATATCTGGGCAGTATGAGTGTCGAACACCCCCGGCATGTCGAGGTGATTGCGGAATCGTCATCTTCCGTTGGGCATCTGATGTCACGATCTCGGAAGTGGCTCGCCGATAGACTCGATCAATATCTCAAATCTCCTGACTCCCGCGCTCTTGCTCGCGCGTTATTGTTGGGAGATCGTGCTGACCTGCCGGATGAGATCAAGAGGGCATTTATCCAGAGTGGTGTGTTTCATTTGCTGGCCATTTCGGGTCTCCATATTGGAATCATTGCCGTCATCCTCTCTCGGCTGTTGTCGATACTTAATCTGTCGGTACGTCGCTCCTCGTTGATGGTCATTATTTTGATGATTGGGTATGCCTCAGTCACGGGGTTACGACCGAGTGTTTTTCGCGCGACGTTATTTCTGGTGATTTATCTGAGTGGACGCCTGCTGGGACGTGAATCGTCGCCTCTGAATAGTTTGGGGCTGACGGCATTCCTCTTGGTGTTGATGAACCCCATGACTCTGTTCAACAGTGGTTCTCAGCTTTCGTTTTTATCCGTTCTGGGAATAATTGCCGTCAGACCATTGCTCTTGGTCAACCCTTCTTCTCATTCGCTTTATGAAAGAGCGGTCGCGGGTTTACCACGTCCCTGGTACATATCGATGATGGCCTCGCTGAGAAACTCTATTTATGATGTCGCGGTTATTGGCCTTGCCGTGAGTCTGTTTACATTTCCTGTCATCGCGAAGAACTTTCATTTGTTTCCCATTTGGGGCGTCCCTTTAACAATCTTGATGATTCCTCTCGTAACAGTTTTGCTTGGCTTAGGATGCGTGTTGCTGGTCGCGTCGCTGGTGTTTCCGGTCGTTTGTCCCGCTCTGGGGTGGTGCATGGAAAAGGGGTTGGTACTGATTTCCTCCATTCCACAATCCGTCAGTGATTCTTCAGTCGTGACTTGGACATTGGCGGATGTCTCGTCGTGGTGGTTAATGGGATATTTGATGTTTGTCATGGCGATACTGTTGTCGCGCGGTTTGCAGCTCCGGCTGTGGACTGGAATGTTTGTCTGGTGTGGACTACATATTCTCGTCAGCCAAACGTCTTTTGAAAAACAAAATTTTCGATTGACGACCTATTCCGTCGGTCATGGCATCGCGATTCTGATGGAGTTTCCCGACGGCAAGCGATTTCTGTACGACTGTGGATCGAATGATGGAGGGCACAATGCGGCACGAGCGATTTTGGATGATTTCAGGCAGCGCGGAGTTCAATACTTGGATCGTGTTTATCTATCCCACGCTGATCTCGACCATTATTCCGCGTTTCCCGATTTACTGGAAGAGATTGAAATTAATGAAGTGGTCACGACCGAATCGTTGATGTCGTCTTCAGAGTCGAACTTGCAATACCTCCATGAATTGATGCGACAGTCCGAATGTCGAGTTCAGGTTGCGACACTTGGCGATCAGGAAGTCGTTGATGACGAGTTTCAAATTGAAATATTGCATCC
>JAQWSQ010000200.1 GCA_029243145.1 Planctomycetaceae bacterium | reverse complement strand
ACAACATTGGAGAGCACCTTGCCATCTTCACGGATGACGGCTGCGGCGGTTTCGTCACAAGAGGATTCAATCGCAAGTAGAGTGCGTGAACGAGTCATTAAAAATCAGTCAATAAAAACAGTCTCCTGCTTCAAATGAGGCAGGAGACTATCAGGTAATGATCAATGTGAATGATGAAGAACCTATTCTTCATCATTCTCCTTGTCAGCTTTGTCTTTGTCAGGCTTAGCGTCGGTTTCCGCAGTCTTCTTTTCTTCCTCTTTAGCTTCAGTTTCCGGTTTCGCTGCTGGGATTCCATCTCCTCCGCCGAGAATGTCGGTGAGATGATCCATCGCCATTTTGAGATGAGGATCTTTGAATGTTGACTCCGGAGGGGCGACATCATCAATGACATCTCGACTGCGGCGATTCTCGAAATATTCTTTAATTTCGTTTTGTGACATTTTATACCGGAAGTGCTCGTTCGGCATCACGCCCCACTCGTCGTCATCTTTGGCTCCCTGAAAACGGTGGATATTCTTTCCACTTGGGCGATGATAGCTGGCGGTCGTGAGTTTTAATGCACTTTTTTCACCATCGAGAGGGATGACGTTCTGGACGCTTCCCTTACCCCATGAGCGTTCACCGATAATGGTGGCACGTTCGTGGTCTTGTAAGCAGGCGCTGAGTATCTCACTCGCCGAGGCGCTGTAGCGATTGATGAGGACTGCCATTGGAATCGACTCGTAAGTCTCTTCCTTGTGAGCGGACCAACTTCGCTCAGGACTGTTTCGGCCTTTAGTGCTAACGATCGTTCCTTCTTCAATGAAAATATCAGAAATTTCGATGGCCTGTGTCAGTAATCCTCCGGGATTGAATCGCAGGTCAATAATGAGTGCTTTGACGCCTTCTTCTTTTAAGTCGGCCAATGCTTTACGAAGTTCATCCGCAGTATGACTACTGAAATGAGTCAGGCGAATGAACCCGACTTTGCTTTCTTGATCGAGCATGAAATCCCAACTGGCATCGTCTTTGTGTTGATCGCCCAGAACGGTCTGCATTTTGATCAATTCACGTACCAATGGGATTGTTGTGACATCGTTGTCACCTTTGTGAAGCACACCAATGCTGACTGCTTGCCCCGGTCGGCCTTTCAGGATGTCCTGAGCGTCACGGATCGCATAGCCTTCAGTCGATTTTCCTTCGATCTCCATGATCAGATCTCCTGCTTTGACTCCCCCGCGAAAAGCGGGAGTTCCAGGTAGAGGAGAAATTACGATCAAACGATTGGTTTGAGAATCGATATCGACCTGAATACCAATCCCACCAAACTCCTGCTGCATACTCTCGTTGAACTCTGTGAGTTGCTCGGGAGGAATGTAGTTGGAGTAGCGGTCAAGTTTTTGAAGCATGCCTTGAATGGCGGCCTCCATCAGTTCTTTCTTGTTGACATCTTTGACATAATTCCTGTCGATCTGTTCGTAAGTTTCGGCAAACGTCTTCAGCAATTCATAATAATCTGCGTCTTGAAGATCGTTGTCGGCGGCATTGGCAATCGTTGACGAGAGAATGAGGGGGATGAGAAACAGGGAAGCGATGCGGGAAATCAGCTTCATGGAAGAAGACTCCTTTTTCATAGGCGGGTCGGATCTCCCCGGAACAAAGACGAAAAGTACATCATTCCGGAGATCGTCACTCGTTGACGTATGTCATTACTTTAGGCTTTTTCAGGAGTTCCGGCAAGATGCAGGTGTTGAGAACTCGTATTTGTTCTGCCGGTAAGATTACAATTTAGGGCTAATCTGATCAGTCATTGCTCAGACTATTATTCTCCAGAAAGCCTCTTTCGTGTCGAATATTCCCTCTCACATTCCACTCAACACTCAATGTTCCCGCTTGCTGGATCTGGTTGATCAGAATCAATTGTTTGAGAGAATTGCTAAATTTGCAGGCAATGAACTCAAACTTCAAACAGAGCTGCGGCAAGATTTCTCCTCAGAAATGGTTTCTTCTGCATTGACTCAAGTGGATTTGAGGCTGAGAGGGGCTGAGAAATTTACACTTGCCTCACAAATGTGGTTTGATCGTCGGGGACTCGAACAATCGACCGCTGAACCCATCAGTCACCATAAAGCTCAGCGTTTCGAAGGGGAGGTCTGGGATCTCTGTTGTGGCTTGGGAGGTGATGCCATTGGTCTCGCGGGACAGTGTCGAGTGACAGCGGTCGACCTCAACCCGGCGTCTTGTTTACAAACGTGGTTAAACGCGGGTGTCTACCAATGCCAAGATCAAATCAATGTGCGTTGCGAGGATGTGACGACACTCGATCTGGCTGGGAAGCTTGTGCACATCGACCCAGATCGGCGTCCACAGGGAAACCGTGTGATTCGAATGGAAGATGCCGAGCCCGGATTGCCGTTCCTGAAAGAGCTTATGCAGTCGGCACGTGGGGGAGCGATCAAATTAAGCCCCGCCGCAAACTTCATTGGGAAGTTTCCTCAAGCGGAAATTGAGTTGGTGAGCCTGAATGGTGAGTGTAAGGAAGCGACGATTTGGTTCGGTGAGTTGGCGAAGCCTGGGAACTATCGGGCCACCGCTCTTCCCTCCGGTGAAACTCTCGTTGGCGATCCACTGATGGCCTATTGTGATGTCTCTATGTTGCAGAGATACATTTTCGACCCTGATCCTGCGATTGTTCGATCTGGATTGATCGAACTTCTGGCCGAAGAAAAAAAACTCAATCGGCTTGATGATTCTGAGGAGTATCTGACGGGAAATCACATTCCCGAAACCGCATTTCTGAGATCTTTTGAAGTGATCGATGTTCTTCCATATCGAGAAAAAGAGTTACGGAAATATTTTCGCGACGCGAATTTCGGTCAACTGGAGATCAAATGCCGTCACATCAAAGTGCCGATAGAATCTCTCAGAAAGAAACTTCAGCTTCATGGTGATCAACCTGGAGTTTTGATTGTTGCCCGAGAACAGGGACAGTCTCGGGCGATCATTTGCCAACGAGTTGATTAGTCTCGTGCTTTGTCAGAAATGTCTTTCCGGCACCAGGCTCCACTCCAGCGAATGTTTTTAACCGCTTTGTAAGCCTGTAATTTTGCGGCCGGGATGTTGTCTCCCATCGCGGTGACCCCGAGTACACGGCCTCCATTGGACAAGATTTTCCCATCCAGAAGTTTTGTGCCTGCATGGAAGACTTTGACGTTTTCCAATTCGTCGGCTGCGTCGATGCCGGTAATGGCATCGCCTTTTGAGTATCTGCCCGGATATCCTTCGGCAGCCATGACGACACATGTTGCGGCTCGTTCATTCCATTCAAGAGCAGGGACATCGCCGAGTCGGCCTTCGGCTGCTGCCATCAAAATGTCAAACAAATCACTCTTTAGGCGCATCAAGACGGGTTGTGCTTCGGGATCGCCAAAACGGACATTGAATTCCAAAACTTTCGGTCCCTGCGATGTCAGCATTAACCCGGCATACAACACACCGTTAAAATCGCAGTTCTGACGCTTCATCGTATGAACGGTGGGGATGAGGATGTCTTCAATGATCTGATCCATCATTTCGTCATTGACGTAGGTTGCGGGAGAGTATGCACCCATTCCTCCCGTGTTGGGACCCTCGTCACCATCATGTGCACGCTTATGGTCTTGCGAAGTCTCTAGAGGAATAATTGTTTTGCCATCGACTATTGCCAGAATACTGGTTTCGATCCCTTCCAGACAATCTTCGATGACGACCGTCGCACCGGCTTCCTTAAATTTGTGATCGACCATGATGGACTTCACGGCATCAATGGCTTCCTCTTTGGAAGAGCAGACAAACACACCTTTACCGGCGGCGAGACCATCGGCTTTAATGACGACCTCTTCCTGTTTCCTCGATTCGAGATATTCCAACGCATCCTCAACGTGACTAAACGCGCGGTATTCAGCGGTAGGAATTTTAGCCGCTCGCATGATCTCTTTGGAGAATTGTTTGCTCCCTTCGAGTTGAGCGGCAGCTTTGGATGGGCCGAACACTTTCAATCCCGCATCGCGAAAGACATCGCTGATGCCCGCGACCAGGGGGGCTTCGGGCCCGACGACTGTCAGGTCGATATCATTGTCTTGAGCAAACGAGAGCAACGCGGGGATGTCTGTATCAGAAATATCAACATTTTCAGCATCTCGCGCGGTTCCGGCGTTGCCGGGAGCGCAAAAGATTTTCTCGACTTTTGGTGATTGAGCCAATTTCCAGCTCAGAACGTGTTCTCGTCCACCTTGACCAATGACCAGAACTTTCATGATGCCAAACTTTCTCGTGCCGAACGTCTTTTTTGAATCAAATATTGATAGGACTGAGCCCCTTACTCACAAGTTCAGGGATTATATCGCTAGTCGATTGAGACCAAAAGGGAGCCGATATGAATTGCTTCAAACTCCACTCAGGATGATTTCTGATTTGAACTGAAATTTCCATCTTCTGTTTGGTCTCCCACTGATTTAATGCTGCCACTCACCTCAAAAAATCTTGTTGAATATTTCTTTCTGTGTATCGGTGTGTTTTAAGAGATTCAGGCTTATAGTGGCGGTATCTCCTCCAAAACCACGCCTTGCTGTTTATCTTGCCTCGCACACTTGTAGAAGAGGTTGTCTTGAGTACCTCGGGCTTTTTTCCGGCTGAACTTTCCGATTTTGAATATCTGATGTACCGGGATGACTCCCCGCAGTACCCGATGTCATTTTGCTTGGAAACGAGACTCTCTGGACAATTTGATCGAGAAACATTTGAGCGTGCTCTGAGATCCGCACTTGATCGTCATCTTCTTCTGCAAGCGACTGTCACCTCTCGGTGGAATCAATGTCATTGGAGTCATCATCCGATCATTGATCTCCCTCTTGACTGGAATTTATCTCCTTCCGCGCCTCCTGCTAAACCTGCTCAAATTATCATTTCCCAAGTTCCTGGGATTAAAATATGGGTTCGGAAGTCTGGTGACGAATTTCTGGTTGTTTGGCAGTTTCACCACGCCTGTTGTGATGGAATTGGATCTTTGCAATTTATTGGAGATGTTTTCGCACACTATGGAATCGAGACTGCCGAGGAGGCTCAGACCCGCCCCACGCTTCAGGATCTCAGTCCTGAGCTTCTCAAACAGCGGGGTGATCTGATTTCAACTGGGAAAGGCGTTTCATCATCCAGTCTCTCCCTAAGAACTCTCATTCGGAGATTTCGTCGACTGGTCGGTCGAAAGACAATGCCTCTCGCCATTCCACCGCGTGAATTGAAAACTGAGACACGCCCTTTGATGCTAACGCATATTCTTGATCGAACAACACTCAAATTGCTCAATCGATTTGCAAGCAAGTCTGATGTCAACCTGAATAGTCTGATCTTACGAGAGATGTTCCTCACTCTAAGAAATTGGAATGATACCTACCAAGGATTGAAAAAAAACCAATGGTCAAGACTCGGAATGCCTTTAAACAAGCGAATGCCGCAACATCGAGGAATCCCCGCTTGCAACATGGTCAGCATGATGTTTTTTCCTCGGACCGCCGCAGACTGCGACGATGTTGAAGAATTGCTGCAAGGAATCCAACAACAAACAATCAGAACGCTGCACAATCGTCTTGGCAATTTACTCCTCGCGGGAATTCATCGCGTTCGAAAGGTTCCTGGGTTGCTACCGTTGCTCCTGCGTTCGAAGCGTCCCTTCACGACGGCAATACTTGCGAATGTCGGAGAAGTGAGGAAGCATTTGGGAGGCGAATTTCCTCATATCAAGGGCAGATGTGTTGCTGGTAATGTTGTTCTTGAACATGTCGGTGGTGTAGCTCCGATTCGTAACGGCACACGAGTGGCCGTGTCACTTGGTGTTTACGGACGCCAACTTGTTGTCAATATGAATTGTGATCAATATTATTTGTCGCACTCTCAAAGCGAGCAACTGTTGAAATTGTTTGTTTCACGTCTCGAATCACTGTCTGAAGAAAAATCACAACCAGATGACCCCAAAAAGGAGTGTCCCCTTCCGAATCGTCCCTTACAGAATGGACTTTGATTCAATTGAATTCGATGTCTAAGGGGAAGTACCAGGAGAAATGACAATACGCTCGGTGAATCGCGACTGTGGTCCAGGTTTCTGATCTTTCCAATAGTAGCTCTGTTGGGACATCTGGCGTTGATGTATTGGTGGACTGATCTTTCATTTTCCATCAAAGTCGTCTCGATATTTCTTCTGACACTTTCATAGTATTGCATTTCGGGATGTTTGCACGAAATGGGACATATGACGCTTCTCAAGAACACTACCAAGAGGCTGTGGATAGGTCGTTTACTCGGAATGATTCTGGTGATTCCCTTTACCTGTTTTCGGGCGACACACCTAACACACCATGCCAAAATGTGTACACCGGAAGATTATGAATTATGGCCCTATTGTAAGCCTAAATACTCGGTGTCATCGCGTAGAGCATTTTGTGTGTTTGATCTTTTGCTGGGGACACTCTCGGCTCCCATCATCTACAGTCGTATTTTCTGGAAGCGCAACAGTCCGCTGACTGAGCCGGAATGTGCCGATGTGAAATTTGAATATATGCTGTCGGTCCTGTTTTGGAGTGCAATCACATCCATTGTTGTTTATCTCTCGATGACTGAAAAAGTCTCTTCGGAAAGTCTCTCACTCTGGTGGTTTGCTCCCTTGGCATTTGCCGCCACATTGAACTCACTCCGTAAGCTCATTGAACACGTAGGACTTTCCAACTACGACCCAATGTTTGGAACACGAACAATTCAGCCAACCAACCCGATCGCAAGACTGATTTCTTTTGGAAATTATGATCTCAATCTTCACGGGCCTCATCACAGGTATGGGAGAGCCAAACACAATGAATTGTCTGAGAAGTTGGCAGAGGCTCTGGAAAATCAACCTGCTGTCCGAGACATCGTGTTTCGTAGCTATTCAGGGGCAGCTTGGCACACTCTGCAATGCGTCCTCAAAAGCCCAGGGGTTGGAGAGGCATGCATTCGAGACTTGGCCACAGAAAAAGAGACAGGATCTTCAGCGTGAATTTTCACGCGTTCTAATCTTGAATGTGGAATAGCTTTTTGAGCGCGGACACCAATCCCTCGGGCGTGCCGGACTGTGACTCTTCGCGGAGTGTTTCCAGAGGTGGGTGGAGAAGCTTGTTGATGACGCGACCCACCGAGTTTTCAATCTGTTCCCGGTCTTCATCGGAAAGATGAGGCATTTTGTTGAAAAGTCGGCGAAGTTCCTCTGCGCGGATTTCATGCCACTGAGATCGTAATCGCTGCACAACCGGGCCGGTTGCACGATGATGCAATTCCTGCATAAAAAGAGCGGTTTCTTCTTCGATGATTGTGTTGGCTTTTTTGACTTCGCGACTGCGTTGATTACGATTTAAGTCGCATGTTGCTTCGAGATCGTCGATGTTGTAGAGGAATATATTATCATCGATGTCTCCTACGGAAGCTGAGATGTCGCGTGGGGCTCCCAAGTCGAGCAGGAAGACAGGCTTGTCGCCGCTGGCTTTCCGTATTGAGCGGTATCGCTCTTCGGTGATGACCGGTTGAGTGGCTCCCGTGGTGCTGACAACAATATCGGCCTTTTTCAGGCAGTCATCGAGTTGATCCCAAGGGGAAACTTCACCGCCCCAGTTCATGGCCAACATTTCAGCACGCTCTG
>JAQWSQ010000151.1 GCA_029243145.1 Planctomycetaceae bacterium | reverse complement strand
TGCTCGGCATCCTGAGATTGTGCTGTCGTCGAGAGAGCGAGCAAGGCGATTCCCAAGCAGGAAATACGCAAAATTCTATGACCGTCCATGATAAACCTCTTCACTAAAAGAATCCTGATGAGTCCTGTCGATTGCACAGTCCATATTTGTGCGGCAAAAAAGCGGGGACTTGTTAAACAGTTTAGGCATTGGAACTGCTGTCGGAAAGCCCAGCTACCGTGTTTCGTCGCAATTTACCGACGTTCGATTCTGTAAATCACCGATCCTGTAAGCGTTTTCCTTACCCAATGTTCAAGCTTAGAACGGACTTAGGGCGGGACGACTATTCGCCTGATTCGGACCATTTTCCGTCAAATTGCAATTGTGAGGTCCGGCGACCTGATCTACAATTCGCCTCGTTTCTCAGCTTGTTCGATTTATCGAGCGACTTGTCGGGAAGGCCCCAACAGTCGGAGAAACTGACCGCGAGAATTTAGGAAACAGGAGGTTTCCATGTCAGGACGTCAAGGACAATCATTCACCTCATGGTTGATGATGGTTCCACTTTTGGTGGTTCCGTTAGTCGCCGTGTTTGGCGTTCCCAAACTCGACCAGCTCTACATGGCGAATGCCGAAGGTGAAGAACCCGATCTTGAACTCGAACAAGGCCAAGAAACGCCGTTCGATCAGTCGATGCCTCCGATGCCGGCTGAGCAGATGAATCTGGGAACTTCCAGTTCTTCTTCACCGAATACCGCTTTTGCAAACGGTCAACCTGCCAATGCAGGTTGGGCAAACCCTTTTGACACCCCCGAAGGCATCTCGAGTCCTGCCAGTTCAGAGAGAGCCAACAGTCCAGACAGAGCCAACAATGCCGGTGATTACATCGATCCCTTTTCGACTGATCTGAAACAGGATTCCTCGCAACTGATTGCTGCCAACAATGCCAGATCGGGAAATCAGGGCGATCCAATTGCGGCTGGAAGTGTGGGTTACACACGTTCCTCGAAAGAATCAAACGAACGGGTTTTCCCGACAAACTCTGGAACGGCTTCGCAACCCGCACCCATTTCTCACTGGCGCAAAGCAGTCTCTCGATTGAACCAACTCGGTGTTCAGAAATATCAACTCTCGCAAACAGAAGAATCCTTTGTGTTTTTGTTTGCCTGTGATCTCACTCATCCCGACAATCCGCGTATCACGCATCGTTTCCAAGCGGAAGCGAGCGAGCCATTACAAGCGGTCACAAAAGTCATCCAACAGGTGGAAACTTGGTCGGCTCAAATCAACAACCGCTAAATTTCGGCGGTGTGACGCTGCATCAACACGCTCGAGGTTTGTCTTCGGAGTGGCAACGATGGCAGCGGCGAAAAGCCGAACAAACGATCGCTACTGTGCGTTCGCCTGCGGAAACGTCCGGGTTAAGAAGTGAAAAGATGGCGAGACTGGAAGCGACATTTTTTGTTGCCGATGGTCCGCTTTCGACTCGCAAGCTGTGCCAATTCGCATTATTGGCCGATACCTCAGAAGTCAAAGAGTTAATCGATGAGTTGAATCGATCCTATGACGAGGAAGGGAGCGCATTCGGCATCGAGCGCATTGCCAGTGGGTATCAAATGCTGACGCGGCCCCGTTTTGCACACTGGCTCGATCAACTTCATCAACGCACGGCGGAATTGAAACTCTCCTCACCCGCCATGGAAACACTGACGATCGTCGCCTATCGTCAACCCATCACCCGAGCCGACATTGAGGCAATTCGAGGGGTCCAATGCTCCGAGATTCTCAAACTCTTAATGGAACGCGGGCTCGTGAAAATTGGCGGCGAAGATGACTCTCTTGGTCGGCCCTATCTCTACATCACGACGCGGATGTTTCTGGAGTTGTTCGGTTTGCGAACACTCGATGACCTCCCCTCTGCTGCCGAATTACGATTGCGCCTGGAATCGCCTCTCCCTTCGGAAGAGGAAGAGTCCGAAGAACTGAACGACGATCAAGATGAGGAGGATGAAGACTGGGATGACGATGAGGACGAAGACGAGCAAGACTGGGATGATGAGGACGACGACGATCAGGAGTCGGCCGCTTGAACCGCCAGTGTCAGTAGCTCGTCACTAATTTCTTCGATGGAACGCAAATTTCCATCCGCCAAGGAAGAGACCACTCGCCAACTCTCTGAATGTTGCTTGGCAATCGCCAAGTAAGTTTGACGAACAGATTCCAAATAGTCTCGGTCGGCTTCTTGCAAGTCGTGAGATTTTTCTGTGTAGCTCCGGGCATTCTTCAGCGAGATCAACTCTTGAGCAGTTTCCGCGGGGAGGTCGAGCAAAATATTCAAGTCGGCACGGGGCAAGCCGTAGACGTTGAATTCCAGTTGTTCGACAAAGTCGAATAGCGACTGTTGTTTTTCCACAGGTAATTTAGAACCTTGGTGGGCAATGTTCGAAGACACGTAGCGGTCGAGCACCACCAAGTCGTTCGTTTGAAGTTTCTCTTTGAGAAGTTCTCGTGATTCAAAGCGATCACCGGCAAACAGTAACGAGACTAAAAATGGATTCGCTTCTGCGAGAGAACCAAATTCTCCATTCAAAAATCGTCCGACGGCAGCACCAAAGAAGGTTTCGTCATAGCGAGGAAAACTCAACAGTTCGACCGACAAATCGCGTTGCCTTAATGCATCGGTCAGCAAACGGGCCTGAGTCCCCTTCCCCGATCCGTCAATCCCTTCAATCGCAATAAGCACGTCAGATTTTCTTTCCGTCAGACGGTGGCCCGTTTAAGGCAGCAATTTGAGAGCTGCCGATTGATCTTTGGCGAGATTAAAGTAATCATCCAGACGGCTGGCCTCCAGAATTTTGGTCACATACTCTCCGGCATTACAAAGGACCAGTTTGCCATCACCACGATGTAGTTTGCGATGTAATGTGATCATCTTCCCCAACACAGAACTGGTCAGCATTTTGAGACCGGTCAGGTCAAGGATAACCTTCTGACAGTGATACTGATCGGTGAGAGCGAATAGCTCGCGACCAATTTGTTCAATATTGGCCTCATCCGTCAGGCGATCATCTTTGAACTGAACGCGCGCAACTTCGTCCTTTTCATGAATGACCAGATATTGAGATGTAAAATCAGATAGTAACATTGGCCTCACTCCGACGCATCGCGTTGAGATAATGTCGAGATGCTTGGACACCGGTTGCCGAAACAATTTCCCCAACTTCACCAGCATCACCGGGAAGTTCTACTGGAATATACCGCCGATCTGTGCCGTGAACAAAGCCTGTTTTGTCAGGATGTTCGCCTTCAACCATAACTTCCAGTGTTTCCCCTTCAAATCGCCGATAAAAATTCTCGGCGAGTTCCCGTTCCAGTTCCGATAAACGCTGAATACGCTCTTTGCGGACCTCGGGAGAGACTTGATCGGGGTAACTGGCCGCAGGCGTCCCTTTGCGTGGACTGAACGGAAAAATGTGAATTTTCATGAACTCAGCCTGCCGACAGGCTTCGAGCGTTTCTTCGAACTCTTGATCGGTTTCTCCGGGGAAGCCGACAATGACATCGGTCGTAAACGCGGGGCGGTCGAGTTGTTCCCGCATCTGCTGTAACTTTTCCTGAAAACGACTGATGGAATATCGCCGTCTCATACGTCGCAAAACGGTTTCTGAACCGCTTTGTAAGGCCGGATGAAATTGTGGACACAGATGCTCGCAATTGGCGGCGGTCGAAATGAAATCATCGTTCACTTCGACGGCTTCAATCGACGAGAGTCGCATTCTCCAATCGCCGGGAATGCGATCCAGTCTTTCGAACAAATGCCATAAGCGGAATGGGGGGAGTCCCGATTTTCCGCGGGTGGTATCGACTCCATAATGGCCGACATGAATCCCGGTGAGGACAATTTCGTGGTAACCATTGTCGATCAAGCGACGCACTTCGTCTTCGATTTCTTGGGGAGACCGACTTTGCAACCCTGGACGTACATCGGGAATGATGCAGTAAGTGCAGCGAAGAATGCAGCCATCCTGAACTTTCACATACGCCCGTTGCCGCCCATCGAACTGACTAATTCCAGTCGCAATATCGTACATCCCCAAGCGATCGAACACGTCGGGAAGTTCGCGTTTGTCTGAAACGACTTCGACGACGTTCGGTAATTCCGCAACCGCATCGGGATCGCGAGTGGCATAGCAACCCATCACGATGGTTCGGGTTCCGGGGTTCTTACGTGAGAGTTGACGAATGATCTGACGGGACTTGGAATCACCGTTGTTGGTGACGGTGCAGGTGTTGACGACACACAACTCGGCCGGTTCGTGATCCCCGGCTTCACGATATCCGTTGCGCAGCAGCGTTTCTTTGACCAGTTGGGTTTCATACTGGTTGACTTTGCAGCCCAGCGTCACGAGTCGACAGGTCTTTTCCGTCATGATGTCTGTGTGTCACTCCAAAGCGGTTTCAGGAGCTGGGTTTTTTCGGACTGCGTCGACGTCCACGTCCGCGACTTTTATTGCCGGTTTGGCTCGAAGAGGAGCGAGGTCTCGCTTTTCGGTCAGCAATCAGATCGATGGCTTCCGACCATGTGGGGACGTTCTGATAACGCGACTTGTCCGAAGACTCGGCAGAATCATCGTCGTCGTCATCATCATCTTCATCCTCGACATCATTGTCTGACGTATCATCCTGAGCGACTTCCGTTTCCGTTTCTTCTTCCGTTTCTTCTTCTGTCCGTTTTTTAGGTCGTCTGCGTCGCCGCGAACGCTTCCGTTTGGGGCGTGTTTCGGATTGCTCCTCGGACTCTTCTGATTCTTCGGCAGACTCTTCTAGCTCTTCTTCGTCGCGGTCTTCATCCTCGGACTCTTCGTTGTTGGTCGTCTCAGACTCTTCGGCTGTCGGCTTACGTCGTCTGCGGCCTCTTCTTCGGCGTCGGCGACGGGGTTTTGGCTTTTCTTCTTCGACTGACTCGGAGCCATCTTCCGCGGTTTCATCCGATTCGTCATCGTCGTCATCGGTTTCGGCGTCTGCGAGAATCCCCAATCCAAAATCAGAATCTCCGGAAAAATCGGTCTTGAAAGCGGGTTGTCTGGATTTTTCATTGGCGGTTGAATCAGCGATGATTCCAATTTTCGGATCGCGGGCCGGTTTTCCGCCACGTTTTTGTCCACGGTCGACATGAGGTGAGCCCAAGTCTTCGGGTCCAAATTCGTCCAGCGCGTCCCAGATGTCATCCGCATCCATCTGCTCGTCATCGTCATCTTCGTCGTCATCTTCTTCATCGTCCGCAACAAGCTCGAGTTCAACTTCGTCTTCTTCAGGTTCGTCCTCGTCGTCAAGATCGAAGTCAACGTCTTCCACATCATCATCATCGTCGTCGTCGTCGTCGAAGTCATCATCGAAGTCGTCGTCATC
Organism: Planctomycetaceae bacterium; assembly: GCA_029243145.1. Taxonomy (GTDB): domain Bacteria; phylum Planctomycetota; class Planctomycetia; order Planctomycetales; family Planctomycetaceae; genus JABURQ01. The sequence continues at coordinate 2,685 of JAQWSQ010000151.1, read as the reverse complement.
GTCATTGTCTTGAAAACTTGAAGACGGTGGAGCGGCGGCTTCCAGCTTTTCAAACAGGCTCGGCTCTCGTTTTGAAGATTTCTGCTCAACTCGTTGAGGGGGATCGTCGATCGGTTTGGAGAAATCGAGCAGATCATCGAGATCATCCGCCGAAGAGGCTTCGACAACCGCATCTTCCTCTTCGAATTCGTCCTCCTCATCGAAATCTTCCTCGAACTCTTCCTCGAACTCGGAGACGAGATCTGGCTCGTCCTCATCATCGCCAATCAGAAAGTCATCATCATCCAGCAAATCATCGTCCAGATCATCGGACGCGGCTTGTGGTGAGTCAAATTCGACGCCAAAGAGATCCTTGGCGAGATTTTCCCAGGAATCCTGGTCTTCGGAATTGTCGGAAGTCGGTTTTTTGGCCATCGTGCGGGACGCACTTTCCTATCAAAGTCGATCAAATGACGGACAAGCTCCGTCGGGAGATTGTTCGTAAATCACTGATATTTCAAGATTATCTATCCGAAATTGTACAATCCGGTCTGCGACTTTACCAGCCGTACGTCTCCCGTCCAAATCGCCCTTTTTGGGCTAATTATTGTGGGACGTTGGACCAAAACTGAATGGATTGGTATTTCCCGATGCCTCCAGTCATAATTCAAGGAAACATCTTCCTCTTCTGATTATGGAGTTAAATCTCATGGTTCGCTCTTTGTTGTTTCTCGCTATCTGTGTTTTGACCATCAATATCGTTGCTGCTGAGTCACCACAGACCGCTCCCAAAGAATCTCCCGATTTACTCAGCATTTTTAACGGCAAGAACCTTGATGGCTGGAATGGCGACTCGCGATTGTGGTCGGTCAAAGACGGAGTGATTCACGGCGAGACCACGACTGAGATCCCGACCAAAGGGAACACATTTCTGCTTTGGAAAGAGGGAACCACCAAGGATTTTGAACTGCGCCTCTCGTTCCGCTGTAGTGCCTCCAATAACTCGGGCATTCAATACCGCTCCAAGCACATCAAAGATGACAAGGTTCGTAACGACTGGGTCGTTCGCGGCTATCAGCACGAAATCCGCAACGAATCGAAATTGCCGAACGTCGCCGGCTTCATTTACGGAGAAGGTCTCGGTCGTGGACGCATTTGCCTCACCGGTGAGAAGGCCGTCGTGAGCAAAGAGGGCAAAAAAGAAGTGACGGAGACTCTCATCACTGCCGCCGAGTTTGAAAAGCTCGTCAAACTGGATGACTGGAACGATGTCGTCATCATCGCCAAAGGAAACCACATTCAACACTATCTCAACAACCGACTGATCCTCGATTTCACCGACTCACCCGAACTGGCCCTGCGGGACGGTATCCTCGCGTTGCAATTACACGCCGGAAAACCAATGTGGGTCGATTTCAAGAACATCCGCATCGGCGCGGTGAAGTGAAGTCTGCGTGAGATTTTTTTAGTACAGCTTGGCTGTTTCCCGACCGGAGCATTTGTCATGGGAATCGATTATCTCAACATCAGACACCAAGTCGAAAAAGAGTTCGCCATTTCGGACACCAATCATGCGATTGTCGAGATGCTACAGATACGAATCGCAAAATTCCCAGACTCACCCTATACGTCTGGGGATTTTCGCGTCAGCGATTGGGTAGATTGCATCGAGCAAGAACTCGTCGCGAATAAGCATAAGCAAAGCGAACAGGATAATGTGTTGGGCCGCCTTAAACTGATTCTGACAGACTGTCTGGGTGTTGATCAATCAGAGGTGATTCCTGAGGCTTGGCTCCAACGCGATCTCGGGATGTCGTGACTCAGCAGATTCTATTCGAGGTCATGCCGACGGTTCGCTACACTACACCCAGCACCTCATGATAAACGCTCACATTGCCTTCACGACCCGGACATTCCTATGCGACACTGCTGGCTGATGCTTATTGTCTCGCTCTGCTGCTCAGTCTCTCTCAACGCGCAAGATCGCCCCAACATTCTGATTATCACGGTCGATAATCTCGGCTATGGTGATTTACAGATGTACAACGCCAATTCCGAAATCAAAACGCCCCATCTGGACAAGATTGCCAAGCAGGGAGCCCGTCTAACGAGCTTCTATACCGCGTCCCCAACCTGCACCGTTTCGCGAGCGTGTTTGCTGACCGGTCGGATTCCTCAACGACACGGCCTCACCGATCAACTCGGCGGTGTCGCCGGTAATTACGGGATTGGTCTCTCTCATGACGAGATATTGATCCCACAAATACTCAAAACCGCGCCGACACCCTACGTCACGGGTTGCTTCGGGAAATGGAATATTGGCTTTGCCAAAGGTTCTCGCCCAACCGAACGAGGCTTTGATGAATTTCTCGGCCATGCCTCGGGGAATATGGACTATTACCATCACAACTACCGCGAGAAGCACGACCTCTATCAAGGGACCGAAGAACTGCATCGCGAGGGAGAATACGCGAGCGATATTTTTGCCGCCACTGCCATCGATTTTATCACACGAAAGTCGAAGCGAAAGCAGCCGTGGTTTTGTTACCTCCCCTTTAATGCACCGCACTTCCCCACAGCGGGAAATAAAATTCGCGGAGAACCGAACATCTGGCAAGCTCCCGACTGGGCGTTTAAAAGTTACGATTTGTCACCGGAAGAAACCGATCCTCGTAAACGGTACGCGGCGGTCGTGACGGCGGTTGA
>JAQWSQ010000137.1 GCA_029243145.1 Planctomycetaceae bacterium | reverse complement strand
TTGCGGTAACAAGGTTGGTTGCTCCCGGACCGCTGGTCGCCATACAGACGCCCACTTCATCAGAGGTTCTGGAAACCCCCTGGGCGGCGAACCCGCCACCTTGTTCGTGTCGAGGCAAAACGGTGCGAATATTGTCACGTTGGAGCCGCAATGCCTGATGTAAAGGCATACTGGCACCGCCTGGATAAGCAAAAACCGCAGAGACTCCCTGGTGAATCAATGATTCAACAAGAATATCTGCTCCAGTGAGTGTGCGGGTTTCGGTTGATTTTTCGATGGTAGCCACAGCGGTTTCCTTCTGTGCAGGAAGACGTAACTCATTACTCCCCATGTACTCCCGACAGCGCGCAGCGGTCAGGCGATTGATCCGAGGAGTTCACATTTTATGCAGTTGAGAGCGAGATTTCGAGGCTGTGGTTCGGTCGAAGATTCCCCACTGTGAAAAAAAGTGAGAAATCGGAAAATCCCGACCGACCGTCGAGACACCCCCAATCATCACAGATTTCATCAAATCGGCTGCATTCCTGTGCTTGAATTGAAAGTCGACGACATCTATCATGGTATTCTGTTATAAGGGTTTGCGTAAACTTGCCGCACGCTCTGAAGAAGCTTTTACACTTCCCCAGAGTCCGGCTAACGGAGGATACACAAGTGAGTTTGGATAAGAGTCTGCGCCGTGGAAACAAAATGTCCGGGACGCGCAATGTATTGAAGCGGGCAGAACGAGTGAGCCAGCTTGAGGCTGAGGACCGATGGTCTGAGAAATCAACCATCTTGGGTATGCCGAAAGTCCGAGTGAAACGGACCGTCATCGGCAAGCAAAAGAAGAAGAAGACCAAAGAAGAAGAAGCCGATTAGAAAATATGAAGTTGTCGTAGGCAAGCTGTTTCGATGGTTCGCCTTTCCCAAGTCGAGCAGACACTCCTTAAAATGGTCATCTCATGAATCCGGTGCGCGGGCTTTATGCCTTTAAAGCGGTTTTCATCGAAGGAGTCGGTGCTCTACTACGTGCCAAAATACGACGCATACGCCAGCGTTTCCTCGTCTCATGCCAAAACTGCGAGGAAACGCAACAGGCAACGCTCAAACGAATTCTGTCCTTGAATCAAGGCAGTCAACTCTCAAAAGATTATGAACTGTCTCCTCGAATGACGGTGAGCGAATTTCGCGAGAAGTTTCCGATCAGCGAGTACGAACTCTTCAAGCCGTACATTGATCGGATGAGAGCCGACAATCATGCCTCATTGCTTGGTTCTAAAAATCAGCTACTGATGTTTGCTCTAAGTAGTGGGACAACCAGTGAATCGAAATATGTGCCGATTACAAAACCCTTCCTCAACGACTATCGTGCTGGCTGGAGGATCTGGGGTATCGGTGCGATCGACGGCCATGCTGGCTGTGATCGAGGGCACATTTTTCAGATCACAAGCTCACAAGATCGTTTCCGGACGGAAAGTGGAGTTCCCTGTGGCAACATTAGTGGGCTGGTCACCGCGATGCAAAATCGCGTTTTAAGCCGACTTTATACTCTACCTGCGGCAGTTGCTGACATCGAAGACCCCGAGGTTAAATACTATACTGTTTTGCGAATTGCACTCGCCGATGAGACGATCACCTGGATCACCACCGCAAACCCTGGAACTCTGGTGAAGCTCTCGGGACTGCTTAACCAACACGCGACTCAATTAATCGAGGATATTCGTTCTGGAACGATCTCTGTCGATATTCCCGCGGCGCAAAAACAACCTCTTAATAAAATAATCAGCAAGCGTTCTCCAGAGCGTGCCGATTTTTTAGAAAACTTGTTGAAAGAGCATGGGGAACTGGTTCCCAAAGAATGCTGGCCGCGACTTAAACTTCTGGCGATTTGGACCGGAGGAAGTGCTGGGGCATATCTCCCCAAAATTCGCACTCTCTTTGGGGATGTCCCGATCCGGGATCATGGCTTGCATGCCAGTGAGGGTCGCATGACGATCCCTTTGGAAAGCGGAACAAGCGAAGGCGTGCTGGATATCATCTCGCATTTCTTCGAGTTCATTCCCGAGGATCAAGCCGAGGATCAAGCCGAGGAAGAGACACCAGAAACAATTCTCGCTCATGAACTGGACGAAGGGAAAAACTACTTCATTCTCATGACAACGGTCTCGGGTCTGTATCGATACAACATTCGAGACGTCGTAAAATGTACCGGATTTGAGGGCACGACTCCCATTCTGAAGTTCCTACACAAAGGCGCGCATATATCGAGCATCACCGGTGAAAAAGTCACCGAATCACAAGTCGTTGATGCGGTACGTGATGCCGCCTCGGATCTCAAGGTTTCAGTCCCTCAATTTGTGGTTGTTCCAGTCTGGGGAGAGCCTCCTGGATATCGACTGTTGATAGAATCAGGTGAGTTTGATTCTCCCAACACCATGGATCAGTTGGCAATTCGCGTGGACGAAAATCTCTGTCAGTCGAATGTGGAATATCGCGAAAAACGAGAGAGTGATCGACTCTCACCGTTAGCGGGACAGTTTGTCTCGAATGGGACGATGGGTAATTTGGCAAAGCAGCGAAACCAACGAAAAGGGGGAAGTATGGAGCAATACAAGCACCCCTGCCTGATTGCCGATCTTGAGTTCATCGATCAGCTACCACAAATCGAAACACTGTCCACAACTTCCGAGAATTAATAGTTCGATCCGACAAAATTCGGCCAAACTCTTAAATATTCGACACTGCAACACTCTCTTCGCAATCTCCTCTGGATTGATTCTCTGAAATCGTAGAGCATAAGACGGACGCGACTCATTCAGGGGAGTCTGGCTTCCCTCCAAAACCGCGGCTTATCTCAGGGATCTCGATGGTGCAATTTTCAAGATTTCAACAACTGGCAGAACGTGGACCAGCCCTCATCGTCAGCGTGTTACTCCAAGTTTGTCTTTGCTCAATGTTATCAGCGGGTGAGGTCAAAACGGAATATGAATTTGTGATTCGTGGTACCCCCGTCCCGGTAGGCTCGCTCGATAACCGGATCGGTGTGGGAGGCCCTGGTGGAATCAACGTCAAATCGATCATGCTGATCGATGACGGCATGCGTCGATATTTCTTACCGAAGCCACCCGCAGCCCGCGTCAATCAGGAAGCCGAACTCTCGAAATTTGAGACTTTCAAAATTCCTCAGAAAGTGAAACGCACGAATCTTCAACTCAATAACATCGGTCTTGTAAAAGAGCTTCAGCCGGTTAATGAGTTCGGCAGAAAAACAGTTCAGGTCGAGACTCCCAAAGGACCTAAAGCGATCGTCTTGGCGATTACGGAAATTAACCCCTTCTACGTGCAATGGGAGTCGGTCAATCTCGTCCAATGGAAGTATGCAGAATCGACAACGTCCATTCCCGCCCCGCTGCTCCGAAAAATCATCGACCACAATATCGATCCCACGAATGAATCTGACCGTATGGCGGTCGCCCGCTTCTATTTGCAAACCGAACAGTTTTTCCTTGCGATGGTTGAACTGGCAAATATTCAAAAGAGTTTTCCTGCAATCGCGGATGAAGTCCAAACAATGCAAAGCAAAGTGCAGACGGTGTGGGCCGGTCAACTGCTAAGAGACCTCGAAGTTCGGCAGCGTGCAGGACAACACCAACTGGCCATGAAAGCGACCGAAGATTTTCTGCGAACGATTCCGAATTTGACGCCGGAAGTGAGTCAGAAAATCCGCGAGATCCAATCGACTGAAAAAAAACTGAGCCAGCAGATTGAAGATGCGCGACTTCTTCTGGGCGATCTTCAAGCACAAATCGAAGATGAAGAACTGCGTACACAAGTCAACAGCGTCCGCATGATGATTGTTGCCTCACTCGATGCAGAGGGAGTTTCTCGGCTAGAGCCGTTCCTTAACCTCGCCGGCGATGACTCCCTTTCTGCTGAGCAAAAAACCGCATTGGCGCTTTCCGGTTGGATTCTGGGCCCCGCGTTAGCCGATACAGACCTGAAAAATACGCTTCGTCAGTGGGATGCTCGCAGCTTGATTCTCGAATATTTCAGGAATACTGACCCGACTCAAATCGCATCGTTGATGGACAGCATTGAAAAATCAGAAGGAATCGGCCCGTCCACTCTCATCCCCATCCTCGAAAATCTCCCCGCTCTCATCCCCACACTGTCACTCAAACCCAACCTGAATGCCCCGCAACAACTCGTCCTCAATACCTTTGAAAGTACGACGAATATCAAGCCGGCCGAATACCGGGTTTTGTTACCCATCGAATATTCACCGCATCGCGCCTATCCTTTAATCGTGCAACTGCGACCTCCCAGTATTCCCTCCGAAAAAGCCATCACTTGGTGGAGCGATCAGGCTCCCCGACGTGGCTATATCGTGATTGTTCCCGAATATCTAGACCCGAACAAAGAAGATTACGATTACTCGCCGACTGCATTGAGCAAAATCGAACGCTCGACACGCGATTCGATGAAGCGTTTCCACATCGATACCGACCGCGTCTATCTTGTCGGACATGGAGATGGCGGCGACGCTGCATTCGATCTTGGCATGTCTCAACCGGGTCTCTTTGCTGGAGTCATCCCCATTTCGGGACAATGCCAGCATCACTGCCGATTGACGAAAGACAATGACCCGAATTTGTCGCTGTATGCAATCAGTGGCGAGAAGGACCGACAGCTTCTCAATCTAAACGCAGATATCCTCAACCTGATGATGATCAAAGATAAAGACATCATTTACGCAGAATATATGGGACGAGGAATTGATGACTTCTATGAAGAGATCCATCAGTTGTTCGACTGGATGGAACTTCATCGACTCCAGCGGGGTGTCAAAGAAGTAAAGTTGCAAATTGTGCGTCCCAGCCTGAATCGATTTCACTGGTACGAAATCAACTCTCTGCCAAAAACGTTGTTTGCCAATGATCCCATCGGCAACCCCAAAGGTGTTCGACCGCTTTCCATCGGGGCCGAACTCGTCGAAACATCTGATCTGCAGAAAGTTTATTTTACCCGGAGTCAACCAGATCGAGTCACTCTTTGGTTGACGCCTGATATCTTTGATTTCGAGAAGCCGTTAACGATTCGTGGCACGCTCACCAGAAAACTTGTGGACCAAGATGTTCGAACAATGCTGGAGGATTTTTCCAAACGTGCAGACCGAAAAAACATCGCCCGAGCGAAAATTGTGATCGAGTAACAGTCTGGTAAGGCAGCGATCAGTCATCTGCTGATTTTGAGAGCCGTTGAGACGCTTTTTTTGATGAAATCTCGACTTCTTCCCAAACATTCCACACCCGTTTCAAGAGTTCAAGATTCGAAGATTGGGGGACACACCTCGACCGAATCTTGACCAAATCTTGGCGAGAATGTTGCCAAATCTTGATTCCGAATCTTGTGTACTCTTGAGCAAGTTGTTGGCTCTCATTGGTTTACGCTGATGACCTTGTTTTAGAGAGACATCGCTTTTTCTATGGACAGATTTTCCACGTCACGCGAGATCGCCTCCTTTCTCACGTTGCAGCACTCGTCATTCATCAACACGCTATTCGTTTTTTTGAGTCACTTGTGAGCATGCTCACCCCGCGTTGCGGTGAGAGCATGGCACCCGATACTCATCAACTGGTTGTGATGACGTTCTAATTGCCAAAGATCGATTCGCCGTCAGGCGAACCACGAACGCTAACTCTGGTAGATGGAGTTTGGCAAGATTAGTTTGAGCGACCATTTTTGACATAAAGCCGTAGGTCGGGTTAGCCAAGCAAAGCGAGTCGTAACCCGACAACTCAATTCGATGTTCATTCCGAAACGGCAATTCAGGAGCTGGCGAATACGTCGACGCTTTACGGGAGTCAGGGTCCACATCTTCCTGTGGAAACGCTCAGCCACAATAAAACACGAAGAGACACGAAAATAACTCTTTGTGATTTCTTGTGTTTCTTGTGGCCATCATGAAGAGAACCGCGGATCACGCTGATTTCACGGATGAAACTCACATGCTCACGCAAGCGAGAGCTTGGCAACCGGCGCACCTCTTCGTTAACCACAAAAAAAACGCCAAGAGGTACAATAAGAGCGAGCTTCTGTAGAATATATGGACCACGAATCTCGCGAATAAAACGAATCAAAAAGAGCCAACGGCCCGGGAAGGTGTGAACAATTCCTAATTCACAGCCCCAAAGAGGCATCACTAAATTCAAAAAAAGAAAACCCCTGAAAAACAGGGGTTGAGGCTTCTTCTGAAGAGTCAAAAGAAGCAAGTACCGAAGGTGGGACTCGAACCCACACGAGTGTTACCTCACTGGATTTTGAATCCAGCGCGTCTGCCATTCCGCCACTCCGGCAACGGTGCGATTGTTTTGACACGGAAACCCCGGTCAAGGATCGCATAATTTTATTCAATTGTTACGTTTTTTAATGACTTCGAGAGACGCTGCTGTCTCTGAAATCGCTTGCTGTGTTTCCTGAATATTCTGTTGGAATGTGAGTGGTGAGGTGACACCAGGTACTCTCATTCGAATTCCTCCATCTGCTCCCAACAACACAATATCTGCCGCTTTGTAAAATGCCTGACCCGATTGTTGTTCCACTCGAATTTCGCTGATCTCAGACAATGGGACTGATTTAATCAACTGCTGACCGATGGAACTCCAACATTGGATTGATTTACGAGTTAACGTGTATTTTTTGCCTCCTGCTTTTAACAGAAGATAGATCAGAGCGGCCAACGGTGCCAGAGGGAGTGCAAAGATTGCGGCTGAGACTGAGATCCCATTGATTCTGAGAGGAATACAATCACACAACAGGCCGATTCCTCGGCCAATGCCCGTGGAGCCGACGGAGGGCCAAATCGAGAGAATAACGCTCTCTTTATGGGGACTGACGCCGGCAATGGCTGTGGCGTTCGACATAGTTTTCTGTCCTCAACCTTTGTCTTGGTCTCGAATCTGTGTGCTGCCTGACTTGCGATAGAGAAGATAGAATATCAGCGATATGCCGAGGTTTCCAGAGAACGGAGAGAATTCGCTGGATCAATTTGTCTGCTAAGGACGACTCGACCGTTGAGGGGGCGTTTCATTCTCAGAATCTGCAGGTTCCGGCTTTTTCACGGGAACCACATATCGGAAGCCGACAGTCGGAATTTCCTCGGAAATCCGCCCTCCTGATCGGTTCCATGCCTTCCAGTCGTCTCCTCCCTTGATCACACGCTCATAGGCACCGGATTGTGCACGAGGTCCGGTGGGGTTTTTGAGTAATATCTGACCATTTTCCCCAGCTTCCAGGTATGCGTCCGGGGTATAGACATCCTGTACCCATTCACGAGCATTTCCCGATAAGTCGTGAACTCCATACATGCTGACATCGATGCGGTAAGATTTGACAGCACTGATATCTTGAGGCTCTCGGCGGTCTGGCCAGATCGGACGACCATTTCCCCACGGATACTTATACCCTGCGGGACCACGGGCGGCCTTCTCCCACTGTGCTTCTGTCGGCAACATGCCTCCGGCCCATTCTGCATATTTGCGTGCTTCCTGTTGGGGAATTCCCAATGCGGGCATGTTGGGAGCCTGCCCATGATTCAAAGGGACAGGAACTGCTCGAGCGCGGGCGACTTTCGAGGCCACATCGCGGTATTTTTGATATTGAGCCAACGTCACTTCGTGTTCGCAGATGTAATAGTTGTCCAAGTAAACATGATGCTCTGGAGAGGTGTTCTCCGGGCCTGTGTTACTGCCTCGAATGGTATTGCCGGCAGGAATCAAAATGAGTTCCGTGTCGTCTTTCTCATTCTTCATACGAATCGATAAGCCCGTTTCTTCATGAGTGCCACCACCAATCACCGGCTTCAGATCTTCAGGAAGCTCGACATCTTCCGCAGAACGTGTATTTCCGACTGACTGACGAACCGGTCTTTGCACAGCTTGCAGAGATGTCCCGTTCGACGTGGAAGACTTTGGATTGGCGAATGTGTTGGAATTTGTTCCCGGCAATGGTTTGGAGACAACAACAAAAGTGGAATGTTCCCGCGAGGTGGCGGCAATCTCGACGGTGTTGGCTGCCGCGCTCAGTTCAAACACATCGTCGGGAGAGACTCCCGGTGGCAAATCGCTTTCCACTGGATTGGCTGATGATGTAATACTCTTGTTCGACGGGGCGGGCGTTCGCCCACCACCAACTGGAGTCGGCATAACGCCCACCGCGTTGGGTTGAACTTGTGTTGATGCGGCATCTCCGGTGGGAGCAGATGGATCATCGCTTCCGCATCCCATCAAGAAGGAGAGGCTCGTAAACAGACAGATCATTTGAGGAAGGGATTTCATCATGCAAGCCTCAAGGTAAGTGGAGAATGCTTTACTCCATGGTGTCCCGAATGGGGGTTGAGAACAAGGATAACTGATTGATCTTCATTGAATGTTCAAATTGCAGGGCGTTCAGCTTGCCGGAAAAAGGTTTCCTTGCGTCAGTTGATAAGCCGATTCGAGGCAATGACTGATTTTGACGTTCTTGTCAATGAATCTGCAGACATCGGGATGAACGAAGATACGAACACGTTTCACCGAGTCATCAAATTGCGTGTGAGCCATCGATTCCACGACGGGTGAAACTTCAGTCAATGGTCGAAATCGCTTTTCCTTGGCAAAATAGATTTGCACTTTGAACTCGACCTCACGACGCGGCGGTGGTGCATCGATGATGACTTGCCAAGGTTCCACGTTGTGTCCGGTTTCGCGAGTCAATTCTTCGGCCAGAAATCCTGAACAGCGGATCAGAAAGTCGTAGGATTTTCTCGCGAGTTTTTGATAGATGTCGGGGGATTGAAAATAACTGTACTCGGCCATTCGCTTGAAAAGCTGACGAGATTCACCAAACACTCCATTGAACATCGGAGCTTCTGCCTGGTCCTCCATCTGTTCGGAGAGCCGTTGCACAAAGTCGCGTTCATCGAGTCGAAACAATGATCTCAGATCGAGATCGCTGTAAGCCTGTTGGAATGATCTGGTGAACATACTGGTCGCCGAACGCACGGCATGATGCCAGTAGACTTCTCCGAACATGACATATCGCGCGAAGACCATTAACTCAGCAGCCGTTCTCCCTTTGGAACTGATTGCCAAGCCGTCGGCATGTTCATTCACAATGAGAGAGCGGATCAAGCGATTCCGATCAAAATTTCGACCGTAGGGGACACCTGCATGAAGACTGTCTCGATGCAGGTAATCCATCTTATCGATGTCGATAGGGCCTGAGAGAATTGAGTTCACCAATTTTTGGCCCGGTGTCTTCGTGATGCCGGAAAGCAGGTCGAGAACTTCTTGAGGTTCGATCTTCCACTGATCTCTGAGGAGATGAGCCAGGATCCCATCATCTGCAAGATACTCGGCAGCGAACTCTTCGTGATCGGGGAGATTCGGCAACCCCATATCTTCAATCGGGTGACAGAACGGCCAATGGCCGATGTCGTGTAGCAAAGCCGTAGCAATCAGCACTTCCGCTTCGTGTACGGTGACGGTTTGTGTGAACCTTGGATCCTGCATCAATTGTTGCAGATAGAGCAACGCATTGTGATACACACCTAGCGAATGCTCGAATCGTGTATGTGTGGCCCCCGGATAAACTCTGGCGGCCAAACCGAGTTGTGTAATTCTTGACAAGCGTTGAAACGCGGGCGTATCCATTAAGGCCCTGACGCGAGAAGTCAGCGGGACATCCTGTTCCATCGGAATTCGAACCAAGCTCTCGGCGTGTTCAATCGCTGCCAGTTCGGGGATGTCACGAAATGCATCAATCATCAAAGTCTCGATCAGGCTTGCAGAGTTGGTGTTTTTTCGGGTGAGAACAATCGAGCCACGACATCGGCGATAAATTCATTGTCGTCACCAGAGTGTTCATCACAGAGCGCATCCCATAACTCTCCACCCTCGGTAATGGCAATTTTCATTCGTTCTGCAAAATTGACGGGGTTCATCGCAGGTTGAAGTTGTCGGGCCCATGCGAGCGAAAGCGCGTGTGGAATTTCTTCGATGTCGTCGACTGTTTGAAAGTCTGTCATCCCGACCAGCAATGGATTCACCCGACCGGCAATCAAACTGCGAACATCGTCTTTGTAAGCGACGAGTGGTTTCCCCAATGTCCAAGCCATGGCGGCTTCCGAGACGGCACCTTCATCGGGAACACGACCGTTCAAATTCCAGACCATACAGTCACACTCTACGGCCAATTGATACACATCCAAGGCAAAGATTGCCGCATGCAGAAACTGAGCCGCTTCGGGTGGCTCCCATCCTCGTTCGACCAGAATCTCGTGGATTAAACGAAACTCCATACCATCGCGATGGGGGAGATAAACACGATAGCCGTGATCGACCAACAAATCGGCGATGGCCATCATTTCTTCGCGTTCGGATTGGCAAAACAATGGTCCCGCACAGTAAACGCACAGGTCATTTTCGAGATTTCCGCGAGACATTGTCGCATCCTTGTCAGCTCGGTCTTTGAAGCAAATGGTACTTCTCGAAATTATAACGTGACTGAAGGACACTCTCTAGAGGCTCGTCGCGTGTCTTTTTATCGTATCACGGTCTTTACGCGGAGTGAATCTCTCGTAAAAAGGGGTTTCTCAGTCGCTCTGCAGAAAATCTCGACGAAGATCGCCAAATTTCTGAGCATCTGGACCCGACCAGAGAAGATGCCCGGCACAGTGCAGCTCGATTAATTCAGAATCAGGCCATTGTTGATGGAGCCAACGGGAATGGCAATATGGGACGAATGTGTCGCCCGGATCGTGTAACAGTAAGACGGGGAACTCAATTTTTTCGGGTTCCATCCAGGCATCGCGGCAGAAGAGATCGATATCGTTCTGCATCCCCGCGGGATTTCGCAACGCATCGAGACTGGCGGCCATCAGAATTTTCGCCAGTGAGAGCGTTTCGAGATCTTCTTTCGCTTCTGAGAGTCGTTCGCCGGCAATTCTGGGTAACCAGCGTTCGCGATTTCCTCCATTCTTGCGTGCCAAGTATCGGTACAGCGGAAACATCATCTGGCGCAACCAACTTCGTTTGATGTACGGAAAAGACCAGCGATCCGGTGCCGGCATCCACTCGGGATCGCTCCAGTGATGCGCAACCGGACACTGAAGCACCAATCGTTTGACCTTCTCAGGAAATATCTGAGCGAAACAGATCGAAGAGGGACCGCCTCCCGAAGTTCCAACGACATTCACCTCTTCGTGGCCAAGATGGTCGAGCAAAGCCGCATAGAGCTCTGCGGCTGCTTGGGGAGTCTTTCGTATTCGTAGTGGTGTGCCGTAATAGCCGGGGCGATGAGGCACGATCAGTTGAAAACCTTCATTCAGCAAACGACCCTCGATCTGCACAACGACTTTGTTCGACACACCGGTTCCATGAATGCAGAGGACCGGTTCTCCTTCTCCCACCACGAGATATTCGACAGGGCCGGTTGTGTGAGCGAGATATTGTTGTGTCTGGTTCAATTGAGTCACCTTTAACAAGAATCGATTTTACCATATCGAACAAGGGCGTGGTTGATCGAGAATCATCACTCCCGAAATCCTGCCAGTGATAAAAAAAGCCCCGCTCAAAAGAACGGGGCTTGGTAGTTCATGTCGCATTGCTGCAACCTACAAATACTGGTTCACGATGTTTTCCAGCATTTCCTGGCGTCCTGATTTATTTGCGTCGGCTTCGCCTTTCTCCAGCATATATGCTTCGAGATCGGCAAACGATGCGGAACCATCTTCGATTTTGGTACCGATACCACTGTCGAAGCTGCTGTATCGCTGTTGGACAAAGTCTTTCAAGACGTTATCGGCCCGCATCGCAGCGGCGATTTTTGTGCCGCGGGCAAAGGCGTCCATTCCACCGATATGAGCGTGGAACAAGTCAATCGGGTCAATTGACTCACGGCGAACTTTGGCGTCGAAGTTGATACCACCAGGAGTGAGTCCTCCCTGCTCAAGTATCACCAACATACATTGCGTGGTCAGATAAATATCAGTCGGAAACTGGTCCGTATCCCAACCCAGTAGCAAGTCGCCGGTGTTGGCGTCGATTGACCCGAGCGAATCTTGAATGCGAGCGTATTCGAGTTCGTGCATCATCGTGTGACCGGCCAGCGTGGCGTGGTTGGTTTCGATGTTGAGTTTCACAATCCCTTCGAGATTGTTGGCCCGAATGAAGTTGAGGCACGCGGCTGCATCAAAGTCGTATTGATGTTTGGTTGGTTCTTTGGGTTTCGGCTCAAACAGAAACTGCCCATCAAAACCAATGCTCTTGGCGTGATCGTGTGCCAAGTGCATGAATCGAGCCAAGTGATCGAGTTCCCGTTTCATGTCGGTGTTGTAAAGGTTCATATAGCCTTCTCGACCACCCCAAAACACGTAGTTCTCACCACCCAGTTGGTGAGTCACTTCGATCGCTTTTTTCACCTGGGCGGCCGCATAAGCAAACACATCCGCATTGCAACTGGTGGCAGCACCGTGCATGAATCGGGGATTGGAAAACAGATTGGCCGTTCCCCAAAGCAATTTGATGCCGGTTTCGTCCTGTTTCTCTTTGAGCTTGGCCGCGACCTTGTCGAAAATGTCGTTTGATTCAGCCAGGCTGTTTCCTTCGGGAGACACATCACGGTCATGAAAGCAGTAATAAGGAGCACCCAGCTTCGAGATGAATTCAAACGCAACATCGACTCGTTTGAGAGCATTTTCTACAGAGTCGCTGCCGTCGTCCCAGGAGCGAAGGAGAGTCGGTGCACCGAAGGGGTCGGAGCCTGTCCCCCGGAATGTATGCCAGTAGGCGACCGAGAAGCGAAGGAGGTCTTCCATTCGCTGTCCCTCGATTTGTTCATCGGGGTTGTAATACTTGTAGGCCAGTTGGTTCTTGCTCTGAGGCCCTTCATACTCAATCTTGCTGACTTCTGGAAAATACTCGCTCATGGTGTGGATCCTCAAATGCCATCATCGATGACGTTCTCGAAATATCGTCTATTTTAGACGGTTTGTGACACAGATACATGTGAAAATGACAGGAATCTTAGAGTGTAACCGCCTGCATTCGCTGAAGTAAAGCGACCGGTCGATCTGGTCCAACGATGGGAAAAGTCTCGAAGAACTGTTTGACTCTGTGAAGGGGGGAGAGTCCAATAAAAACAATTAGGAAACCCGCAAAACTGCCTTCCTCATAATCCACATTACAGTTGAGGCCACACCGATGAATTTTCGATTCCCACTCGCTTTACTGCTGACCACATCTTTTCTCATCACCGAAGTCTCGGCGGAGGTCAAACTCCCAAAAGTGTTCGGCGACCATATGGTTCTGCAACGTGATCAAAGCGTCGCGATCTGGGGTTGGGCTGAACCGGGGGAAGCCATCAAAATTACGACCCCTTTCGAGACACAAAACTTGAAGGCTGGAGAGAATGGCAAATGGATGACTCGCTTGAAGCCGATGGAAGCGGGAGGACCGATTGAAGTGAAGCTCAAAGGGACGAACGAAATTGTTCTCAAAGATGTCTTGGTTGGAGACGTCTGGGTTTGCAGTGGCCAATCCAACATGGAATGGCCAGTCGCCGCATCAACAAACGCCAAAGAAGAAATTGAGTCTGCGAAGTATCCCAACATTCGACTATTTGATGTCAAGAAAACTCCCAAGATCGATCCCACTGACGATGTCGAACTTGATGCTCCTTGGCTGGCCTGTACTCCTGAGTCTGTCCCTCGTTTTTCCGCTGTGGGGTATTTCTTCGGTCGAAAACTTCACCAGGAACTCGACATTCCCATCGGCTTGATCAGTACGAATTGGGGTGGAACACGCATCGAACCTTGGACACCACCTGTCGGATTTGAAGCCGTTGATGCCGTCAAAGAGATTCCCAAAAGCATCAATCGTGAAAACTTCAATCATGGGACTCCCACAACACTTTATAACGGAATGGTTCATGGACTGGTCCCCTTCGGTGTCAAAGGGGCGATTTGGTATCAAGGCGAATCCAATCGCACTGATGGCATGCTGTACTACGAAAAAATGAAAGCGTTGATTGCTGGTTGGAGAAGCGTATTTGAGCAACCCGAGATGCCATTCTATTACGTCCAACTCGCTCCCTATATTTATGGGAATAGTGATCCTGAAATCTTGGCAAAGCTGTGGGAAAGTCAAGTTGCGACTCTAGCCGTCCCTCACACCGGCATGGCGGTCACGACCGACATCGCCAACCTGAAAGACATTCATCCCAAAAATAAGCAGGATGTCGGTTTGAGATTGGCCTTGTGGGCACTTGCGAAAGATTACGGCCAAGAGATCGTCTATTCAGGGCCGTTGTACAAATCAATGAAGGTTGAAGGAAACAAGGTTCGATTGTTCTTCGAGCACGCAAAGGGTTTGAAATCGAGTGATGACAAACCATTAACCTGGTTCAAGATTGCTGGCGAGGACGGCAAATTTGTGGATGCCACGGTCACTGTCGATGGAGATACGGTTGTTGTTTCGAGCAGCGATGTTGCCAATCCAACAACCGTCCACTTTGGTTGGCATCAAGAAGCCGAACCAAATTTTGTGAATGGAGCAGGATTACCGGCTTCGCCTTTCCGTACCGATGGGCCTCTTGCTACGAAGTGATTTCAGAGTCTCGGTTGACAATCATTCCGCAGAGATTCAGGAGAGGTTCCATGCGCGAAGAACTCTATTATAAGCCTTCAGGCGGTGCTCCTTTTTTCGGTCTGATGATTACGATGATCGTGGGAACGCTCGGTGGAGCAGTTCTCTCGATCATTTATGCGCTGGTCTCAATTACTACAACCCTTTCATCTACTTCACTGTGATTGCCACGGGGCTCTTCGGAGCCGGATGTGGAGGTTGTGCGGTGTTTGGGCTGTCGTTGGGTAAAGTTCGAGGTCGACTGACCAACGCATTTGCCGGCTTTATCATCGGCTTCGCTTCGCTTTATCTGGCTTGGGTGTGGTATCTCTTCTTGGCAGCGCGCGATTCGTTTGGACAAGGACTGTTTTTTTTCGACACCTCCGCGATGTTCTCTTTTATGCAATTGATTGCCGCCAACGGCATGTGGGAAATTGGTGGAGCGACTCCCACGGGTGGTGCTCTCTACACAATTTGGGTGATTGAAGCGTTCATTGTTCTGATACCGGCGATTTTAATCGCGTTTTCGGCAGACACGCCGTTCTGCGAGCCTTGCAACCAATGGAGCGAAGAGTCAGCTTGCTCTGTCACATTTCGAGCCCCGGAGGATCTTGATCAGTTTCGTCAGTCCCTCGAAGATGAGAACTATTCTCCATTATTCGACAATGCCTTGCTGTCTCCAGAAGATGTCTGTCTTCACGCCAAAATTCATCGCTGCCCAAAGTGTGATGGAAGCACTTGGTTGGAAGTGGAACAGGTGCGGACGTGGCTCGACGATAAGGGTGAAGCCCAAAGCTCTAAGGACACGGTGATGAAGCATCTTGCGATATCTCGCCAGTATGCAGAAGCCTTGTTAGCACTTTTGCCTGATCCCTCAGGAGTCATCTCTGAGGAATCTCCTGCCACTCAAAATGACCTCGTGGAAGAGGGTTTTCAGGACGAGGAGTTAGGATAATTGCTTTTTTACAGTGCGAATGTCCGATCTACGGGAAATCAGGGATGAAGGAAGAGATCCTCAAAACTTGGAGTTCTCAAATTTTCTGCTTGAGTGAGTGGAATTTCCTTAGATATACTGAATAAAGTTTCGGGGGGATGTACTCAGGACGGATTCGACGTCTCCTGGATAAGATTTGCAGTTGCCGATCGAATCGAGGCTCGCTTGATCTCGACGCAGAGTTATTGCTGACCACTGAACTGAGACCGAATAAGAGACACTTCCCTTGGGGAAGACGATCCAGATGTCGAGCTGAGTTGGCGGAAGAGTAAGTCCTGCGGCGGAGCATGTCGTCCCGAATGTTGTTGACAATGTCTTGTTTGGGAGTTGCTTGAGATGCCGCAAGGAAAAATTAAGAAGTTGATGGACAAAGGGTTCGGCTTTATCGACACGGGATCAGAAGATCTGTTCTTCCATCTTTCAGCGGTGGAAGGTTGTAGCTTCGAAGATCTGCAAGAAGGTCAGGATGTCGAATTCAATGAGGGAATGGGGCCGAAAGGCAAACGGGCTGAAAATGTTCGTCCTGCCTGAATTTTGAGGTCAAACCGAAACAGGCTCACTCACCGCGAACAGTCTGTTTTTATCGCTTGGAAAACACGTAAAGACGCCTGCGAACTCATTATTTGCGGGCGTATTTTCGTTGAATATTTAATGTTGCGTCCGCTGAAATAGACCTCAATTGATCTTCGAGATATCAGAATTGGCCAGATCCTTGCCAAAATGCCGATGATTTATCAGAATGGGGTGATT
>JAQWSQ010000135.1 GCA_029243145.1 Planctomycetaceae bacterium | reverse complement strand
TTACTTTCACTGTCATTGATGAGATTCTGCGGAATGGCTCGCTATTTTCGCATGGTTCATCTCAAAACTGCTGGGATGGCCGGACTTTGGATGACTCTGGCGATTTACGACCGCACGAGTTTTTTATTGTGGGTTCCCATCGTCTTGACGGGAATGGTCATTTCCTTGCGGCAGCATGATCTGAAACGCTGGTTGAAAGAATCCACGAAAATGGCTTCTATTTTCCTCGGGATCGTGATCGTCGGGTTTGCTCCGTGGGCGGTTCGTAATATTCTGGTCACTGGCGAATTCATGCCGACCGGAACACAAGGGGCGACACAACTTTCCGCCGCTTACAGCGACATCGCCTGGGAATCTCAAGGAGTCTGGCGAAATCTGGAAGACTATGATTTTTTCGACGAGATCAACGACGCTGAGATGAGTCCGTTGGGATCGCGAATCGCGAAAGCCCATGCAAGTCAACAAGCCGCCAATGAATGGATCAGCAAGCATCCCGTGAAAGCGGCAATTTTGCCAGCAATGAAGGTCTGGCAGTCCGTGAGACCACGCTCGATTTCACAACTGATACTGCTATTTTTTGCCCTGATTGGATTCTGGAGCTGGCAGAGCGATCCTTTGAAATCCTCGTTTCTGATCATTCTCACCGCCTGTTTGACGGGAATTGGAATGACGTGGTCTGTGGAGGGGCGTTTTCTGGTCACTATTTTGTTTGTCTGGCATTGTCTTGCCGCTGCCGGGATTTGTCGAACTTTGGGGCTGATATCGAGTGAACCTGGCTCTGAAAAGACGGTTGCTTGAACGGATCGGCTCGCTTGCGACCGGATCGGACTGCCAGTACCCTGAAATTGTTTACATTGAGGAGAAAAAACGATGTCACAAGTCACTACTGAAATCAAAGTGGGCCACAGCCCCGATCCTGACGACGCATTTATGTTTTACGCGCTCGCCAAGGACAAAATTAATACCGGCAGCTACAAGTTCACTCACGAATTGCAGGACATTGAGTCCCTCAATCGTCGAGCGTTCACCGGGGAACTGGAACTGACCGCCGTCAGTCTGCATGGTTACGCCTATCTCGCCGACAAGTACGCAGTCTGTGCGTGCGGTGCCAGCATGGGTGACAATTACGGCCCCATGGTGGTGGCTCGCGAAGAAATGTCGATTGACGATCTTCGCGGCAAAAAGATCGCCGTTCCCGGCACATACACCACGGCATTCCTGGGACTCAAATTACTGCTGGGTGACGACTTCGAGTTTGAAGTTCATCCCTTCGACGAAATCCTCAATGTGGTCGAGCAAGGCAAAGTCGATGCCGGGCTCTGCATTCATGAAGGACAACTCACCTACGAAGACCAAGGGCTCAAGCTCGTGGTCGATCTCGGTGTCTGGTGGTTCGAAGACACAGGTCTTCCCCTTCCCTTGGGAGCGAACGCCATCCGTCGCGACATGGGACAACAGGCGATGGAAGAAGTGACCGCCCTCCTCAAAGAGAGTATCCAGTATGGCCTCGACAATCGTCAGGCTGGTCTCGACTATGCGGCTCAATTTGGTCGCGGCTTGAACGATGCCAAAGCCGACAAATTTGTCGGCATGTACGTCAACGACTGGACACTCGACTTTGGAGAAAAAGGTCGCGAAGCAGTCAAACTGCTTCTGGATCGAGGCTTCGAAGCCGGCATCATTCCCCATAAGGTCGATGTCGATTTCATCGGATAGCCAATCTCCAAGGTTCCATCATGAAACGACGGGTGCCACTGCTGGCTCATCCAGCAGTGAAATTCGTTTTCTTCCCACGCACACGAAATTAACATCATGACTCCTTCAGACTACCTACTCGATCTTTATGGCTTGTCCGAGAAAACTGCCGTTGTCATCGGAGGAACGGGAGTCCTGGGGGGAGCCATCGCTGATGCGTTAGGGGGTGCCGGAGCACACGTCATCATCGTGGGACGCAGCGCTGAACGTGGTGGCGAAGCGGCTCAAAAAATCGTTGATGCCGGCGGATCGGCTGAATTCATGGCCGCGGACTCCACCAGTCGGACCGATCTCGAAGCCATCGTTGAGCATCTGAAAGCCAACAATCGACAAGCCGACGTGCTTGTGAACGGCGCAGGAGTGAACGCCGCGACGCCGTTTCTCGAGATTCCCGAGGAAGAATGGGACCGCATCTTCAATGTGAATCTCTCGTCGGTGCGTCTTGCCTGTCAGGTGTTCGGAAAATTCATGCTTGAGAGTGAGACTAAAGGCGCCATCATCAACGTCGCCTCGGCATCCGCGATGACTCCTCTTTCGAGAGTCTTCACCTACTCTGCGTCGAAAGCTGCCGTGTTGAACCTGACTCAAAACCTGGCGCGCGAATGGGCCAAAGACGGCATCCGCGTGAACGCCCTTTCTCCGGGATTCTTTCCTGCCGAACAAAACCGGAAAGTCCTCACACCAGATCGTGTCGAAAGCATCATGCGGCACACTCCGGCTGATCGTTTTGGTGATGCCGAAGAACTCGCGGGAGCGGTTGTCCTGATGGCCTCCCCCAAAGCGGGCAGCTTTATGAACGGCGCCAACATCGTCATCGACGGCGGCTTTAACGCCATGACGATTTGAGAACGTCTTTCAGAAAGTCACTCAAACAGCCAAGTAGAGTCCGCCGTGCGGACCGTTGGAAGGTCGATGAACATCGCACCCGCCAACCAACATGCTGAACGCGGGCGAAAACATTTTTGAGTGGCGCACCGCGAAGAGGATGCCTCCGAATGTCATGGTCTCCTGCGCCATCTCGTATGACAAGCGATGGGTGCTATCCAAGTGTAAGAGTCTTTCTTGTTTTTCTCTGCGGCTTGTCGCCTCTGCGTGAGTGTTTTTTCACACTGGCGGACAACCCGACCATTGCCACCCTTTTTCTCATCTGGGGCTATGCTTGCTTTCCGAAATGCAAAGGCTGCATGGGAAATGAAAGTTCAATCTACTTTGCACACTTACGAGAGCCCCAGCCACACTTCACACAAATTCTCTGCGGTTGAACTATCCCATCCCTCGTGAAGAAGGAGATGCGATTTCTAGCGAGTTCGGCCTCGCTTCCTCGCTCTGCTCGGCGGCCGTCACTTGCTCGCCCGAGGGCTATAAATCGCTTCGCGTTTCTTCGCGTCTCGGCGGCTTTGCGTCGAAAAGATGATCTTGCGGATTATGTGCTACCAGAGTTAGCGTTCGTGATTCGCCTGACGGCGATTCGATCTTTGGCAATTAGACTGCGTCATAGTCATTGGGTCATAGCCATTGTGCGCAAGCACATTGGATAGGTTCGAGCGTCATTCACTGTTCATCAATGACGACCACTGCAACGTGAAATCGGAGGCGATTTCGCGTGACGTAGAAAATGCGTCCCCACAAAACCGGTAACTCACCAAAACGAAGTGATTCACGCAAACCCAAGAGAACCAACAACTTGCTCAAGAGTACACAAGATACGGAATCAAGATTCGGGAAGTTTTGATTCAATATTTGGTCAAGATTCGGTCGAGGTGTGTCTGAAAGAAACTGTTGGGGCGGCAGAAACTTGATTTCTGCTGAAGCCAACACAATCGGGGGGCATTTCTACCACCTATCTACTATAGTAGACAACGACTTATCACACTCAGGACTCAAACCCTTGAATCCACAAATTGTTCACCCGCCAACTCGTTATCTGGTCCCCTTCGACCCTAAGCGTGTTCCGCATATGTTCGCCGACGTTATCATTTTGGGCGGTGGCATCGCCGGTTTACGCGCAGCGCTTTCGATTGATCCACGATTGCGAACTGTCGTCGTGACAAAAGATGAACTCGTGCTTTCCAACAGTTCGTGGGCACAGGGAGGAATTGCCGGCGTCCTCGACCCACTCGATAATGTCGCCAATCATGTTTCAGATACGGTGTCCGCCGGCAAAGGACTTTGCCAACAAGATGTGGTCGAAGCCGTCATCAAGGAAGCGCCGCAGCGAATCCGTGAGTTGATCGAACTTGGTACAAAGTTTGATCGGGAAGATGGCGAAATTGCCCTCACGCAAGAAGGGGGACATTCCCATCGCCGGATCGCTCACGCTTTGGGAGACGCGACAGGTAAAGAAATCATGCGGGCGATGATCGAAACGGTCCGTGCCAAAGACAATATCGAAATTTGGGAAAACACATTCAGCATCGACCTCCTCACGCATGATGAGACTTGTCGAGGGGCACTCGTTTGGAGCAATTCCCACGGCAAGACTTTTGTCTGGGCCAAACAAACGATCATTTGCACAGGAGGAGCCGGGCAACTCTATCGCGAAACGACAAACCCCGACATCGCCACAGCCGATGGGCACGCGATTGCATTTCGTGCGGGAGCCGAACTGCGAGATATGGAATTCATGCAATTTCATCCGACCGTTCTGTACATCGCTGGCAGCTCTCGCCATCTGATTACCGAAGCGGTACGCGGTGAAGGCGCCTATCTGGTCGATGTCACGGGACACCGGTTTATGGCCGAGTACCATGAAATGGGCGAACTGGCACCACGCGATGAAGTCTCCCTCGCGATTACTGCCCAGATGGAGAAAACAAAGCACCCCTGCGTCTATCTGGATTTAACACATTTGCCGAACGAACTTGTGAATGAGAGATTCCCACATATCAAGAAAGTGTGTGATAAATTCGGCATCGACATCACCAATGAACGCATTCCCGTCCGTCCGGGAGCTCATTACATGATTGGCGGTGTCACCGTCGATCTCCAAGGGAGAACCACGCTTGACGGGTTGTGGGCGGCGGGAGAAGTGACCTCCACAGGATTACACGGCGCCAATCGCCTTGCCTCTAACAGCCTGCTCGAAGGGCTGGTGTATGGATTACGAGCCGGCGAAGGTGCTTCACAGCGAGCGTTAGAGATCCCGGACAACTTCACCGTTCCGTCACTCGATTCGCCCCCCCTCGATACTTTACCGGAAGAAGAGTTGAAGATTGAAGATATGCGAAACTCGCTCTCCAGTTTAATGTGGAGGCAGGTGGGAATTAAACGCAGTGAAGACGATTTGCATTCGGCCCTGAAACAGATTGAATTCTGGGATCGATATGTCTCTCGCCAGGAGTTCCATAGTGTGGCTGGCTGGGAATTGCAGAATCTGTTTCTGGTCGCAAGAATTGTCATCGCAGCGGCCCTTGCCCGACAAGAAAGTCGGGGTGTCCATACTCGCAGTGATTACCCCGAAACACTGGAGTCGTTTGCGGACCACATTCTGATTCACTCTGCAATTTAAGCATTCACTAATCTGACATTGAGGAAGATCCAAATATGTTGCCGGGAATCAAACTGTTCGACCTGACCGACAAAGTTGCCATCGTCACGGGAGGTTCTAAGGGGCTCGGTGAAGCGATGGCCGAAGGCTTGGCATCGGCGGGAGCGAACGTCGTATTGAGCAGCCGGAATCAGTCCGAAGTGGAAAGCGTGGCAACACGCATCGCCCAAGAGTACGGCGTGAAGACATTGGGAATCCAGGCCGATGTCGCATCAGACAGTGAAGTACAAGCTCTCGTCGATAGCACCATCGCAGAGTTCAGTAAAATTGACATCCTGATCAACAACGCGGGAATCAACATTCGCGGTCCGATCGACGAACTGACATACGAGGAATTCCAAGAGGTCCAACGAATCAATGTTGACGGCATTTGGATCTGTTCCAAAGCTGTCACACCACACATGAAAGATGCCCAGTCTGGTAAGATCATCAATATGGCCAGTACACTGGGACTGGTCGGTTTAGCAAACCGCACTCCCTACGCGACCAGCAAAGGGGCCGTCGTTCAAATGACTCGCGC
>JAQWSQ010000119.1 GCA_029243145.1 Planctomycetaceae bacterium | reverse complement strand
GACCGTAACCGTAGTAGTTTGATCGGTAGTTGTTGCGGTAGTGGTTCCAATGACCGTGGTTATGACCGTGGTTGTAATGTCCACCATGGTTGTTGTGATGGCCGTGACTTCCGCCATGACTTCCACCGTGATTGCCACGATGATTGCCGGCTTCAGCAACTCCGGTCATGGCGAGGCAAGCGGCGAAGGTCAGGGCGACAAGGGCTTTGGTTGTGTTTTTCATTGTTCTCTTCTCTTAAAAGTGGGTGAGTGTTGCTTAACACTCTCCCCAGCGAGAGAACGCGAGAAATGTTACAGGACTTCTGAGAAAAATCCCCGAAAGCATCAAAAGAGCACGAAAAACAGAGGAAAGACCGGTGAAAGTGGTGGAGAGAAGTATTTACGAGAGAGAGATGAGAAGGAGATCTTGTTGTATTGATCGCCGAAATGTGATCAATGAGATGATTAGGAATGCAGGAAGAGGATGTGTGAGAAGTCTCACGCAGAGGCGCGAAGGCGCGGGAAAAGAAAACACCAACAAGTCGAGAAGAATGGTTTGATTGGAAGAACACTGATTTTCGCTTATCCACACTGATCAAAATATGAGATCCTGATTAGTGGAGATCAGTGTTCCTGATTATGAACTTCGTTCGGCGATCTGCTCTTATCGAGATATATTAGGAAGGCAGGAAAGCAGGAAAGCAGGAAGGGGATCATGTCTTCCGTGCCACGAAATCTAAATCCTCATCACTCTCATCGTTAAACACCAATCCCATGCTTTCCACTTCGAGCATGAAGCCTTTCTCCGTACCCAACCATTCTTCGGATTGCTCCCATCCAGCCGGAACTCCCGGCAACTCTAGAACAAATCTCACAATCCCAGAATATCCGGCTAGACGAATTTTATCTCCTGGCCGGATCTCTTCTCCAGTTCGGTAATGTTTTGAGTAGTCAATCATGCGTTCTGATTAGTGAAGATTAGCGGATATCAGTGTTCCTGATTATGAATCCAGCCTGTCAGTTCGGTTACCTTTTCCTGAGAGGCATGAGGAAATCAGGAAGGGTTCTTATAATCTCTGGTACAACTCAACCGCGCGGCCATCGGGATCACGAAGGACGACTCTGAGCCCCCATTCAGTTTGAACGGGGTCTTTCTTCTCAATCAGATTCAGATTTTCGAGAAATTCCAGAGTTTGTCTGAGATCTTCGACAATAAATCCCAGTCGAGTTGTTTGATCTGTCATCGCATTCTCATTGAGAGGATAGATTTCCATAATCAGATCGCCAAGTTCTCCAGCATGATGTGTCGGACCAGTGCCATGTTGTTCTGTCTGGAATTCAATTCCCAGCGTTCCGTAAAAGTCCCGAAGCGACTCCTCTTGTTTGGTTTTGAGCACTATTAGAGATAATGAAACCATATCGTATTCCTGCTTTCCTGCATTCCTAATTCAAAAAAACTGATTCATCATAACGCATACTCTCTCACCCGCGGTTGCCGAACAGAAAACTGCAGGTGATGAACATCGCCGAAAATCCTGTCCCACTGATCGCGAGTTTCCAACTGACCAGTTCTGGCTTTTTGCCACAGCCGAATTTTGGCCCCAGGCCATTCCAGAAATAAAAGGCCAGCG
This sequence comes from Planctomycetaceae bacterium, assembly GCA_029243145.1. Lineage (GTDB taxonomy): Bacteria > Planctomycetota > Planctomycetia > Planctomycetales > Planctomycetaceae > JABURQ01. The sequence goes on along the minus strand of JAQWSQ010000119.1, from coordinate 2,678 downwards.
AACAGGCACTGATTCCGAACAGCCACAACACCCAGATCGGTGTCTCGTGGATCAGCATCTCCCGGCAGTCCTCAATCTTCTCGAATGAACCTGCCCCGATGTAGGCTCCATTAGCGATCAAGCAATAGCCGGCAAAGAACTTAATGAGAAACGCAGAACGCCATCGGTACAAACAAACCCAAAAAAAGACCGGCAACAAAGAACCTGCAATCGGTCCCGCCCAGACAACAATCAAAGGCGACGGATTGGGCGAAACATCGGTTCGCGAGATGACAAGCGGATGCTAAACAACTTTCTGCACAACACCACCCGTCAACCATGCTCCCAGAACGTGTCCAACTTCATGGACCAACATCATTCCCAGCCAGCAGATGGGAAGCATTGAAACTGCGAGTAAAACGGTTGGCTTGCGATTCATTTTTGGGGACGCGGTTCGTTCATTAATGTTTCATCTTTGATTTCGTCATCGACACCGCGCAGGTGGATGTTGAAAAACGTCTGAATCACTTCATCGAGTTTCCGATTGCGGAAGCCGCCGTGTCCGCCGTCTTTCATGGTGATTAAATTGGCAGTCACGCCGACCGCCTGCAATTGTTTTTGAAACTTGGTCGATTGTTCAAACGGCACCAGAGGATCTTTGGTGCCATGAATGATCAGGAACGGGGCATCGTCTTTCGTGACATGCGTGATGGGAGACGCGGAACGTGCCACGTCTTTTGTTTCCTGAATCGGACCGCCCAACAGCTTCGCTTCGGGAGAACCGGGGGCGTTGTGATCGAGTCCCGGCGATTTTCCCATGGTCAGCATTTCGGTCGGCCCGAAGAAATCAACCACACACGTCACGCGCGAAGATTGATCATCGTTGTCGCCCAGGTCGCCTTCGAGATCTTTGACCTCTCCACTTGTACCCAACATGGCGACGAGATGTCCACCAGCCGAGGTTCCCATGATGCCAATGCGTTCGGGGTCGAGATTGTATTCGTCGGCGTTCGCACGAATCCAACGGATGGCGGCTTTGCAGTCGTGAATTTGTGAGGGCCAGTGGGCTTCATTGGTGAGCCGGTAGCCGACTGATACACCCGCATACTGTCCGCTTCTTAAATACGTTGTCAGCCAGCGGCGACCACCGGCTTTATCACCATTCTGCCAACCTCCGCCGTGAATGAAGACGATCACAGGGCGAGGTTTTTCACTCTTGGCGGTGGGCAGGTAGAGGTTGAGTGTCTGCCGAGGATTGTCGGTTCCTGCGTAAGGCACGTCGAACTTGGTTTCGAACTGTTGAGCGGAAGTGTGCGAGGCCATGAATGCAGAGAGCATAAGAATCACGAGAAGATTCAAACGAGGCATAATGAGCGCTCCCGAAGCGAGATGAGAATAAATCGACCCTTGAGAGAAATCTAGCGAAAGTTTGCAGCAAATCCCACCGTATTATAGTAAACCGCCGGTGAATCCTTAGAATCACCTGACAGCCCGTTGAAAAACTTTCATTCTCGCGTGCAAAGCCGTTTCTCAATAGACTGTCGAGCGATGGCAAAACCATAAATTATTTTTTATCCAGGGAGGGGGGAGTGTGCTGCGATCAGAACCGCTCTGGGCGATCACGGCCTTCTATAATCCTGCCGGCTATCGCTCCCGCATCGCAAACTTCCGCGCCTTCCGCCAACACTTGAAGATCCCACTCGTCGCCGTTGAGTACACGTTGAGTACACGTTGGGAAAATCGCAACTGACAGACAGCGATGTCGACATCCTGATCCAATTACCGGGAGAAGCGGTGCTGTGGCAAAAAGAACGTCTGCTGAATATTGCCCTCGAAACGCTGCCAGCGTCATGTTCTAAAGTTGCTTGGCTCGATTCTGATATTGTTTTTGAGAATGAATCTTGGCACGAAGAGGCGATCATCGCACTCGAAGAGTATCAGTTGATCCAATTGTTCTCCCAGGCAAAGATGCTATGTCGTCCCAAAAATGGGACTTCCGATTTTTCTGCGGTGGAAGATGTCCGAAGTTCGATTCTCCATTTTATCGACCAAGCTCCTCATTGTCTTGCAGAGATTTTTCAGCAGACGGGGTTGAGTCAAAAATATAGTTATTGCCCCGGCTTTGCCTGGGCAGCCCGACGCGATGTCTTGGAAGCCTGCGGCTTCTACGATTCGATGATCATCGGTGGCGGGGACAAGTTGATCATTGCGGCTGCATTAGGATTTTACGAAGAAGCGAGGCGAGCTTTCTCGTTCAATTCCAGTCAACAGAATCATTATCGCCAGTGGGGAGAAAAATTTGAGCGAGAAGTGGGCGGTTCGATCGGATATCTCAATCAATCTCTGTTCCATCTGTGGCACGGCTCGCTAAAAGATCGCCACTATGCTCAAAGTTTATCGACTTTACTGCCTGTGATTTTGACCCGACTCAAGACATTACCGTGGATGCCAATTCGGGCTGCTGGAAATGGAACACACAAAAGGCAGACCTCCGTCGATTTACCCAAGACTATCTATTGTCTCGCAAAGAAGATGGCTAGAGCGAATGAAAGATAAGTGTAGCGCCATCCAGGAGGAATAGGTAGAGTAGGAAGAACTCGATCACCTCATGAAAGGAGTCGCCATGTCCTATTCCAAAGAACGTCGCTTGGAAGTCCTCTCCGCTGCTGATGAAGGCCTCACAACGTCGGAAATCGCTC
>JAQWSQ010000115.1 GCA_029243145.1 Planctomycetaceae bacterium | reverse complement strand
GATCGGGCTATGAAATATTCTCTCCGCTGCCTGCGGTATACCGAAAAGAGCAATCGCTACTACCCAGAATCGGATGTGTTGTTTGTTTTGCTCTGCGCCGTCGCGCCGCTGCGTGAGATACGCGTCGGGTGGCTGGGGCGTTCTCAGGGTTGAAGTCCAGAATAAATTGGTTTTCTGTATTGTCTATGCTCTACTTGAACACGAACATGGCCCCAGATGAGAGAGGTTCACGCTGGAGATTCTGGGGCTATGGATGATAAGACTTCAGTGGTCGTACGATGTTCTATCGAACGTCATTCTTAATTGACATGCTGTTAGTGCCCCAGCCACCCACACTGTAAATTCACGGCGTCCTCTGCGGTTTGAAGAAGTTGCTCCACTGCCATCTCACTGGCGGACAAGCCGACCAGTGCCACCCAATAATAGAGTGAAGCTTCTTTGCGATTCTTTGTCTCTTCGCGGCTTGGCGTCAAAAATAGTGGCTCGCTCAAACTCGTCTTGCCAAATGTGTACTACCAGAGTTAGCGTTCGTGGTTCGCCTGACGGCGACTCGATCTTTGGCAATTTGAACGTCATCACAACCCAATATGAGACCGGATTCTCGTAGCGTGTTGAACAATGACGACCCCTGCAACGTGAGAAAGGAGGCGATCTCGCGTGACGTAGAAGATGCGTCCCCACAAAAAGTGACATCTCACGAAAACGAAGCAATCAGCGCAAACCGTAGAACGCCAACGACTTGCTCAAGGGTACACAAGATTCGGAATCAAGATTCGGCAACATTTGGGGCAAGATTTGGTCAAGATTCGGTCGAGGTGTGTCCCCCATTCACCAAATCTTGACATCTTGAAATGGGTCTTGAGTGTTCGGGAATACGGATCGATCAGGAAACGGTTTCATCACGATATTCGTTGAATCGTGAATACTCCCAATGTCGATAGAGTGGCTCGCTTTGTATTAATGTCGGATGAGTGCCGACCGCGACGGCACGACCGTCATGAAGCACAATTACGCGATCTGCTTTTTTGACGGTCGAGAGTCGTCCGGGAAGAATCAACACCGTTCGACCGGGAAAAATTCGGGAGTAGGCGTCGTCCAACAAACCTTTTACATCGGCATCGAGTGGTGAGGTTGGCTCTTCGAGAATTAGGAACGCTGGATCACGAAGAATCGCACGAGCGAGCGACAAGCGGTAACGCTGACCTTCATCAAGTTGATGGCCGTGTACGCCAAGTTTTGTTTCGTACCCCTTTGGTAACTTACTGAGAAAGTTATGCGCATGAGCCAATTTGGCGGCGTCTGTGGCTTCTTGCAAAGAGTACTCCGTCGAGCCACCGGTCAAATTTTCCAGCACGGTTCCTGTCAGCACGGGATCATCGGCTGAGACCACCATCGTTTCTGCGCGGATCGATTCCAGAGTTCCCCAGGCGATATCTTCACCATCGAACAAGATTCGTCCCGATTGTGGCTCGATCAATCGAGGCATCAAGAAGGCAACGGCCCGTGCGAGTTTCCGATCCAAAGAGACTAATCCGACCACTTCCCCGGCTTTGATTTTCAGATCGAGCTTGTCGAGTAACGGTTCTTTTGCGTTTGGTTCGGTGTAAGTGACCGATTCGCAGTAAACAGACCGGGCCACCGGAGGAAGGAATTTGGCTCCCACTGCCTGACCTACCTGTGGTTTGATGTTGAGAAACTGGTGAATTCGACCAGAGATCTCTTTGCAGACAGCCAAGGACTCTGTCACCAACCCCAGATCTTTGACCAATAACGAAATTCCACCCACTAACACGACCAGAGTAATTGCTCTCGGTAAAGCAAACGGAATATTCACTGACTGTGTCATCTTGGTCATCAATACTACCAACACAATCAAAAATAGAATCATCCCGATCGCCGCACCGATGCGTAGCGCCCAACGATTTGAGTCTGCTAAGTTGGAACGCTTTTGGTGATACTCATCAATCAATTGTTGGAATTGATTCTGCTCGAACTCCTCCATCCCATACCCTCGTACCAATCGAGCTGATCCGAGCCCGCTCTCCAGTAATTCCAGATCGATGCGAGCCTTCTCCTGCAACTCTGTACGTTGCCTTGCGCTACGGCGGGAGTAAGATCGCCAGACTAACCAACCGGCTTCGAGGGGTAGCAGACAGATAAGAAAGGTCAGCCAATCGATCATGACCCCGACCACAATCAGTCCGAGTGTTAATGCCAACTCGCAAGTCACAGCACGCGAGTATCGCGCGAACCGCTCACCCAGCAGCAACGCTTCTTGACCAAACAGTTTCGCAGCACGCTGGTGTATTTCTCCCGTCAAATCGCTTTGACCCAATCTTAAGACTTGTCTGTGTACGATACGGCGAACTCGGGCTTCAATCAGTTGTGTCATTCGGAAAACGGCTGAACGGTTTCGTTCGACCGCGAGCAGAACCAACAGCAGTGAGCTGACCAACACCCCCGTCAGAAAATAAATCGCGGATTGATTGGTACGAACCGCACTGATATTGCGATACATGGTTCCCGCCACGACTCCCGAAATATGATCCTCATTGCGTACAATAATTGGTAACAGGCCACTGTTTTCCAATTTCAGAATTGGCTCATCGGGAAGTTGATCTTTCCCCGGTATCCCGTAGCGGTCGAAAATCGCAGAGGCTTCTTCGCGCGAGAGCACGACTTTTCCATGAGATTCCACCAGTTCCATCAAGAACAGAAAGCTGAGCACGAGCGGGATGAGAAACAGGGCAGCAAGAACGCCCCAGCCGAACGCAAAGAGCCCCTCACGTGAGGTCCAGTCTTTGCGATTCAAGACACGATTTTGTATGGAAGTGGGCAGTGATGTACTCACGAATCCTCGCTCTTTCTTGAGCGATCATGGACTCCCAACTCCCGTCCGCCATTCCAGCGGAGACCTGTGACTCCGTTGCGAATCTTGTCAGCGTCTTAGACACCTCTGACAAAAATCGATCAGGCCAGATCGCGATCCTCGAACAAAATAAAGGCCAACAGTATGCCCGCCACCGAATATGCCAAACAATAGACAAATGCCAGTGCCAAATAAACCGGCGGCACTAACGTCCCCGTGGCGATTGCTGCAGTGATATTGAAATTATCGAGCTGAGGGAGGACTGTGGCAATGACTTGTCCCATAAATTGTACAAACTCATTGAGCCCTTCCGGGGATGAGACGATGATGGCGGTCAGGTGTCCGACCACAAAAATACTCAAACAAGTGACCAGATTGACGACCATCGGCACGCGGGTCGAAATGGCCACGCTCACAGCGCTCAATACAGAGATTTCCATGATTGCCAATAAAATTCCTGGCAACGTTTTATAAATCCAAATCATTCGTTCGGCGTACGTCGGAGCATCGGCAGACGACTCTCGGGCATCGTATCCCACTTTGTAATAGAGCAACAACAACAGCGTGATCGTCAAAGGTATGAGCAGCAGCATGGTCGCATTGACGATGCCGAGATACTTCCCGACGATGAATTGACGCCGCGTAATCGGCTTGGAGAGCAGCGTCATCGCGGTTTTTCCTTCGATTTCCGCAGCGACACTCGTGCTGGCAGTCCAGACACCTAATAGCAATCCGCTAATGAGCAAAGTCGCCAGACCGCAGTCCATGAGCAGTTTGAAGTCGTCGCCGAAGGTAAACATCGGGACAAACGTGTTGATCACCAGCACGATGATTCCCAAGACAATCAGCATGGGAAACAATGGTTGCCGGATTGATTCTTTGGTCGTCGCACGGGCGATCATACCGGCTTGAGTGCCGTAGCAAACGCCAAGAATGATGCCCAGCATGACCACCACACCGACAATAATGCCAATCCATTCCGATTGAACAGCCAGCAGATTCAACATAGTCGAAATCCTGTAAAACTCAGCACAGAAATAAGATGAGACATTCTGAGTACGTCTTTGCCAGTCGTTACGCTGGACTTAGTCCCGGGGATTCGCCAAAAAACGCAAACCGGAGAATAACAGCACTTTACAACGAGAAATCAGCCCAGAAAAGTGACCTTCTGGAGAAATCCCATTCTGAATGGAAATTTCACGCCTTCAGGCCGAAAAGTCAGACAGATCCTGAAGACCACGACCTGAGAAACTGCGAAATCCCGTGATCAGATGATCTTGAACCCCTCAAACGCCACGTGATCGAGGACAGAGGTGACATTTCGTGATCGAATATTTCCAGCCATTTTAGTTTCTATTTCAGCCAGAAACGCAGCCAGTTGGCCCCCATCTGCATACAGTTCAACGGTTCCGTCTGGGAGATTTTTGACGGTTCCAGAGACCGAATGTCTTTTGGCGATGCGTTGGCAGGTCCACCGAAATCCGACGCCCTGCACACGTCCGCTGAAGATGACTCTGAGGGGAGGATCCGGGATGTCATAATTTTCGCGAGGATCAAACTGCGTCACGGCGTATTCCGTACGACACTTGGGTTTTTCACAATATTGAGTACCAATGGAGTCGAGTGCTGGGCGATGTTTCGGTTCACATTTTTTTCTTTGCCAGTCTTCTCATCTTTTTCTTTTTCAGTATAGGAACCGGTGGCACTGGCAAAAATGGGACGAGACATCGGCTGCACCCACTCCTCTGCCGAGATGAAAATCATCCGCTCGTTTTCACCTTGCCGAATCATCACGCCGTTGAGCCCCAGGTTGTCGACAATCACACCGTGCGGCAAGTTGTGAATATCACATTTTAATTCCCCATTGAAACTATTGGCTCGATCAACTTTCAACAATGCCTGCACACGACCGCCCGGTTTGAGTTGTAGTCCGCTGTTCGAGCCGTCCGGCATTAGTAAGTGCAATACGGCTTTAGGAGCCTCTGCGATTTTGATGTGTCCGAGATCGCTTACTTCACGGGTGACTTTCTCTCCGCGTATTTCTGCGTTCGCCAACACTTTCACTTTTTTCCAGCGTTCTTCTTCGATCACTTCTGCATCGGGAGACGCCGTGAGTACGGTCTCTGCGGTGGTGTGTCCTTCTTCAATGACTAGATTCTCGGGAATGGTATATCCCTCCGGCAGATTGTTGAGTGATAATCGAACCTCGCCTTCAAAGTCATCCTGACGATCCACCTTGAAGGTTAATTTTACGCCGCCACCTTTTTTGACAATCGCACCACCACCGGTCACATTGATTGAGAAGTCCGGTTTGGGGGGGCGTATTGTAAGAGCGTATTTGTAGTCTTGGCCACCAAAACCGCGTGTGTCTCTCACTCGCACCAAGTATTCACCATCTTGCGGTGCCGTAAACATCAATCGAGAGTCTTCCCCCAATTTGCGGCGTCCATCATCGTCGTTTCGATAGTAGAGCGGAAAGACCGGTAAACCGTTATCGATCAGCTTGGTTCCCAGTGGAAATGCTTCGACAATGTAAACCGGTTCTTCACTGGGATGAGTCACCGCCGTAGTGTCGAAGTACGCTCGACGTTTGCCATCACCGTACAAGAGAAAACCCGAGTCTGGCCCTTTCGGCATGCGAATGATCCGCCCGATTTCACCGTTCATGTAGAGGTACTGATCGAGTCCCATCTCTTCCCAACCTTTCACACGCACCTGGGCTTCCGTGGAATTCAGACCTCGAAAATTGATATATGATTCCCGCACCGCTTGCAGTAAATAACGCAAAACGGGTTCACCCTTAGCGTCGAACAATTCAATCACGGTATCAGCAGGAGACTTCTGTTGTTCGGCGTTCGTTTCAATCACCCAACTCTCGCCTGCTTTGGCGGTGAAACGATAAAGGTCCACATCTTCAGGCATACCATCGCTCGGTAACAGAACGCCGTCCACTTTTGCGGGGAGTGTCAACAGTTGTGGTTTGGCGAGTGTATCGTTCGGCTCCAGTTCGGCGACCGCTTTCAAACCGTCTTCCGACATCGGAATGTCGGGAATGGTTTCGGGAGCCCCCACCAGAAACACCGGCTCTCCCGTGTTGGCGTCTTTGCGATACTCGGGCTTTATCGTGTAAGAAGTCAGGGTGCCGTTCATTCGTCCGATGACAAGTGCATCACTCTGGGGAGTAAATGAGACACCCGCGGGCCAATCGGATTGTTGTCCCAACATCCCGGTTTGCGTGTAGCCTTTCGTCTCCCACAATTTGAGGACGAGATCTTCCCCGGCAGACGCCAAGATGTCACCATCGGGAGAGAAAACCACGCGCACAATCGGTTTCTCGTGAGCAAATCGTGAGAAGAGAATCGGGTTGGTTCCTTCTTGTCCTTTTTGGGTGATATTCCAGAGGCGAATGCGTCGATCAACGCCGGCCGCGGCCAATTGCTTTCCATCAGGACTGAATGAAGCGGTGTATTGTTCTTTCTCCGGCTCGTTGAACGTGTCGAGCCGTTTGCCGGTTGTCACGTCCCACAATTTGACCGTCCGGTCGCCACTTGCCGACGCCAAGAGTGGCATCGTTGGATGGTATTCGAGATCGTAAACCGGCCCGTTATGGCCGGTTAATGTGTTGAGCATCTCGCCCGTATTCAGATCCCACAAAATGATCGCCTGGTCGTAACTGCCGGTGGCAACAAACTTGCCGTCGGGTGAGATGTCGGCCGCATAAAGGCTGTCTGAGTGACCTTCGAGCACTCGCAGTGATTTCCATGATTTCGTGGAGAACAACGATAACTGACCGTACAGTCCCGGTTCCCCAGCAGCCGCAAATAATATCTCTCCATCGGCAGAAAAACCAACATCGTTGACGTTACCCGTCATGCCGTCGATGGTCTGAACTAACTTCTGATCGGGCAGTGTGTAGACTTCCACTGAACCATACCGACCAACGGCCATCCAACGACCATCTTTGGAATGAGTGACCGACGTGATTGCCCGGCGGACTTTATCACGCGGTTCGATACTTGGTACATTCACCAGCCGACGAATCAGCGGCTTGGTTGGTTTCTTTGCCCCCGCATCAATCCATTTGCGGATAATGGCGATCTCGTCTTTACCGGGGCCTTTATTATCTTCCGGCGGCATGATTGGTTCGGAACGTCCCTCAATCAATTGAATCAGGTACGAGTTCTGGGCGTCTTTCGCCTTGATGACATCGCCACTTTGACCACCCGTCATCAGGTTTTCGAATGTCGTTAAAACGATCTCGCCATTGGCCTCCACTTCATCGTGACAGCCGTTGCAATACTTCATGAAAATCGGCGCGACATCGGCGTTGAAGTCGATCTCGTCAGCAGAGGCTGAAACGACAGTTGATACAACGATGATGAACGCGAAGCTGGTGATAATATTTTGCATGGTGTGTCGTTCTCTGGTCGGTTCAATATTCTGGCCGGTGGCACCAGCCCTACTAATCGCTAGTTGCAAGTTGCTAAATTCAATGTTGAAACAGAAACTCGCGTGAACTCAATAAGCTCCAATAGAGATCTTCAATCATCTGCCGACGTTCGTCGGGCGAGGTTTGTGATAACACGGTTAAAATCTCGATTCTCTCCTGGCCGGTCGGGAATCGGCTGAACGCTCTGAGATAGGCGGAGTCAACAATTGCTGCATCTGGAATTTTCTGTTCAACAATGTTGCTGATTAAATTCTTCTCTTGCGACAGCTTCTTGTTAAATGTGTCGCCGTTCACCAGATGCAGTACCTGCACCATGCTCGGTTCATCTGTTCGCTCGCATTCGCAAGTCGCCAAACGTTCTGGACGTCCGAAGGTGTCCAGAAAATAGGACGAGACATTCACATCGCGAAGTTGTAACGCCCGCGTCCCGTCGTCATAGCCGGCAAACTTTGTCGGTGCATCGACGACTTGCGAGACAGCGTCTAGCAAAACTTCGGCTTTCAGGCGACGTGGGTAGTAGTGTGAGTAAAACCGTTCGTCGGCGTCATTCCCGGCAATAAACTGGCTCGATCGTTGGTACGTCTTTGATTGCAGAATCAACCGCATCAACGATTTCAGGTTATAATCCTGCTCCTCTAAATAGTGAGACAAACCCTCTAGCAACGCCTCGTTGCTGGGGGGATTGGTGAGTCGCAAATCATCGACATTTTCGACAATACCGACACCCAGAAAATTGGCCCACACACGGTTTGTAATCGCTTTGCTGAAATACGGATTCTCGTCAGTCACTAACCATTCCACCAAATGCGTCCGGCGATCTTTCGTTGAATCGAAGGCAACAGGCTCTCCCTGCAATGGTCGTGGCGTTTGCGGTTCTCCCAGACGAGGTTGAATTAATTCTCCTCGTTCGACCACATACACATCCCGCTTTCCATCGCCGCTACGATAATCTCCTCCCCAGCCTTTAGCTCTCACGCGGGAGAAGAGGTTAGCCATGCCGTAATAATCGTTGTTGGTCCATTTCTCGAGTGGGTGATCGTGACAGCGAGCACAGTTGATCGCCATCCCCATAAATGCCATCGAAACAGTTTCTGCAGTATCCAATGGATCTTGGTGCAGCGTGTAGAAATTGACGGCTCCGTTCTCATGACTGTTTCCCTTGGCGAGAATCACATCGCGAGCAAACTCGTCCCAAGGTGTGTTTTTCTCAACCCGTTCGCGAATCCATTTCGAAAACGCATCCAATGCCAGCGGACGTAAACGTTCCCCTGAGAGCAGAAACAAGTCTGACCAGCGATAGGTCCAGTAATCAACAAACTCGGGTCGTGCGAGAACGTCATCAATTAGTTTGTTGCGTTTGTTCGGTTCACTGCTGAGTAGAAATTGTTTTGTCTCCGCTTCCGTCGGCAAGATGCCCAAAGTGTCGAGATACACGCGACGAATAAAATCCGAATCCGAGGCCATTGGCGAGGGCGGAATGTTCAAGGACTTCAGCTTCTCGTTGACATGTTTGTCGATCAGGTTTTCGGAACTGCCCGCATAGAGATAGTCGGGAACACTCTGATCGTACGGAGATGTGATAATTCCCACGACGTTCTGTCCCAGATACCAAGCGACAATGGAGCCTTCGCCGTGACCTTTGATGTCCGAGCGACCAAGATCGTCAACGTCTGCAACTGTGGAATTCGTCGAACTATACTTCGCCCACTGCGTCACATCTTCGACGCGCCCATCGGAGAAGTGGGCACGAACTAGAAACTGTTGCAAGACTCCCGGCTGAACGACAATCTGCCTCGGAAGAATTTCGAGCTGAGTGATCCGGGGGTCTTCTTTCGTCGGCTCTGGTTGACCGGCTGCGATCCATTCTGCCAAGACGCGGTATTCGAGACTCTCTGCGTCGAATCTCACGCCACCTTTGTGAGGAACCATACCGGTCGGCTTCGTGAGCAACAAACTGCGCCCCGGATCAGACGGAATCACTCTGCGACCGCGGGCTTGTCGCGTGATACTCCAATAGTCGAAGACCGGATCATAGCCACGCAGTGATAGGTAAAAACCATTCTTGCCTTGTGCCGCTCCATGACAGGCTCCCATATTGCAGCTTGATTTCGACAACGCCGATTGCACGTGATTTCGAAAGCTCCATGTAAAAGGTACGTCCATTTCTGTGACAGTCACTTCTATTGACGAAGTCATTTCACCCATCGCCGCCGTGATCCTCGTTTTACCATTACTCTTGGGAATAACGACACCATCGACCACCTCGACGATCTTCGGATTCGCAGATTGAAGAGTCGCCCCTTCCGTGACCTGTGCGCCGAGTGAGCTTTCGGCCTTTTTTTGAATAATGAGACGATGAGTGGCTTCAGGGCCATTGAGTGCCAGAGATTCGGGAAGTAACTGAATCTCCGCCGCGCTGACGATGAGCGACGGTGCAAGCAGGCAAGCTAAGGTAATCATTAAACGCATGGAGGCGGGCTCCGCAGGTGAGACAGTGTGTGGAATATAAATCGTTGGACGCTGCCAGCTTCTCCGACAGCGTCGCTTCAAGATCTTAAAACAGTTCTTGGATCGGTTTCGTACCGAAGTCGACCAAAGGGAACGGACGACCGGCGGGCCCCGGCAAATGAGTTTCCAGATCGAAGCCGAGTGATTCATAAATCGTCGCGACAACCTCATTGGGGGCAACGGGACGTTCAGCAGGATAGGCTCCCACCGGGTCGCTCTTACCGACAACGCGACCTCCCTGAATTCCCCCTCCTGCAAAATAGGAGGTCCAGCATTGAGGCCAGTGATCGCGGCCTCCCGCCGGATTGACGCGAGGTGTGCGACCGAACTCGGCCAGATTACAGACAAGCGTTTTCTCCAACAGTCCACGCTCTGACAAATCGGAAATCAAAGCGCCATAAGCCTGATCGTACATCGGAGCCACGATATCTCGCATGCCTTCAATTGAAGTGAAAGGTTTGGTCCCGTGAATATCCCAGGTGATCTCGTTGAAGACTGTCAAGAACGTGTTGACCGTCACAAAGCGAACACCGGCTTCAATGAGCCGGCGTGCCAGCAAACAACATTGCCCGAATCGTGTCATGCCATATCGTTCGCGAACTTTCAGTGGCTCTTTGGAAAGATCAAACGCTTCGCGTGCATTTTTGCTGGAGATGATCCGAAACGCCGATTCAAAGCTGGCGTCCAAAAGTCGGGCGTCTTCAGATTTCTCGAATGACTTCACCGTGTTGTCGACAATCGAACGCAATTTCTTGCGACGCTCTAGACGTGCTTCACCGATTGAATCGGGAGGCAATAAATCGGGAACTTTGAAATTCGGCTTGGAAGGGTCGGCCATCAACACAAAAGGATCGTGTGCTTTCCCCAGAAAGCCAGCATCTTGGCCGTGAGGCATCCCACCTCCCGTATTTCCCATCGACTCAGGAAGAATCACATGGGCGGGGAGATCGGATCGCCGACCTCGCAAGTAAGAAGTTGCACAGCCAGCGTGGGGAGTAATCACTCCACTAGAAAACAGTCGACCCGTTTGTGACATCTGATGCCCGGAATCGTGTACAGCAGACGCGGTGTGATAACAACTTCGAACCAGCGAAAACTTATCAGCGACTTCTGCATGTCTGGGAAAGATCTCGCTGATTTCAAAATCACCCTTCGTAGCCACTGGCTGAAATGGACCACGGATCTCTTTCGGCGCATCGGGTTTCATGTCAAAACAATCGATCTGACTCGGAGCCCCCAAATTGAAGATCATGATGACTGAGCGTTCGTCATCCTTTTCTTTCCCGGCAGCTTCCTCACTCGCCTGAATTCGCTGCAAGTCTGCCAGCGATAATCCGGCGGCTCCCAAAGTTCCAACCTGCAAAAAGTCGCGGCGGTTGATTCCATCGCAAGTATGAGCGCTGCCTTTGCCCGAAAAATTCAGCATGGGTGACCCTGTCGTGTGTGAGGCTTCGATCTTTCCCGATATTAACGTTAATCCATACTAATCCGCTCACGGGACAGACTCAAGCTGTGATTCGTACGAGGAGATTTCGCTCAGCGCATAAAAAAGACCGGCAAGCCGGTCGAAGTGGTATCGAATTCAGCGAGAGTCGATCAATTGACCGATTCCGTCTCCAGAACCAGTTCATCCAAGTCGAAATCAAATTCTTGTGAACAAAGTTCATCACGCAGGATGGGGATGTCGCGGGGTGCGTCAATCTTCAATCGCACCTGACGGCCATTGACCTTCACAATCGTGACAGAAACATCGTGGCCGATGAAAACACTCTCGCCAGCTTTACGGGTCAGTACCAACATTGCCCTTCACTCCTTTTTTTGGACAGATTTGCCTTTGGGTCCACAAATCAGTGGATTGCTGCTGCGGACACCATTCCGCCTCAGCGGGTCGCCTCCGCGACCTGTTATCGAAAAGATACTACTGAACGACGAGTTTCGGCTACCCCAATTGCTAGAATCTTTAGCGATTTCACCGATTTTCCGGATTGTACAGCACTGTACGCGACGATGAATTCGTGGGTTGCCTCGCAGCGACTGGTAAATGTCAGCAATGAACGACTTTTGTGCTTAATCTTTGCGCAGTCGTTAATATCGAAAAAATCGCTTCGGCCATTGCTGTCTGCCATCGTGGCAGCCCACGGAGTTGTCGAGGGCCTGTGGTTTTGACGGAACGTCAATTTCTCTAAAGTCGGGGCTGGTGCTGTTTGTCACTTGAGAGTCCGTCACGGATTGGTCACTCTTGCGATAGGCAGATTCAAACTCAGTTCAGCAGACGCTTATTCAGTCTTCAGTATCCAGAGACAGCATTGAGGAGAGACATGGTCAATATCGGCATTATCGGCTTGGGTTTCATGGGATACACCCATTACACCGGAGCACAATCAGTAAACGGTGCAAAAGTCACCGCCATCGCCACCCGTAACGAAAAGAAGCGAGCGGGAGACTGGAGCTCCATCCAAGGCAATTTCGGACCTCCGGGAGGGCAAGTCGATTTGAGCGATGTCGCCACCTACGAAGATTATCACGATCTCCTCAATGATCCAAACGTCGATCTCGTCGATATCTGCCTTCCCACCGATCAACACGAACAGGTTGTTCTAGATTCGATCGCCGCAGGTAAAGCGACACTGGTTGAAAAACCAATTGCCATCGACGCGGCTGCCGCAGCCCGAATGGTGGAAGCCGCCGAGAAGGCTGGCGTCCCACTGATGGTCGCCCATGTCCTGCCCTTTATGCCGGAATTCACATTTGCCGCCGACGCGATTACTTCCGGTAAGTACGGCAAGCTGAGAGCAGCCCACTTTCGACGAGTGATTGCTCCCCCGGATTGGTCGAGCGATATGTCCGACTTCAAAAAGCTCGGAGGGTGGGGAATCGACCTGCATATTCACGATAATCACTTTATCGGCTTGGCGTGTTGTGTTCCCAGCAAAGTATTCTCAACTGTAATTCTGCAGGAAGGGTTCGTCAATCACGTTCATTCACAATATCTGTACGACGAGAAACCCGATGTTGCCGTCAGTTGTGTCAGCGGTGGAATCGCCGCACCAGGCTATGCGTTTGGTCATGGCTATGAGATCTATCTGGAAAAAGCCACGATCCTATTCGACTTTGCCACCCTCGGTGGCGAACCAACGATGAACCGTCCCGTCACACTGCTTGACGAGAATGGCAATGTCGAAACTCCCGAACTCCCCGGTGGCGATGAGTGGTGTGCGGCGTTTACCGCCGAACTTCAAGCAGCCGTTGATGGTCTGGAGAAGGGAGAGATTCCTGAAATCCTTTCAGCCGACTTGGCCCGTGCGGCTCTCGACCTGTGTTATGCGGAAGCCAAGAGCATCGAAACGCGCCTGCCCGTGAGCCTGTAGAGTGATTAGTGTGCCGCTGCTGGCTGAATCAGTAGAGGTGTTTCGTTTTGTTGGTTCACTTAAGCTAAGGCCTTCATGTTTGTATTTCTCAATGTTCGGCATCAAATTTCTGGCGATGTTTGATGCTTGCTCCCGCAACCCTAAAACTACTCCCTAACTGCTAATTACTAACCTCATGTCCGATTTTATTGAACCTCTCGACGACGCTGAACAACCGGCCGTCGAAAACCTGCCGCTTCGCTCACTCCACCACGGAGGCTACACAATTGAAGGGTATTCGCGTGCTGCTGTGCAAAGCTATTGGCGCGTTCCTGAACTGAAAGTCGGCTTCGATCTCGGTGGAAGCCCTTGGGCGTTCATGGGCTTGCAGAACATCTTCATCACCCATGCGCATCTCGACCACATGGCTGCGCTGCCTGTTTACGTCGCCCGTCGTCGCATGATGAAAATGGAACCTCCTACGATCTATCTGCCTGCAGAGTCGGTGGACGACACTTGGAATATGCTCAAAGCCTGGCATCGCCTTGATCGCGGACGGATGGTTTGCGATCTGATCGGCGTGAAGCCGGGAGACGAAATCAAGCTTGGGCGCGAGCATGTTGTCACGGTATTCGAAACGAAGCATTCTGTTGCCTCTGTGGGTTTCATCGTTTACGACGTGCGTCGAAAATTGAAAGAAGAATATCAGGGATTGCCGGGAGAGAAAATTCGTGATTTGCGGCAAGCCGGGGAAGAAGTCACGCACGAAGTGCGATTCCCCATTGTCTGTTACACGGGTGATACTTCGTCAGAAGGTCTGGACAGTCATCCCGATGTCTACAAGGCAAAGATACTGATTACAGAAATGACGTTCTTTCGTCCCGAACATCGCAAAGACAAGATTCGAAAGTTCGGCCACATGCATCTTGACGACATTCTGGAGCGAGAAGATAAATTCGAGAACGAGTTAATCATCGTCTCTCATTTCAGCACACGATACGGCGAAGATCACGTCCGCCGCGCTCTGGCTCGAAAAATCCCCAAGTCCCTGAGCGAGAAATTGAAGATCTGGTTGTGAGTTTTAGCCATCCGCGTTTCAATATGGGCAGCCCCGATCATTCGCCTCTCGGTGTGCTATGGGCGTTGGAAATTTTTTAACAGAGAATCTAAATTTCACGCAGCGATGCCGAGAAAAAATGTTCAAGTGAAAGCGTTGTTGCAGGCCGACATTCCATGTCGGCCTGAGAGACTTTGATTTGTGGCTGGGGCTCTCAAGAGTTTGAAAAGAAGAGTGAACTCTGATTTCACATGTAGTCTTCGTATTC
>JAQWSQ010000106.1 GCA_029243145.1 Planctomycetaceae bacterium | reverse complement strand
AAGAAGAAATTGTCGAATCGACTCCCGAAGGATCACCAGAATCACAGCAACAAAGATTGCTACTTGAGCGTCGTATTGCAGAACTGGAAGCCGAGCAACGAGCGTTGGCTGACAATCGTACGGCGTCCCGTGAGTCCAAATTCCCCTCGGTATCACGATCCAATGAGTTAAACGATCCGTTTCTTGCCGCTTCAAGAATGGCTGACCAAACACCCGGTCTCCAAGCAACTTCGCCACAAGTCCAAGACGCAACACTTCCAAACTGGGCAAAACTGGAGCAACAAACCACATCCGCATCTCAAGCTCCCCTCAAAGAAACAGCCGCCCAGAATTCAGGCAATCAATTTGCTCCCGGTTTCGAGGACACTCTTCGAGATTTGCAAGCATCTGCTGCTCAGGATATTGAAGAAGATGCTGAAGAGCTGGAAGAAGAAATGGAAGAACGAAGGGAAATTGCCGCCGCGAATCGTGCTCCTTCCATGCCGTTTGAGAACACAATCAACGCGGCTCCTGTTGCCGAAACTCGAGTTGTGAAAAATTCCTTTGCGGAATTTGAAAGAGAAACTTCCGTCATAACAGCAGCTCCACAACTGGTGGTATCTAACGAACCAAGTTTGGACGCTCCGATCGCAGAAGAAGGCAGTAATCATCCTTTGGCTGGACCTAAATCTGCCGCAGAACAACAGCAGGCTTGGGCTCGTTTGGAAGTTGAACAATTGATGAAGCGTTCACGAATTCAGGCCCGCGCCGGTCAATTCCAACACGCTTTGACGACTGCTATTTTAGCCGAACAATTAGCGAATAGTGCCGATGTCGAATTTGCACTGCGTGATCAAACTCCGGCACAACTGATCAACCTGATCAGAATGAAGACCGCCGAAACGGCATATATCGCAGCAACAACTCAACCGGAGATGCCCTCAGGTCGAGCCAGTATCAACATTCAACCGGCTCCTGTCACCGGGCTTGCCAACCGATCACAAATTGATACGGAATCACCGTTACCTCAATGGCCGGGACGCAATGTTGCGACACAACCACATCAAGTCACTCAGGCTCCCGCACCTGCCGTCACAGTGCAACGTACAAACACTCCGTCTATCGACAAGCAATTCAAAACTGCCGAGTTCCTCAATCCACGACCATCACAGGTGACTTCACCCGGAACAACCTCGGAGTCTCGTGACTGGCATTCGAGTAAAACACAGACTCGGTCACAGGGTGGGTATATGGAAGTCACTCGATCACCACGCCAAAATAACAACGTACAAACTCGACTGATCAGTTCCTCACACATCTATTCACCAGAAAACCTGCAATGGACCAAGCTTGAGGCTTCACTGGCAACAATCCGCGAGAGCGATCCCGTGCCGATGCCAGCTCCAGTCGAGAATTCTGCTGAGCGACCTGTTTTTGCTGAAGAACAAGATCAAGAACTCGCCGCCACAGACGACATATTTGCGGGTTTCGAGGACGCAGGAATGATGGATACAACACTCGAATCGGACGCACCATTAAGTGATGCGGCACCGACAGCACCCGCTGAAGAGGGTTCTACAAATGAGGCCACCGGAATAGCCATCATGGGTATCCCCGTTCATAAACTGGCATTGGTGAGCCTTGCAGGTCTCATCCTTATGGCGGCCATCTATCACCGTCGTCGAACTTTGATGATTCACGATGTCTAATCGAGAACGAAGCAAGATCACGAGAAATCCCCGGACGATTACAGTTGCTCCGGGGATTTTTTGTAGATACAGAATTATTGCTAAATATGTGAAATTATGAACGCATCATAGGTTGGGTTAAGTAATTTGGTCACACCGGACAAACTTTGACGAACCCATAAGATAAACCGGTCTCTCAAGTCGAACATGCTCAACAATTCGTTCTTCATAACCCGTTCGACTTGACAAGGTTTGGATTTCAGAAATATCGGGCAACATCCGATTTCTCTCAGGAGGCCCAGCGAAAACATCTCACGATGGATTTGGGCATGCGAGCCTTATTCATTCGAATAAAGCGACAGGAAATTCACTCCGGCTCAGGGAACGGACCATATGTGGTCACAGTTTTATCGTACGCATAGCCGCAAATTAATGTGGTTTTTGGTGATCACGTTCCCAATTCTGTACATCGAATCGAATTCGATGCCTTCGAATAATGATATTGAAACCTGGCTGCCCGATAACCAGGAAGTCCGCGAAGACTACAATCGCTTTAAACTCGATTTCGGCGCGGAAGAAATCATCATCGTCGCATTGCCTGCTGCAATGGAACAATCGGGATTAGTGGATTCTTTAGCAACGCGGATCGCAGAATTACCCGGTGTGTCGAAATGCTACTCGCGGCGTCAACTTTCTTCGGCGATGACAGAAATGGAAATTGCTCCCGCAGAAATTAACCAACGCCTGCGAGGACTTTGTGTCTCAAAAGACGGGACGATGCTCGCTTTGATGACAATTCTTTCAGCGGAGGGGACGGCCAATCGAGCACAACTCGTTGAAGACTTACGCGGCGAACTCGCTTATTGTCAGTTAGAGGACGACGAATACCACCTTTCCGGTGCGCCCATTATCGTCACCGAACTGGATCGTCTCGGGGGAAAAGATGAAGCCTCCAAGTTCTTCATGCTGACCATGCTGATCAGTCTCTTTCTACTCTATTACACACTGAAAGACTGGAAACTGACATTCGGGATTCTGGGACAAACCCTGTGGGCCATTGAATTGAGTGGCGCCATTATCAAATGGTCAGGCGGAGAGGCTAACTTCATTCTTGGTGCGTTATCGATCATGGTTATGGTCTTTACACTCGCAGCCTCCATTCATCTTACCCACTATTTCCGACACTGCCACGGCGAAGACCGATTGGGTCGCGCCCTCAAAATGGCTTGGAAGCCCTGTTTTCTGGCAATGTTGACCACCGCCATTGGCTTGGCATCACTGATGGTGAGTGAAATGGCGCCTGTTCGACAATTCGGATTTGGAGCCGCACTCGGAGCCATCGTTTCACTGCTGGTCGGCTTTGGAGTCACACCGGCCATGTTGACTCTTTACCCACTACCTGATGAAGTTGATCAAGGCCACGATTATCGATTGTCCCGCTTTGCATTCTGGGTCGTCGATCATTCACGCTCAGTTGTTGTCGCCACACTCGTTTTGATCCTTGCGTGTGGTCTCGGCTTAAAAACGCTGAACTCGCGCATCAATGCGTTAGACTTCCTTCCCCAAGAAGGAAAAGTGATCCAGGACACCAAATTACTGGAAGAAAAGTTCGCCAGCACTTCCTCTATCGAAGCAGTCGTCGATTTTGGTGGACTCGATATGCCGTTTGCGGACAAGTTGTCTCACATCCAACAAGTCTGCACGACACTCGAAGATCATCCATCCATCGAATACGCAGTTTCAGCGGCAACATTTCTTCCCAAGCAATTACCAACTGACGCCTTTGAGGCAGCCGCGCTATTGAATCGCGCTCAGCAGTCACAAGGCGACAACGGTTTCACGTCACGCGGTAATCGACTATGGCGAATCTCGGCAAGATTTTCTGAGAATCTTGAACAGTCTGATAAACAAACAATCGACGAACTGGTTGCGGCCACCGAAAGTGAAATCCCCATTCGTTTCACGGGCATGGAAATCCTGCTCGAGCATGCTCAGAGACAGATTTTCACAGGCTTCTGGGAGAGTTTTGCGACCGCATTTTTGATCATCACAACGGTAATGGTGATTTCTCTGAGATCAGTCAAAGCCGGTTTGATTGCCATGATTCCCAACCTGACTCCCGTTTGCATTGTTTTCGGCCTTTTGGGTTGGGCAGGAGTTCCGGTGGAAATTGGCACCATGATGACTGGTAGCATCGCACTCGGCCTCGCCGTGGACGGTACTTTTCATTATCTCGTTCGATACAAAGATTCCTGTGAATCGGGAGATTGCTCAACGCGTGCTGCTCGGAGAGCCTTGCTGATGACGGGAGGAGCGATCTTGAATGCTTCTATAATCACAGCCGTGGGAATGACGGCGTTGGGGCTGAGTAGTTTCGCACCCACGGCTCGCTTCGGATTCATGATGACCGCATTGATGCTGGCAGCAGTGGTGGGTGACTTAATTCTTCTCCCTGCATTATTGAGTCTACGAACTCAAAAACGTAGTATGAAGTTTCAAGAGAAAACCGATTTACGAGGTCCACACGCCCCGATGCATGCCCCGAGCAAGACTCATTCAGCGAGTCCACAAGAGATTCGACGCAAAGCAGGATAAGAAGCGAAAGCGTCTTACCAGCTTAACGACAATCGCTCAGGTGAGGTGCTACGACGCTGGTCCAAACTTTGTAACCTTCGTCATTCAAATGCAAACCATCTTTAGCAAAGAGCCCCGGCTTGGGGGTTCCATCCACTCCTAGCATCGGAGTGGCAATATCAAGATAAGTCAGTCGGGGATCTGTCTTGCAGTAATCGGCGATACGCTGATTGGCATCAGACATTTTGGGGTACATATCCCAGCGTTTGATGCTCGGCTTGATGGCAATATACATGATCTTTGTCGCGGGAAGCTGAGCGTTGATCCGCATTTGAAAGGTCATAAAATCATTCGCCACCTGCTCAGCCGACTTCCCGGCAGCAATGTCGTTATCACCGGCATACATCAGCACAACTTTAGGTTTATGCTTCAGAACCAGTTGGTCGAGGTAGGCGATAGAATCGGCGATCTGCGAACCACCGAAGCCTCGATTGATGTATTTATTCTCGGGGAATGATTGTTCGAGATCCCACAGGCGGATACTCGAACTCCCTACAAAGAGAACACCCGCTTGGGGTGGAGGAGAGGACTCGTCCTGCTCCTCGAATTTCTTGATCTCCGGCTCCCATTTTGCGGACGGGTCATCAGCCATTAAAGGAGTCCAGATAAATCCAAGCAGCGCAGCACAAAACGACAGACGACGCATGATAACCTCACCTAATGATTGAGAGGCAAAAGCCGATGAAGACTTAGATTCAGCCTTCGCTCAGCACGGTGAACGGGCTGATACGAGAAACTTTTTCCTGAAGCTCTTGCCGTTCAGGTTCTGTTTTCGCAGTTGCAAACAGCTTGCGATACTTTTTGAGTTTCTCTTTACGCTTTCGCTTTTGAGCCAGTTCGCGGTCTTTGTGTCGGCGTCCCATAATTATCTCAACTATTGTGAATATTGTCTTCTGAATACTAAAACCAAGAATATATAGGGTAACACGCGTTCCGAAGCCGGTCAATTCAACGAAGAAAGCCGAATCACCGCGAAACAGGCACAAAAAAACGGACCGACATCATTCGTCGACCCGTTTTGTCGTTTCTTCGTCCGAATTCGGAGTTACATCACTTTCATGCCGGTTCCAGGTGTCGGAATCGGATACTGTCCGTTTTCATCCGGCAAAGTGGGAGGAGCCGCATCCCAAGAGAGTTCTTTCGGGAAGAGACTGAGATCCGAATTAAGAGCTTGTTCCCAAGTCACCGTTTGACCGGAATATGTTGCGAACCGCCCCATGATGGCGGTCATCGTGCTCTTGGCACCATACTCGCCTTCGTTGTAGGGGACATCATTTCGAATCGCGGCAAACAAATCGTCGTGCTCGGTTTGGTAAGGATTGTTCTTCTCTCCACGATAGCGCCATTTCTCCTCACCAGATGTGTAAGAGCTGGCACTGATGTCGGCACTTCCTTTGGTTCCGTGAGCATGTTCACTCACACTGTTCCAGCAACGTGGCATATGGCGACATTGACTGAACATTTTCGTGCCATTGGCGTATGTAAATTCGACAGCGTGGTGATCGAAGATTTCACCATACTTCTTGTCAGAACGATACAGGCGACCTCCCATCCCATTGGCGGTCATGGGAAAATCGTCCATCAACCAGTTACAGACATCAAGATTATGGATGTGCTGTTCGTTGATGTGATCACCACACAACCAGTTGTAGTAGTACCAGTTGCGTAATTGATATTCCATTTCGCCACTGACTTCTTCCCGCGTTTTGCGAGGATCCCACACGCCAGCATTATTCCAGTAACAACGCATTGCGACAATATCGCCGATGGCACCATCTTTCAGTCGCTTCATCGTTTCCAGATAGGTATTTTGATGATGACGTTGAAGACCAACACCCACCTTCAGATTCTTTTGCTTGGCAATCTGAACATTTTCCAGAACCTTGCGAACCCCCGGTGCATCGGTGGCCACAGGCTTTTCCATGAAGACGTTTTTGCCGGCAGCGACGGCCGCTTCAAACATAATGGGACGGAAGCCGGGAGGAGTCGCCAAAATGACAAGATCAATATCGCTTGCCATCATCTGTTGAAACGACTCCAGACCGATGAATTTGTGATCGGCATCAACGGCAACTCGCTCAGGAGTTTTTGAAAGCTGCTTTTGAATTTGGCTTAAACTATTTTCCAACTGATCTGGAAACGCATCGGCCATGGCGACCAATTTGACCGGACCGGCTGTCGAGAGTGCTTGAGTGGCTGCACCGGTTCCACGACCTCCACAACCAATCAATCCAACCTTGACCGTATCATCTCCCTGAGCATACGCGCCTGAGGGCGTCGCCAAATGTCCAAGGACGGTGGCACCAACCGCAGCCGCGGTTGACTGTTTGATAAAATCCCGCCGATCAGCGGTGTTCTTGTCACTCATTAGTTTCTCCCGTGTGTGAAAGTGTTGACCTGAAAGCAGGTCTAAAAACAGTCTGAACCGATCCTGCATAAGCACTCGCAGATGGTTGATTCTCGATAACAATGCGACTCTGACACCATTGTGAAGGATCAGAACCGCAGAGTCAATTATTACTTATTTCCACCATCTGCGGTGATTTTTGAAGTCCTGGCCCCTTCAGGAATGATTGGACCAAGTTTTTTCGCCTCGATTTCTTTTGCAGTGGGAGCTTTCAAAGGTCGCACAACGCGAAATCCCAAAAATTGTGCATCAGTATGATACCACACGCTTTTCGGTAACTGAGGATCCTGAATTTTCCAGTCTTCACTGGAAGCACGACGAGCGGCAGAACGTAACATTTCTGGATCGTCATCCCAAGAGCCACCCCGTACACAGCGTGGGTAAAGTTCACCCACTACAAACATGGGGTTGGTCGTCATTTTTTGATCAACAATTTGTTGATAGGCATCTTCGTGATATTGGTCGAGACACCATTCGGCCACGTTGCCGTGCATGTCGTACAAACCCCATGGATTGGGCTTTTTCAAACCCACCTGCTTGTAGGCATCGTCTGCGTTATCGAAGAACCAAGCGTAATCTTCCAATTTTTCGGGATCATCACCGAAGGAGTAAGCGGTTGTGGTTCCCGCGCGGCACGCATACTCCCATTCCGCCTCAGTGGGCAGGCGATAATAGTCTCCCGTCTTGGCAGAGAGCCACTGACAATACATCTTCGCTGCCAATTGGGTCATACTGATTGCCGGAAACTGATCCCGTCCCATATTGAATGTCATATCGGTGTAAGGCTTGGTCGGACGGGTGACGGCATCTGAATTTTTCTCGTTCTCATTCGTCCCCATCTTCAACCGAAGACGATCTTCATACTCCAAAGAAAACATCCAAAGC
The DNA here is from genome assembly GCA_029243145.1 of Planctomycetaceae bacterium. Taxonomy (GTDB): domain Bacteria; phylum Planctomycetota; class Planctomycetia; order Planctomycetales; family Planctomycetaceae; genus JABURQ01. The sequence continues at coordinate 5,749 of JAQWSQ010000106.1, read as the reverse complement.
TCATATTGATTCCATGTGACTTCGGTTGCTCCCATCCAAAATGGATCAATCTTCACTTTGACCTGTGGTCCTTCGTTGTCTCCGCGATCAGCTTCTGATCCCGCACTTCCGAGCATGAATTCGCCGCCCGGAATGGGAACCATATTGAATGAAATATCAGTTCCACGGACTTTTTGACTGTATGGCTTCATCTCGGCATCTTCGGCATGGGCCGCAACACCCCCGATGAGTAAGATAGAAAGCGACAATAAGGTCGACAGGTTCAGAGTGTTCCAATCTGGGTATTTCAATGCAGGGTCTCCTGAAATTTTTGTTTTGTTTCGCCACGGGCGGGATGATCTTGGTGGGAAGCATCGCACAATCCTCGCCCCCTACTAAAACATTGTTACGCTTTGAGCGGACAGAGGCACAAATGGGCGTGCCATTTCGAATTGTAGTATACGCGACCGATCAGTCAGCAGCAAACAAAGCCCTCGATGCGGCTTACAAACGAATCAAAGAATTAAACGATATTTACAGTGATTACGACCCAAATAGTGAACTTTCCCGGTTATCGCGATCTTCCGGCCAAAGATCATCTGTCTCGGTTAGTCATGAACTCATCGAAATTCTTCACATTTCCGACAAAATCTCACAACTGTCCAACGGAGCGTTTGATGTCTCAGTCGGACCTTATGTACGTCTCTGGCGACGCGCTCGTCGACAGAAACAGCTTCCCGACCCTGATCGCATTGAAGCCGCTCGAAAATCCGTCGGTCATCAATTCATCGTTGTGGACGACAAGCGACAGACAATTCAATTGCTGCGCGAAAACATGCGGCTCGATTTAGGGGGAATCGCCAAAGGTTACGCGGCCGATGAGGCAATGAAAGTGCTGCAAGAACACGGCATCAATTCTGCGCTCATTGATGCCTCGGGAGATTTACTGGTGAGTGAACCTCCCCCCGGTCAATCTGCTTGGACCATTGGCATTGCCGCATTGAAAACTCCCGAAGGAGAACCGACGGAATATTTGAAAGTCTCCAACATCGCCATTGCCACCTCGGGAGATGCGTACCAATTCATCGAGATCGAAGGCGTTCGCTATTCTCACATCGTGAATCCGAAAACGGGAATGGGACTGACGACTCACAGCAGCGTCACGGTTGTCGCACCGACGGCAACTCTGGCCGATGCCTGGGCCTCCGCCGTTTCAGTGATGGGGCCAAAGGCAGGATTGCCAGTCATTGCCAGTCAGCCGAAGATCTCAGCCTTGATCCTGACGCTCGATGAGGAGAACACACTCTCAGTCCGCTCGTGTGACTTCCCTAAGACCGTCGGTGCTGAATAAGCTTCGTGGTCTCAATCACCAGAAGGTGAATACGGCGACTCACTCTGCAATATCATCAGCACTCAGCTTGATCGTTTCAGAGAGCCCCAATGTTTCCTCACACATGACAAACACCTGGTTCTTGATACGTTTCCGAAGGAACCAGAAGATTGGAATCTGCCTGAGAATTTCAAACAAAATGGAAACTCGGTCGATGGCAATATTGAGTTCTGTGCTCTCGTTAATACGACACGAAATCGCAGCCCCCAAATAATTCATGAACTGGAATTCTGAAAAGTGCGTCACATCAACGGCACATATCTGGTAACGAGCGCCAATTCCTTCGATCAACAGCCGTTTTCGAGCTTGGTCAAAAAAGACCAACACATGATCGTCACCATCAACGGAAATATTTTGCCCTTCAACTCCCGATTCTCCAAGCTCAGCAGAGATTGAAGCCTTACGATCAAAGGATTCAATCTTTCTGCGTGCTCGCTCGCCAATCATGCGAGAGATGATCAAACGGTCCCCTTTGGCGGGAACAAAAAACTTCAGGAATCCTGAGAGCGAGCAAGCGACGCCGAGTGCAATCAAGACAGGTTGTAGATGATCGACTCTCTTCTCAGCATATGAGACAATGACCGCTCCCAAGCCGAGAAAGACAAAACCGATCAGTAGAAAAATAAGGGAAACTTTCCCCGGAGTCCAAAACGGAACGGGAGTTTCTCGCACGGGGATACAAAATGACTCGTCAGTTTGAAATGGGTCTTCCCGCTCCTCGGGTTTCATTTTCTGAATGGAAGCACGAATCGCGTCTTTACGAAAATCTTTGTCCCACGTTTTGGCTGACATTTATTCACCCTTGATCAAAATTCTGTCGAGTGAACTTCAAGGTACATTAAGAGTCTCGTAGGAGCGGCTTCATTTACTGTACCACCAATTAAGACAATGGCTTACTTGGAGACCGCGATCAAAGAGAAATCTGGATTCCCCATTCGAAAATCAAAATAACTTCAGCCACTGTAATTTGCGATCTGCTCAACAGTCAGTGTTCCATTGTGAAGGGCGGTTGCCATGAGTACACAATCGACGCCCGCTGCTTCGAGTGTTTGCAAGTCTCGATCATCACGGAGACCACCTCCTGTGATGATCTGTGTGTCTTTCGAGACTGCACGAATTCCGGTACAAAGTTCGGTCGTCACAGGACCGGTCTCCGAACCGACCGCTTCGAGGTCAAGCACAATGAGACGTTTGTAACCACGATTGATTACACTCACAGCCAATGACCTGGCATCAACGGCGGCGAGTCCATCGATTTTCCCCATCGGTTGACCTTGCTTCAGGTCGAGACTAAAAATCACTTTCTCGGGTCCAAATCGAGCCAGCATTTCATCGAGTAACTCGCTACTCGGATTCGTTTCCAAAGCGAGAATGACCGCATCGACCCCCGACTCAATCAGGTGATTGGCTTCATCAACCGTTCGGACTCCCGCATCAACAATGACGCGAAATCCAGCCTCTTTCAGATTCGCATAAGCGTGCACATCGATCCGACGGGATTGCAGCCCATCCAGATCCGCCAGATATAATTCTTGAAACCCGAACTCTGCCGACAATGCGGCTGCGACTCCCGCAGGAGACGTTTCTGTCGTCAAAAGGCTTTTAATTGGACGATAAGAGGCTCTGTTACCGGCAATTCCGTGGACAACAACTCCATCCATCAAATCCAAAACAGGCAGAATTTTCATAAGATCATTGCGAGAGGGGAGTCTCGTTTCTGGGGAACGTGTTTGTTAAAATATTTCAGTTCTGTGTGATCAAAATATTAACCCATCAAATCATTATGGCCCATTCCAGCGGACGAGACTCGACGCCTCAGCGATCCGACGAGACAGACACCAAACCGGGAACGGTTCGTTGGTGTTATCGCCTCATTGCGTTATGTAGTGGATTGTTCATTTTTACAATTTTTGTGATGGTGGCGGTCACCATGTCTGACCCGCGGGTTGCTGCCAACGAATCGATGAAGACCTTTTTTGATCGTCGCGGACTTCCCATCATCGGCATTGAGGTGACGGCGATCCTTTGTCTCGTTGCGATTGCTTTTCTTGTGGACCGCCGCGAGAGTTGGATAAAGTACCAACGCGAGTATGCGGAGTGGGAAGCACGCATGCAAAAGGTTTCTGCCGAGAATACCGAGCAGTCGATACAGAAGGCTTCAAAGTCGGGAGACAACGATGAGTGAGAAGATTCGAAAGGAGATCGAATCGCGTCGGGATGAACTCCGTCGGCACAACCGACTCTACTACGTGGAAGCACGTCCCGAGATCACTGACCTGGAATTCGACCAACGGCTCAAACAGCTCGAACGACTCGAACAGGAACACCCCGAGTACGATTCTCCCGACAGCCCCACCCACCAAGTGGGGGGCGACGCGATTGAAGGGTTCACATCGGCCCCTCATCGTGAGCCGATGCTCTCCATCGACAATGTCTACGATGAAGCGAAACTGAATGACTTCGCCGAACGTGTCGAGAAACTACTCGATGGTGAGAAACCGGATTACACCGTCGAATACAAAATCGATGGCGTCGCCGTGGCCCTCATTTACGAAAACGGATCTCTGACTCAAGCGTTGACTCGCGGTGATGGACGCATGGGAGACGACATCACTGCCAACGTACGAACCATTCGCAGCGTGCCTCTGAAACTTGTGGTCGACGATCCTCCTCCTCGCCTCGAAGTCCGCGGTGAAGCGTATATCGCAAACTCCGAATTCTCCAAACTGCGCGCGAAACAGGAAGAACGAGGGGAGCAACCGTATGCCAACCCCCGCAACACGACCGCAGGATCATTGAAACTCCTCGATCCCAAAATCTGTGCCGAACGCAAGGTCTCTTTTCTCGCTCATGGAATCGGTGCGACTGACGGCATCGAATTCGAATCGCATTTGCAATATCTGGAGTACGTCCAAGCCGCCGGCATACCCGCCACGCCGAACGTCAAAGCCTTTGACAACATTAACGATGCCCGGGAATACGCTCACGAATTGGGTGATGCCATCCCCGAACTCGATTTTGAAGTGGACGGCATTGTCATTAAAGTCAACTCGATAGCCCAGCGTCAGGAACTCGGCAATACCACCAAAAGCCCGCGCTGGGTCATTGCTTATAAATGGGAAAAGTACGAAGCCGTCACACGAGTGAAAGAGATTGAAGTTACCGTTGGCAAATCGGGAACACTGACTCCGCTCGCTCATCTCGAACCTGTGGAAATTGCCGGCACAACGGTCTCTCGTTCCACCCTACACAACAAAGAGCAAATCGACAGACTCGATGTCCGTGAAGGAGATTGGGTCGTCGTGGAAAAAGCGGGCAAAATCATTCCGCACGTTTTACGTGTCGAAGAACATCGCCGGGACGGCTCAGAAGTCCCTTACGAGTTCCCGAAGGAATGCCCTGCCTGTCACACAAACGCTGTTCAGGATGAAGGGGGCGTTTACATCCGTTGCCCCAATCCGAATTGCCCGGCTCAATTAAAGCAGACGCTCACCTTCTTCGCTTCACGCGGCGCGATGGATATCGAAGGTCTCGGAGAAAAAATCTCCGCACAATTGCTGGATGAAGGTTTCGTCACAACTCTACCCGATATCTACAGACTGAAGGACAAACAAAACGAACTGCTCGAACTCGAACGAATGGCACAGAAGAAACTCGATAATCTGCTTGATGGAATCGAGAAGTCAAAAGGTCAGCGGTTCTGGCGATTATTGACGGGTCTCAACATTCGCCACGTCGGAGCCCGTAATGCGCAAATCCTCTCAGAGACATTCGGCGAGATGGACGCGATCCTAAAACAGTCCGCCGAAGAGATTGCCGACGTTGATGAAATCGGACCGATCATTGCCGATTCTGTCCACCATTTTCTGCACAGTGATTATGGTGCTCAACTCATCGAAGATCTGCGATCCCTCGGTCTCAATTTTGGCGAACCGCTCATTGCAAAACCACAGACCGAAGCGGGTATTCTCGATGGTAAAACGCTCGTCGTCACGGGGACACTCAAACGGTTCACACGCGACGAAATCCACGAGATGATTCGCACTCATGGCGGCAAACCGACCGGTAGTGTCTCGAAGAAAACCGCTTATCTCGTCGTGGGGGAAGATGCAGGATCTAAGTTGAGTAAAGCTGAATCTCTAGGTGTCGCGACAATCACCGAAGAAGAGTTTCTGGAAATGGTTGGCGTGGCTTGAGTCTTCGTTCTTGAAGTATCTGCTCTCTAATAATGCTCGGTTTTCGCTCCTGCCACCGTTCCACATTCTCGAACACTCAACAGCCGTTTCAAGATGTCAAGATTCGGTGAATGGGGGACACACCTTGACCGAATGTTGCCGAATCTTGATTCCAAATCTTCCATACTCTTGAGCAAGTCGTTGG
>JAQWSQ010000091.1 GCA_029243145.1 Planctomycetaceae bacterium | reverse complement strand
CGCGGTCATCGTCAATGACATGTCCGAGGTCAATATCGACGCAGACCTTGTCCGCAATGGCGACGCCTCTCTTTCACACACCGAAGAGAAAATGGTCGAAATGTCAAACGGCTGCATCTGCTGCACCCTGCGCGAAGACTTGTTGCTAGAGGTTGGAAAAATGGCCCGCGAAGACCGATTCGATCACCTTGTCATCGAATCCACCGGAGTCTCCGAACCCATGCCAGTTGCCGAAACATTCACCTTCGAAGACGAAAACGGCCAGTCTCTCGGGGATATCGCGAAGATCGACACCATGGTCACCGTAGTTGACGCGCCCAACTTCTTGCAGGACTACTCGAGCAGCGAATCACTCGATGATCGTGGCCAAGCAGTCGGCGAAGAAGACGAACGAACCATCGTTGATCTCCTCAATGATCAGGTCGAATTTGCCGATGTTATTCTCGTCAATAAAACCGACTTAGTTTCCGCCGAAAAAGTCAAAAAAGTTCATGGGATGATTCGCGCCCTTAATCCGAAGGCCATCATTCATGACACCGTCGAATCTAAGGTTCCCTTGAGCTCCGTCGTGGGCACAGGACGCTATGATTCTGACAAAGCATCCGAACACGAAGGCTGGCTCGATTCCCTTGTCGAACACACTCCTGAAACCGAGGAATATGGGATCTCAAACTTTATCTACGAACGACGTATCCCCTTTCATCCGCAGCGCTTCTACGATTGCTTGAAAAAGAAATGGCCGGGGGTCATCCGTTCAAAAGGCGTCTTCTGGCTCGCCACAAGACTCAAGGATGCCGGCTTCTGGTCGCAAGCCGGATCAGTGTGCCGCCACCAACACGCTGGCAAATTCTGGGCCGCGATTCCCCGTTCTCAATGGCCCGAAGATCGCGCCCATATTGAGCGAGTATGGAAAGGCGCGAACGGTGACTGCCGCCAAGAAATTGTCCTCATCGGTCAAAATATGGATCCCGATGCTCTCACTGAAATGCTCGATCACTGCCTCCTAACCGAGGAGGAAATTGCGACCACCGAAAAAAAATGGCGCAAGCTTTTCTCAGATCCTTTTCCAAAATGGAAAAAAGGAATTCTTGACTCCTAGGCAAATCCAAAGCGCCAACTCACTCCAATCTCAGCTATGTCGAGAGAACTATGAATCGCTCCACATTTCTAAAGATCGCACTCGTCAGCGCTGCGCCGGTCAGTGCTCAGAATCAACGAAGAGTGATTGAGTTGCTCGATAACACTCCACTCTCCCAAACGAAACAGATAGGTGACGCACCTATAACCCGCATTATGACCATCCCACCGTTAATCACGATTCGCCCAATGCTCATGCTCACGGGTTTTCTTGGAGCAGGTAAAACGACTCTTCTCCGATCCCTTCTCAGAGAACTTACAGCTCGCGAACACCTTACTGATGTCATTTTAAATGATCGTGAAAATGCCCTCATCGACAAAGAAGCACTGAAAGAAGATTCCGCTACCTTAGAGGCTTTGACAGCCTCCTGTGTCTGCTGCGATGGCGTCGATGAACTCTGCCAATTGGCTCTCGCGACATCAAAGAGCAAACACAACTCTCTCTTAATTGAGATCAATGGCACCGCTGATCCAATTCCATTGTTAGAGACTTTCACCCTTTTGGAATCAGAATTTTGTCTCCGCCCAAGATGGCTGGTATGCGTCATTGACTCCCGACATTTTGGGAAACGTGGCCAGTTCGATGACTTGGAGCGAACCCAGTTTGAGACAGCCAGTCACTACTACCTCTCCCACAGCTCAGACCTCACAGAAGCACAGCAGCTTCAACTCGAAGAAAATCTAAAAGCGATCAACCCACGAGCCAGTCGCGCTACCGCCACCTCCCTTGCCGACTCCTTGAGCCAAGCAATTCAACAAAACCGAGGCTACAGTTTCGCACCTAAGAACTCATACCAGTTGACCAACTCTTCTCCGAAGATCATTTCTCATCCACCACAGGCGTCATCTCGCAACAACTGCCAACAATTGGCACATCAATTCACAGGATGCCGCATCAATTTCCCCCACGCCGTAGAGCCCTCTCGCGTTAAAACCTGGCTTCAAAAGTTACCCAATTCAGTCATTCGAGCAAAAGCGCTAGTCACTCTGATCGGTGCTCCGGACTCCCGCTTTCTCTACGAACGTGTCGGTCAAGAGGTCTCACCCGATCCAATTCCAGTCCCTACTGTGAGCAGCGTGCCTTGCGCCGCTCTCTTCATCGGCCCCGAACTTCAACCAGAGGAAATCCTGGAAATCACTCGCTTAACCCTTCACCCCGATTGCCATTTCCCAGCATCGTAAAACGGAGTATCATGACGCCATGAAACTCGGAGTTATCAACGTATCGGATCGCGCGAGCGCAGGCTTCTATGAAGACCTCCCGGGCAAGGCGGCAGTCGCTCTACTCGAAGAGTGGATCACCACTCCTTTTGAAACTGCCTATGCCGTGATTCCCGATGAACAATCCCGAATTGAAGCGCAGTTACGACAGTTCGCCGACGTGGAAAACTGCTCACTCATTCTAACAACAGGTGGAAC
>JAQWSQ010000081.1 GCA_029243145.1 Planctomycetaceae bacterium | reverse complement strand
GGGAAAATGTTTGGTCGAGGAGCCTGCGACGTCAAAGGAGGCCTTGCCGCGATGCTGTCGGCCTTTGCGCGTATTGTTCTGGAGGCTCCTCCCGAGGCTCCCTCTGTAATGCTATCATGTACTGTGGACGAAGAAGCCACCACAACGGGAATCAACGCGCTGACGAATTGGCTGAGTGACGGAGAACTTCCCTGCTCAAAACCAGTGGCTGCCGTCATTGCCGAGCCAACCGAACTCGATATTATCGTAACTCATCGCGGCGTGGTCCGTTGGAAGATCGAGACATCCGGGACCGCTTGTCATTCCTCGACTCCTGAGTTGGGAGAAAATGCGATTTATCGAATGGGGCAGGTGTTGGATCGAATTGCGAAATATGCGGAATCTCTCCCGACTCAGAAACCTGCTCACCCGAAATGCGGACCATCGACTCTCAGTGTGGGCCGGATTGGAGGAGGAGCAAGTGTCAACATCGTACCTGATGAATGCTGGATTGAAGTTGACCGTCGTTTGATTCCCGGAGAAACCGCACAAGAGGCTCAGCAAGCAGTGATTGACGAACTTGAATCGCTGCCGTTCGAAGTGATCCACCATCAACCCTGGTTGATCAGTGCGCCGCTTCCTGATGACGAAAATGAGGCATTGGCGATCTCTTTGTTGGAAACCATTGAAGAGGTTGCCGGTCCGCATGAGACGATTGGAGTGGCCTTCGGCACTCACGCCTCACGCACGGCGAGAGTCGGAATTCCGTCCGTTGTGTTTGGTCCCGGAAATATTGCCCAAGCCCACACCAAAGATGAATGGATTGAGATCCAACAACTTCAGCAAGCGGCCGAGATTTACTACCAGTTTTGTAAATCATTCAAAGCGAGGTGAGAATTTGATTTCTGGAAGAATCGCCCTTACCTCATGAATTACCCACTTCCAGACCCGCATTGATGACCGTAACTATCGACCATCAAGTAGTTTCCAGAACATTCATTTCTAGTTTTCGACTTCCAACGTGACTCAGATATGGCCCGTTGAACACTCCGCCTTGCAGTGAAAAGGTCAAATGACTATCACACCTCACCAACACCCTGTGTCGCGAGACTCCTCGCAATATGGGACACCAATCAGCACTCGAACGCGAGTGGTCTTGGTGGTGTTGGCCGTGCTGATGTTGATTGGATTCGGATTGGCGTCATATCTGACACCCTCCAAAACTGGTCGCGGAACACATCGGCAACTTGGTTTACCTCCTTGTTCCATCCTTTCCTTAACAAATACTCCCTGTCCCACCTGTGGGATGACAACCAGTTTTTCGCATTTCGTGCGAGGAGAATGGGCTGCTGCCGTCCGTGCAAATACCTCTGGTTTTTTGCTGGCGTGTGGTTGCCTGATATTTCTTCCTTGGAGTGTGGCTTCCGTAGTCTTTGGTCAATTCTGGCTGATAAGACGAATGGATCTGGTGATCACTGGCCTGCTTCCAGGTTGGCTGATTATTGTCTTCCTCGAATGGGGCTGGCGAAACTACCTACCACTCTGAGATGTCCTATCTCAATCCAAACATTCCCACATTTTTAATCAATCAACCCTCACCTCATCGTGACAGATCGAGGACGGACCATGCCCGTGAATACCAAACATCTCACTCGAATCACCTGCTGGCTGACCGCCTGCATGATGTTGTCGAGCGCCGGAGGTTGTTCGTTATTCGTGATGGCCGGAAAATCAATATTGGGTGATCCGGTTGTGAAATCGCCCTTCTCGCGTGCAGCAAATGTCGATTTGCGAACCGGCGAACATCACGTCGTTATCGTAGCATCGACTCCTCAAACTATTAAAACCGAGTTTCCCGCGGCGACTGTCAACTTGATCGAAAAAGTTTCGCGCAAGCTCAAATCTGAAGGCGTGGATGTCGTCAACTACAATAAAATTGCGACCTGGCTCGACGACAATGGTGGATACTGGGACGAAGTCGACGAGTTAGCCAACGCCTTTGAGACAGATTATATCATTCATCTCGAAATCGACAGCATACGTCTGAAACAGCCCGGCAGCCCGGACATGTTTGAAGGTCGAGTTTCGGGCACCGTGTATGGTTACGAAGTTCGACAGTCTGGAAACTCGAAAGTCGCCCATCGAATTTTCAATCATTCCTTCGAACGTAAATACCCGGACGGTTATCCCCAGTTGGCAGATCGTATGTCGCGTGAAGAATTTCACCGCGAGTTGATGGACCATGTCTCGCTCTCCTTAGCTCAGAAATTGTACGATCACCATTCCAGTGAAGAAATTTACTAATCGTAGTTTTTAAGACGATATCAATCACCTCCTATTTCAATTCGACATCAAGCAAGGATGCTGACATGTCTCGCAAACATCGAATCGCTCATAAATTCTGCCAGTTGTTTCTTCTGGTCATGATGCCTTGCCTCATCCTCACGGGATGCAATCAGCTCATCGTCCTGGGATATTTGATCGGAGGTCCGCCGAGTATCGAACCCGACTTTGCCGCACAAACCGGCAAAGACATGAAAGATTTCGGCGTCACAGTGGCCGTAGTCTGTACGGCTCCCAAAGACTTGAAGTGGAGCTACGACGAAATCGATAATCTCGTTGCCGAAGCCGTCACCATGCAAATGGGACAGAAAAAAATCAATGTCATTTATCCTGATCAGGTACGAGCCTGGCTCGATAAAAACCCAGACTGGACAACTCCCTCAGAGATTGGCGAATTCTTCGAAGTCACCTACGTGATTCACATCGATATTCTGGATTACTCGTTGTATGAAAAGAACTCACACACGCTCTATCGCGGAACCACTCAGTGCGAAATCAATGTGTGGGAAATGGCCGATAATGGCGAAGGCGAAAAAATTTACTCCAAAGAAAACAGCACCGTGTTCCCTCTGAGAATTCCACGATCGTCGCAAGATACTTCGTTGGAACAGTTCAAGAAGGAGTACCTGTACCGGTTGTCTTATGAAATCGGACGCCACTTCTTTGAATACTTTGTCTCGGATGATATTGGCGACGCGGCATAACCTAACGACTCGTCAGTCCTCCTCACCTCCGATTGATCCATTGGTCAATGATCGTCGGCGAAGGGGAGGTCATTCTGAGGGCTGGCAGACGCGCACTTCTGTGCTTACAAAAGCTGCAATGAAGACTCTCCCGCCAGTGTTGAACTACCGCCAAGGGGGAGATTAAGAAGGGGCGGATACTACGAAACTTTCAATGCTTGCGCCACCCCGTTTAACAAGCGATCGGTACAACCCAAATTCGTGTGAGTTGTTTGTTTTCTCTGCGCCTCTACGTGAGTCAATTTCATTCACTGGGGCTATGCTTGCGTTCCGATTGACGTAAACGACATGTGAAATGAGAGTTCAATATTCATTTTAACTTTCGAGGGCCCCAGCCACACCTATTGTAAAAACTCCGCGTTCTCTGCAAACTCTGCGGTTGAAATCAACAAGCTTTCTCTTTTCCTCTGCGCCGCCGCGCCTCTGCGTGAATCAATTTCTCACACTGGCGGACAAGCCGACCAGTGCCACCCATTTTTCATCTGGGGCCGTGCTTGCATTCCGAAATACGAAGATAGCTTGGGAATTCAAAGCCCAGACTTCTTTCCAAACTAATGAGAGCCCCTGCCACACAGCTCACAATTTCTCTACGTCCTTATCAAACTCTGCGGTTCAAACCATTACCGTTGTCCCCTGCGTGCTGGCTCACTCTGATCATGGTTTTGTAAGGTAGGGTGCCAAGCGCTCGCGTGCGTGAGCATGTGAGTTTCAGCCGTGAAATATAGGTAATCTTCGGTGAAATGCATCTCGGACAATTCGCTGGGGGCTTCCGTTTCACGGAGCGCCCCCGCCATCCATCA
>JAQWSQ010000072.1 GCA_029243145.1 Planctomycetaceae bacterium | reverse complement strand
TTCAACCATCAATGCCCGGACACGCTCCAAGAGCATTTGAAACTTTTCTTCATCGAGTTCGAGTTCCGCTCGCAGACGCGATAGCACTTCGGTCTCAACTTCAACTTGCCGAGCAAATGATTTTTTCAGTTCTTGAGTTTCACGTTTCGCTTGGACATCTTGAATCGCAGATCGTAAACGATTGGCAACTTGTGTTTTGGCTTCCGGCTCAATATCTAAAGCTGCATTGACGGTATTCAACGCGGACTTCAGTTCATTGAGTGCATTATCAGCGTCCGTGTCTGCGAGTTTTCGTGCTTCTCGAATCAAATTACTTACTTCGAGCGTCAGTTGCTCAGTACGAATCACTCGTCTTTGCTTTTCTAACTCAACCAGATCAAGTTCAGCGTCCCCGCCAGCAATCGGTGCCGCAGGAGTCGCTTGATCTTGCACCAAATTTACAACTTGTTCTTTTCTCTCAGCGGCTGCCAAAAGAACTCCAGCTTGTTTGTTTTGTGGATCAAGTTCACGAATGGCGTTAACCAGTCCTCTCGCTTGATCGAGCCGATTCACATCAATGGATTTCTCGGCCATCTCACGCAGTTGCTGCAGGTGATTCATAAAATCAATTGATGCTGACATCAGCATTTTATTTCCGGGATACCCAGCAAAGAGTCCACCAGAGTCTTTCACACCTTCAACAGCGGATGTCAGAAACGATGAATTCTCCAGCGGCTGAACCGCAACGACCAACGATTGAACTCCCCCATCGTATTGCACACGAATTTGATCGCCTGTTTTCAATTTTCCTTTTCCAAGCAGGAAAAGTGGACGATCTGAGCGTAACGGCAACATTCTCTGATTTGCCAGTTTCGCCTCATTGGACACTACAATTTTCGCTGGTGTTACCACATTAACCTTCAGCAGTGAGTTCAGTTGCTTTGCAACCTCTTCTACTCCAGTCTGACAATTATCAACAATAACTCGACCACCCGTCTGCTGTGCGATGATACTCAGCAGATTAAGGTCTTTCTGAGGCCCAACAGCATATGCACTCACAGTGGCATTCGTTTGACGAAGATTGTCAGTCAATAATGCAATGGTTTCAAATGTCATTAAATGAGCGGCCGACATCCCATCACCAATGTAAATCACCGAAGTTTGTTCTTCGGCGCTACACTGATCAATGATGGTCGCCAATGCAGCTCCTAAATCGGTTGCTCCAAGTGGAGCTCTACGATTGAGTGCTTTCAGAGCGATCTTCATTTCAGCGCTCTGAGGTAAAACGAATGACTTTGTCATTGGTGCAACTTGCACATCAACCGCCATCAGAGAAACCTGATGATCGTGAGGCAATGCTGAAATCAATTGTTCGACGACCAAGTGAGCTTGGTTGCGATGAGCACCGATTTGACTTGCCGAAGTATCGACCATGATCACATGACGCTTGACCACTTGGTCATTTACAGGGGCGACCAGGCCGAGAGCAAAACTGCTTTGCCCATTAGCGTTCTCATGAATAAATGCAGGTGCTTTTTCAGCAATCGCATTTGTCGAAATGGCCACACACGCCACAGTGACGGTGAGGATCGATTTAGTCAGTCGTGATATCGTCATTGAAATCATTCGACTCCCCTGAGTCTTTTGGGAAGAGTATATTGAATTGTGAATCTGGCGAAGAGCGCGAAGTGACCCTGCCTTGAGAGACTGGGCTCTCATCGATTCTATAATGAATCTCGGATCTCGTAGAAGAGAATTTCCACCAATTTGTCCGAAATGACGAAAAATGGAAAGGTCCAACCGGACTCGCCCGCAAGAGTCCACCTTCTGACGCGAATCTTTCCTGTTATGCCGGTTATAACGCCGTAAACCTGAGCCCAGCATCATCTTCTGAATATTCAGAGCCTGCCCCCCAACCTTCGTAACCACACCCTAGTAATTCCCTTCATCCTTCCTATTCTATTTCCCCTTGATCAATGCGGAAGGATCATTCAGAAACAGATAGTGCCCATGATCGGCTGTTAAAATCACGAGACTTTCTTCCCAATTACTGTTGGCCTCCACCCATTTCACAACGACTCGAAACGCATCGTCTCCGCTATAGACTGCTCCGATTGAGTTATCTAGATTGTTGTCATGGTTGGCCCAATCCACATCACCTGCTTCGACCATTAACCAAAACTTGGACTCCTTCTGGCTGAGAACCTCTAATGCGGCAGCCGTCATATCTGCAAGTGTTGGATTCTCACGTACTTCTTCAGCAGTGTATTTCTCTGCCTCACTTTTGCGGCCTTTAGCAGGATTGTAGTTGCCATCGGCGGTCTGAAAAGGAAGATGACCACTGTATTCCTCTACACCAAAAACTCCCAATAGTCGATCATCATTTTCAAGAGCCTGTTTGACGGCTTGTTCAAGGGCCGGTTTTCCATCCACTCCCGGTGATCTGACCACAACCTGGTAAGGTCCGCCATTTTCTTTGCTCACCGCTTTCAAGTCTTCAGCCGCAATATATTTACTTCCCAAGAAGCTTTCGATGGCTGATCCCTCGATGCGATCAGGCATTTCTCCAACACCACCACCCAAGACAACATCCAACCCCACAAGCGGAGAGTCAGGGTGAGAAACTGATGGTAAACCAATTAAATCTCGAGCAATTTCATGATAATCGTTCCGTGACACATTGTGAGCGTACGCAGCGGCAGGCGTCGCGTGACTGATTGGCACACTGGACACAGCCCCCACTTTGTATCCCATATCTTGGGCCAGATGAGCAATCAACCGCAATTGGTTTCCCTCCACGCCCACACCAATCGCTCCGTTGTAAGTCTTTATACCGGTAGTCATTGAGGTTGCAGTGCCAGCAGAATCGGGATAGGGCTGCTTCAAGACAGATGATTTCCCAATCAGATACTGGATATCGAGAGGTGCTTCCCACGGGGCTGCTCCACCTAATCTCGCATCATATCCTCCCCAGTCAGGCATCTCACCAGGCACTGCCGTCTGTTTCTTCGTGTTAGTTTTCACAGATCCAATCTTGGGGACTGTCACCATGTATCCATACTGGGATGTTCCCTCTGCTTGATAGTCCTGAAAGAACAAACCGTGACCACGGCCTTTTTCGTAATCCACTTTCTGATTTTTGACAATGGCCGCCGCTCGCGTGGTTTGCCAATCCATCCCGTCAAACACAATCAGAAAAATGTGCTTTTTACCAGCCTCTAAAGCAGATCGCTGAATACGGCCAATGTCAGTCTGATCGCAGTACACAGCATCAGGATTGAAAGTCGCTTCAGGGATGTGGCCAAATACTGTTTCAATGTGTTCCGGCTCCCTGAAAAGGCTGTTTTTCCCGGTGTAGTCTCGTAAATCAATATTGGCACCCGCGTCCTTGGTTCCAAATGTATAAACCGGAATCAAACGACTTGAGTGAGTCCCCCACTGGGTATAATTGCCGGGATCGACTCCCCAATGCCCCCAGTCCACGGACTTGGCCTCAATCGCCGCGTTCTGCAAATCACGAATGTGGTCAATTTTCTCTTGCCCCTCAAGCGTTCCCAATCCTGTTTGAATGACTGAAAACACGAGAACAGGGAGATAAGCAATGTGCAGTTTCATAATCTCAATCCAGACGAAATTCACAAATGGGAAAACTGAGAAAGATGAGACCATAATCCCGATTATGCCGAACAATCTCAAGGACTCGATCTACAGATGCCGATTTAAATAGCAAGAATCTCAATCTGCCTCTTACCCGAGAAGTCGTCATGCGACCTCTGACTATTATCGCTGTCCTGCTATCTCTGCTTGCGGGAATCGGGGCTCTTGCTACTCGGGAACTGTCATCTGCCACATCGCCAGATGACCACAAACACACGAAAACGATACGATCCACCACATTAACTTCTGGTGCAGATGGCGTCACATTCACACCCAAACAAGATGGCTATCTCATCATTTCGAATTTGAGTGACCAAAAGCTCACGGCCTCAATCACAGTTTCGACCGCTTCAGTCGACGTTGCGAGTGAGATTCACTGGAATCAACTGAAGCCTCTTTCTGGTACGAATCTTCAAGCACAGCCAAGAGTCTCCTCCAGTGATCGTCAACCCGAGTCTCTGAGAACTGCGAACAAAGAACAACGAGAGAGAACCTTTTTCATTCATGTTTCATCGTCTTCGCTAAATGATCCTCGAGGATATCAACTACTTAACGCTGATCTCTTGTTGGAGGGGGATCAAGTCAGAGTTTTTCTCGACCGAAACTGTGAAAATACCGAAAAGCAGATGTTGTCTGCTCGGAAAATTATCCACGCGCTCGACGACACAATCATTCCGTCGGCAACCGCTCTCTCAGGCTCATTTGCTGATGTCGATCAGGATGGGAAGCTTGCCGTCCTGTTGACTCCCTGCCTCGATCAGATGCAGGGCGGCAAAACTTCGCTGAAAGGTTTTGTTCGTGCCAGCGACTTCTGTAAACACTATCCACGTCCCTACAGTAATCGCACAGACTTAATCTACCTCAACAGCGAGTGCGCTCCCGACACCAACTACCTGACCCTATTAGCTCATGAGTATTGGCACGTGATGCAATTCAGCCATAGACTTGCCCAACCCGGCGCTCGTAAAGAACTTCAGGAAGACTGGATTTGCGAAGGATCAGCTCACTTGGCGGAACACCGTTTCGGTGGTGATGGTAGCAATCTCAAACACCGAGTCTCCGCATGGATGAGGTCACCCGAACAATCTCCGCTCATCGTTCCCGACTATTATTCCGCGGGTTTATGGCGTCACGACGGATGCCGCGGTGGACTGTTCCTCTTTTTCCGCTGGTGTGAGAATCAATACGGCCCCACATTTATGATTGAGCTGCTGAAGACCACAGGGACAGGAAGTGATGCACTCGAACAGGTAACTGGAGAATCATTTGAAACACTCCACCAGCACTCACTGATCAGCATCCTGAAAGAGAGTTTATTATCCTCCCGAACTCCCAAGACTCAAAACATATTAAATGAAGAGCTTTTTGAAGAGGTGACTCTCGAACAGTTAAAGGTGCATGATGTAACGACATCATCACCCTATCAATTGAAGTTGGAAGCCACTGCAAGCACGTATCTGAAAGTGACAAAGGGGGAAATCTTCCGAATCCAGTCTGAACAAGGAATCCCCTTGAGACTGCTCTTTGTACCAATCGAAGCACTCTCATCAGATCGAGTCGATGTTAGAGCAGAGAAGCAAATCACTCGCTGAATTATTATTCGCCAGCGGCAATTTTTGCTTGGCGTGCCCGAAGCTGACGCAACCGAGTCTTCGGATACAGACGGACGAGACGACCATCGTACGTCAGGCGTCCCTCATCATCGTAATCCAGCTTAGGGGCCACTTCTTCAGTGGCGAATCCCGAATAAAGTCCCACAAACGTCACCGGATCGACACCCAGTCCTCGTTCGAGATCCTGTACCGCATTCAAGCCACCGACCATCACAGCAAAAGAGTTCGTCCCAGAAATCGCAGGAAGGTAGAGCTGTTCGTTTTCCAGTGAAGACTGTGCATCAGATGCCGTGTCTTGGGCGAGACGAATCTTGCGAATGGCGTCCTGTGAAGCACCTTCACGAGAGGCATCCGCTTGAGCCTGCAACTCATTTGTAACCGAGAAGTTTCCCTGTCCGCACCAGTAGCCAGCAGCAAACAGTCCCGCACAACAAACAACACTTACAAACTTCTTCATGACAGCTCCCAGATTCCTTAGAATCGAATGGATTTGCAGGCAATCAACAACTACGGGTAGTGTGCGAGAGTAACTCTCTGAATGCAAGTCTTTCCCGTTCCGGATCAGTGATATTGAAGGTTCATGCTGCTTTTCGATGCGATTCTTTCGATTGATCCTGTTTCTGCTCCAGCAATATCCGTAATTCTTCGTCTTCCCGACGTTCGGCACCGATGTAGTAACTGAGCGACATGATGATTCCGCTGCCGAAAAAAGCCCCAAAACACATCACTAACGCCATCTGATCGTCTGTCATCCCGGAAATAGCTTCCATTTTTGATTCCTCCTGAATTCAATGCCGCTGAGAGAGCTTTCACCCGCTTGATCGAAATCGTCCAAAAATCACCTTCCTCTCAAGAGGGAATCAGAGAGCCAGAGATTTCTTTCCCAGATCTCGTTGAACAAATCCTGTAGGTAACCGCTACGGGTTGTATCGATTGAGACAATATCAGGCCGAGTTCCCTCAACTCGGGATTGACGAGAAACGCTGTTATTTCCTACAAATCCTCGACTTAGCATCCTTATTCTTGAATGTTCATTGTCTGAGAAGTCATCGAGACGCATGAAAATCCTCCAACGCTACATCCTCTTGGAATTGCTAAAGGTATTCGGCCTCTTACTGTCCGTATTGACAATAATGCTGCTTTTTGTCGGTGTCTTTCAGGAAGCTCAGCAAAAGGGGTTGGGTGCTGACCAAATCCTCCAAATTCTTCCCTATCTCATCCCGTCATTGCTGCCGTACACAATTCCATCGACGCTATTGCTGTCGGTCTGCGTAGTCTACGGAAGACTCGCCGGAGATTTGGAAATCATTGCCACTAAGTCAGCCGGTATCAATCCAATCTCCCTACTGATGCCGGCATTCATGCTGAGTGTTGTGCTGGCTGTCGGTTCCTTGGTTTTAGCGGACCGAGTCATTCCCTGGTCTATTACCCGAATGCAGTTCACAATCTCTCAGGCGTTGGAAGATATTTTTCTCGACAAACTCCGCTCGACTCATTTGATGACAGACCAAATGCAGGGCTACACCATTTCAGTCGTTGATGTTCAAGGGAAGACCCTGATTCATCCGACATTCCAATACACACCCCTAGGTGGCTCTCCGGTCACGATGCAAGCTCAAGAAGCAACATTCAACTTCGATCTCGAGAACGAAGTTGTCATTTTAAATCTTAAAAAATGTCACATTGCGGCAAATGGTGAAACTTCGTTTTATGTCGAAGAAGAGCACCATCCCTTTCCACTTCCCGCTCAAATATCGCGAGTGAATGCTCGTCATATGTCTTTAGACCAAATTGAGCAAGAACTCAGAGGGATGAAGATTCTGCACGAACAAAGAATCATCAATAATGAGATCAAAACGACCTTTGGTTTAATGACCGGCGATTTTCAGAGTGTTGTTGCGACTGCCAAAATTCACTCGAATGGAGCGACTCTACACGAAGAAAATCTGCAAAACAAAATGAATACCGAAAGACATACCAGGTTTGCAGTCTCAACAAGCTGTCTGTTCTTTGTCTTTCTGGGGGCTCCTTACTCGATTTCGCAAGCCCGAAAACAGTTTCTGACAACCTTCTTTCTCTGCTTTCTTCCCATCCTGCTGTTGTACTATCCCGTGGCACTGCTGATCTTGACGCTTGCCAAAAATGGTGAGATTGATCCAAGCTGGAGTGTCTGGATACCCAATCTGATCTTATTCATTGCGGGAGGTGTGATTCTGCGAAGAGTCCTCCAAAACTGAGATACAAACGCGTACTCATTTTTTGAGTAAGTCGAGAATTTCGGCTTTCAGCGCGGCGTTGACAGAAAAACCATTCCCTGAATAAATGGTTTCTTCTCCATTCCAATCCAGCCAGGAACCACCTGCTTCTCGCACGATCGGGACTAATGCCGCCGCATCCCAAGGGCTCAATTCGGGATCAATCATCACTTCCGCACGCCCCGTCGCCACCAGAATATGACCGTAACAATCTCCCCACCCTCGCGACATGCGACACTTCTTCATCAACGTCTCCAGAACTTCGGGACGCCCGATTCGCGCAAATCGTTGAGGCTCTGTAAAGCAAAAAACAGACTGAGACAGATCACCGGTCTCACTCACTGTGGTTCTTCGAGGTTCGGCATCGCCGATTTGCCACCAAGTCCCCAAACCGTCTGCCGCGTAAACGACTTCATTTAGTGCGGGAAATCTTGCCACTCCCAAGACGGTACGCGAGTCGTACTCTAATCCAATCAGTGTCCCAAAAAGAGGCACTCCTTGAACAAATGGCTTAGTTCCATCAACGGGATCGAGAATCCATCGATATCCATTCTTGGAATCCAACGTGCCAAACTCTTCTCCTAAAATTCCATCATCAGGAAAGGTAACGGCTAACCGATCACGAATGAGTTGTTCCGCGCCTTTATCTGCAGCCGTTACGGGAGATTCATCAGCTTTGAGATCGACGTTTAAATCGACTTTCTGATAATAACCGAGAATCAATTCCTGTGCTTCGAGAGCAACAGACAGCGCAAACTGAAGGCGTTCTTCCAGAGTTTGAGAGTCCATTCAGTCAATTCCTCGTGCAGTTGATAAGGCAAGAATTGGGAAAAACCAGTTCCAGAAAGCCAATCTAACGTGCAACCTGAAGGATTTCTACGCAAGAGGTGACAGATGAAACTGCCAGCAGATCACTCACCTTCCAATCGATATAACATTTCCCCTGCTTTAGGAACCAGCAAGATTCCTTCATCTTCCCGGTTGGCATAATCTGTGGGATCGATGGTCGCGGGATCACGATAACCGAGGTTGATCGATTCACAAACTTCACGCGGAACCTTCGATGCCAGAGTTACCTTGACGCGACATTTCTCCACACCATTCTCAAAGGTTCCCCCTCCACGAACATGGGTGGAATGGGCCAGCACTCCCCAAGGAACATGCTTGAATTGTTCCCATTGTTGTGTGAAATAATCTCGGCAGTGATACCCAATTTTGTGAATCCACTCTCCATGTGCAATTGAGATTTCGTCAAGATGTGGGGCATAGATGATCAGTTCACCGCCATCCGCGACCACCGGCTCAAGTTTATACATACATTTGCCAGCCGTCCAAAGTTCGTCGTACATTTCAGGAGAGCACGAAAGAACGGTGTTAAATGCTTTCGGTTTCCGTTCGATATGAACCCTTGCCGAGAGATCGGCTGCCTGATCCCAAGCTTCCTCAGGAGTTCCAAAGAACAGGTCGTAGATTTCGGCCTTGCCGTTGACGACAAAAGCCAGGCATCGCTTTTCTTGTTCGATCATGGCCGCAGAACGATCCACGACATTCCGAACGGGAGTCCCCTTGACGCCAATGATTCCGACATTGGTAATCAATGCCCCCAACCAATGGAAGAAATTCAGCAGACGAGGCCCTGAAATCCCCGGAAAGAAGTATTTATTGCCTCCTGAAAACCCAACCACTTCATGAGGAAACACGGGGCCTACTATCATGAGGCGGTCATAATCCTTGATGCGAGCATTCACTTCGACGGGAACTTCCAAAGTCAAGACGCCACTGGTGATCTCTGCCGTTTCTTCCTCTGATAAAGTCCCCAACTCCCAGAGTGCATCGGGATTGTCCCACTCATGATTGAACAATCCGACCTCCGCATACTGAGACTGTCGCTCTGCTGCGGAAATTCCCACCAATTTACAGATCGCCTCCTCGCTCATTGCCGGGTGAGTCCCCAGTGCCACAATCAGGTCGAAACGAGTTGCGACACCCGCAAGGTGATCGTGGAGTGAGCGAAACAGCAGTGGCAGGGGAGCGGTTCGAGTCGCATCGGGAACAATTAGCAGAAGTTTTTGGTCGCGAAAATCGTCTTGAGGCACATTCGCACCAATCCACTCTCGGATTTCGGATTCTGACTTAATCGGCAAGTTTTCCGGCATGATCTCTCCGCTCGTCCTGAAACATTAAGAAATGTAGCGTTTGTGTACATTCTATAACAAAATGACGCCCTGATCCGCTACTGAGCAACTATTCGGTGAATTCGTCGAAACTTCACAGACCAGAAAACACGTCTCGCATTGCAAATTCGCGCAACCGATTTTAGATTAAGAGTTTCGGATTTTTTCGGATTCTCAGCGATGAAGGAGTTCCGAGAGATCATCAAGACAGATTCAATCACGATCACTTCCAGGAAGCTGATCGTCTACCCAATACCAAGAGCAGTTTCGCTCTCGAAATGGAGTTCCTATGTCCCTCTCGGGCCATCTTGCCGAGAAATTTCGTGCTGACATCCGCTTCCGCGGGGAAGCATATCTGAAATCAGAGCGCGTCGAAATCATCCGCGTGACGGCTGATGAAGTTCATGCCGTTGTCCACGACAGTGTCGATTACCAAACGCAACTCTCGCGTGTTGAAGAGAAGTTGCAGATCTTTTGTAGTTGTTCTGCGGGAGCGACAGTTCCCGTTTACTGCAAACACCTCTGGGCAACTTTATTGTCGGTTGAAGAAGGAGATTTGATCACAGGGCGGGTGAAAGAAGGCATCGTCCCTCCTTTCACTTACTCCACACCCCAAGTCGATTTCGACAACGAAGACTGGGACGACGACCATCCACTCGACTCTCTTCCTCCTCAACGCTCTCCACGGACCGCCACAAAGCCAAGAAAACCCCAGAAAGAAGTCTACACCAAGCTACGTGTCTGGGAAGAACAATTAAAAACGATTCGCGAACAAATGGACCCGATGATCACGGGCGCAACGAAAGGCGGACGCGAACGAGAGATCGTCTATGAAGTTGATGTCGAAAAGAGTTCCGAAACCGGAACGTTGGTTGTTCAAACATCACAACGACAACGTCGGGCAAACGGTCAATGGGGCAAAGTTAAACCACTGAAAATCAAGAATGGACAACTCGACCAAATCGAGAATGCCGAAGACCGACAACTGCTGGCTTACCTCTCGGGTGGCATGCCCGAAAGAAGCAACTGGTATGCTCAACAGTCAGAATCTCAAGCGACTTCTTTTCGGTACCGAGTCCCTTACGATCTTTGTACATTGATCTTACCCATGATGTGCAGGACAGGACGCGTCCAGTATCTCGATGAATCGATCGATAACGCGGAGCCGCTCGAATGGGATGAGCAGGCTCCTTGGGAACTCTGTCTCACTGTAAAACCCCACGGCGACGAGTGGCTCGTGGGCACTTCTCTTGTCCGAGGAGAGGACTCACTCGCTCACAAAGATGTGAAGCTTCTGGTTCCCGGTGGTCTCGTGTTTCACGATCAAAGTATAAGCCTTTTGCGTGACTTTGACGCTTTTGTCTGGGTTGAGCATCTCAATTCAAGCCAATCGCTTCAAATCCCCGTGGCTGATCAACACGATCTTGTTGAACAACTTCTAGATATGCCTTCGATTCCCCGAATTGATCTTCCACCAGAATTACAGCTCGAAGAAGTGCAGGGGACTCCCACACCACGTTTGGTGCTAATGACTCCCACCTCTCTCAAATGGCAACCAGAACGGCTTCGTGGTGAAGTCTTCTTCCAGTATGAAGACGAGGTTGTGCGAGGCTCTTCGGGACGATGGGCAATTGTCCAACGAGACCGTCAACGCTGCATTATTCGCGACCAAGAAAAAGAAGAAGCTTTCTGGGCACAGCTCCAAGAAGCCGGTATGCGGAGGATTCTCGATCAACGAAAAGCGGGGCACGATATCGAAATCTCGGCTCGCCAACTTGGGCCAGCCGTTCGAGAGCTAGTCGAGCACAACTGGGAAGTTCTCGCAGACGGCAAACAAATTCGAGAAGGGATCCAACCCAGATTTCGACTCAACACCAACATCGATTGGTTCGAGCTGGATGCAGAGATTGAATTTGGAGACGCCAGGATTTCGTTGCCAAAATTGCTCGCCGCGCTCAATCGAGGCGAAACCACCATTCGGCTTGATGACGGTTCTCTGGGACTGGTCCCGGAACAATGGCTGGAACAGTACGGTCTGTTAGCGGGATTGGGAGAAAAAGACGGCGACACCCTGAAATTCTCCAAAAATCAAGCGGCCATTCTCGACGCATTGCTCGCTGATCAGCCGGTCGAATTTGATAAAGCCTTCCTCGATCTGAGGGAACAGTTCGCTTCGTTTAGCTCGATTGAAGAAAAATCGGAACTCGAAACATTCAAAGGAGACTTACGTCCCTACCAGCGAGAAGGACTCGGCTGGCTTGATTTTCTTCAGAAGTTCCATTTGGGCGGCTGCTTGGCCGATGACATGGGACTTGGCAAAACCGTTCAGCTTCTGGCTCTGTTGCAAGAGCGACAGAGTGAGCGAGACGAACCACTTCCGTCTTTGATTGTGGTTCCCAAATCACTGATGTTCAACTGGCGACAGGAATGCGAACGGTTCACGCCTAATCTTTCGATCATGGAATATTCTGGTCTCAAGCGGGAGGAGCTTCGGCAAGATTTCTCCAAAACAGACATCATTCTGACAACTTACGGCACGTTGCGTCGAGACATCATGGTGCTCAAAGATCAACGATTCGATTACATCGTATTGGACGAAGCGCAAACGATCAAAAACAGTTCCTCTCAGATTGCCAAGGCCTCACGACTGCTCAAGTCAAACCATCGTGTTGCGTTGAGTGGAACTCCCATTGAAAACCACCTTGGAGATCTGTGGTCGATCTTTGAGTTTCTGAATCCCGGAATGTTGGGACGAAGTTCGCTATTCAAGTTACACGCCACGAGTAGTGGCGATTCCCAATCAAGACAGGTTCTCGCGCAAGGACTCAAACCCTTTATTCTCAGACGAACCAAAAAGGGAGTCGCTCACGAGCTTCCCGACAAATTGGAACAAACCATTCTTTGTGAAATGGGTTCAAAACAACGAGCACTGTATGACGAAATGCGTGACCACTACCGACAATCATTACTCGGAATGGTGCAGGAACAGGGCATTTCAAAATCCAAAATGCACGTCCTCGAAGCACTGCTTCGCTTACGACAAGTGGCCTGCCATCCAGGACTACTCGATGACGAGCACATTGACGCACCGAGTGCAAAGCTGGATGTCTTGATCCCCGACATTGAAGAATTGATTCAGGAAAACCATAAAGCCTTAGTCTTCTCGCAATTTACCAGTATGCTTTCTCTGGTCCGTCGCCAGCTCGACGAAAAAGGGATTACCTACGAATATCTCGATGGGAAAACCCGCGATCGCGAACAACGGGTCGAACGCTTTCAGAACGACGATGAATGTAGCTTGTTCCTGATCAGTCTCAAGGCCGGAGGCTTGGGTCTGAATCTGACGGCAGCCGACTATGTCTTTCTCCTCGATCCATGGTGGAACCCAGCCGTCGAAGCACAAGCCATCGACCGCGCCCATCGCGTGGGGCAAACCAAGCAAGTCTTTGCTTATCGCTTGATCTGTCGAAATACAGTCGAAGAAAAAATTGCCGAGCTGCAAATTCAGAAGCGAGAGTTGGCAGATTCGATCCTGCATGCCGAAGTCGGGAACCCTTTAAAGGACATGTCTGTCGACGATCTGGAGCTACTATTTTCCTAGCCTGAGCAAGCCCTGGGAGGAGCCTGACCACCAGATGACGGACCTAACCTGTGCTGCCTGAACGGGATATTGCGATTACGACAATGCTGCCGGTTACGAAAGAGAGATAACCCCTACAACCGCCTCGGGATATAATTTCCGAGTGACGTCGGGTTTTTCCCGTAACAATTAGTTTGCAGATGCCTCTACCCGAATGATATTGCATGAAAGCGGGCTCTGCATCTCCATTTTTCAAGATATTTGAGTGACATGTCGTTCACATCAACATCTTCTCAATCTCAATCGACCTCCTCGCGGCTTCTGATGCGTGCTCATCAGAACGACCCCGATGCTTGGGAACGATTGTTTCATCTCTACGGCCCATTAGTTTATGGGTGGGCGCGTCAGGCGGAACTGCAGCCGCAAGATGCTTCGGACATGGTTCAGGAAGTTTTCAAGTCGGTATTACTGTCTTTTGACAGTTTCAATATGGAGAGTTTCCGGCAGTGGCTCTGGGTGATTACCCGAAATCATCTCTATAACTGGCACAGAAAACAAAAACCAGCACACATGCTCTCCAATGGAGCCACCGAAGAGCCGAACTCTCAAGACTCGGAAAATTTCCCCAACCTCCTGAACCACGACTTCGATCCAGATGAAGAACGATCCAAATCAATCTTGCTGAAACGTGCCTTGGAAATGATCGAATCAGATTTTGAACCCGAAACCTGGAAAGCTTTTTGGGAACTCTCCATCAATAAAAAACCGGTCAACGTCATTTCTAAAGAACTCAACATGAGCGCCGGTGCGGTTCGTCAGGCCAAGTATCGCATTCTGCTGCGATTGCGAGAAGAGATTGGACGTCTCTGAGCAGTCAGTGGTGCCAATCAGGTCATTCATTGCCGGAACGGGACCAATCTCTGAGGCGACAGCGGGGCAGGTTGGTTCCCGTCAGTTAACGGTCGCATCGGTTGGAAACTATCGAGAATGTATCGCAGCGCATTATCGATGACGAAATTCGTTTTGACCTTGGGTTTAGGATCATTGATCGTTCCTTTCACATCCACTGCAACCCAGCCGTGAGACGCACTTCTCACAATCTCTCGGACCAATGGAATCATTAACTGCGATTTTGGCGCAATCGAAACAAAGACCAAATCAACCTTCTCATCGAACCTCACCGTGCCTCGGCCGATCAAACTAAATCCGTTACCAAGTAACGAAATTTGCGAAAATTCGAATTGCTCATTACGGATCACAAACTTCAGAAAAGCCTCATCGAAAGCGACGCTATCCGAAGGTGCCGTGATATTTAATGTCTGAAAAATGCGGAGCACCACCGGCAATTCGTACAAGGCGGCCGGCTTGATCGTCAAACTTCCCTCTCCCACCATGTCTTTGGGATTCTGACCTTTTCCGTTGAGAGTAAGTTGCCCGTTCATGACTCCCTGCAACCGTGCGGCGCCACCACCTTGACGGCGCAAGTATTCTTCAAGACGTGCTCCGTTGAGCCTCAAAATGGCTTTGTACTGAGTTGGCTCACCGACTAATTGACCATAAACATTCCGTCGTTCCGAGCCAATCACAGCTTTCGCATCGACCGACAGCTTACCTCCCAAAAGATAAGCCGTCATATGGGGGGGAAGTTGTTCATCGGCCTGCTGCTGAATCGCACCAATCATAATCTCGCGATCATTCACCGCAAAAGGACCGGTGATCTGTGTGAGTTGCTGGTTGAGAACAAACGCGGAATCTAAATTCACGGTCCCCTTCGACTGGGAACGACGGCCATCCCAAATCCCGCGGGAAGAAAACTTGCCGTGGGCATCTTTGACATCCACGCCGACAAACATATCCATGCCGGCAACAAAACCAGTGAGATCCCAGGCAGCCGTAATGGGAAGTTCAGGACGATTTGCCCCCCGCAGTTCAAACAATGATGCTTCCAGTGTCACTCGGCCTTCCGGCGCCAATGAATCGAGCCCTTCGGCCATTGTTGTCGGCAGTGCATTGCGAAACTGACGATCAGGAAGTAGGTCTTCGAGGATCAAATCGCGGAATGTCAAAGTCCATAAACCTTGCGGTTCAAGTTGATACTCGGCAGTCCCCCGAATTTTTGTATCGTCGTGCTTCGCTGAAAATTTCTTGATCTCGACATGGCCGTTCGCGTACGACATTTCTGCTTTGACATCATCGAATGCGTACCGAAATGATTTCAGTAGCAGACCACCTTCTGTCACCTGGATGCTGGGCAATTTCACATCAATCATATTACGATCAGGCATCCAGGTAATGATTGACTTCGCAGTGACTCGGCCCGAAGGCGACAATGCTTCCCATAACGAGGGTACAATCCCACTGACGGCGTGTTCCAGTTGATGATCAATAGGTGCGTCAGACAACAACATGGAAAGTTCTAGTCGGCTATTTCCTTTTTGAGGGTAAACGGTTCCCGCTGCCGTCAGCACAGCATCCCCGTGCTTGCCTAGCACATCGTGCAGATGCCAGACGTTCTCCTCGGAATCGAACGAAACCTGACCGACCACATCACGGATCGGGTAGGGAAACTTTTCATATTCAACAGAGGCTTCATAAGCTTTCAAGTTAAGCTGATGACGATATCCGGGACCGGAATCTTTCGGTTTGAAAAGAGAGACATGAATATCAGCCTTGCCATGAAGATTCAAACTGCGTAACGCTGTTTGGACTTCAGGCGTACACGCTTCCAGAAATGTTTCATCCAAAGGCAACGATTCGCACCACATACGAAATTCGGCTTCTCCCCCCTGTTCGGCAGGGCGTGTCGTCCCCGTTAATGTGACGGGGCGCTGGCCAGCTTTTCCACGAAAAAGGTATTCATAAATCAGATCGCCGTTGTCCTGCTTCCTGGGAATAATCGACCCGGAAACGGAATGCAATGGGTAGGGAAATTTATTGAATGATCCGGCCCCTTCGTAGATTTCGTAGGAAACATCTTCCTGTTCCCAGTTTCCGAATCCGTCGTAGAGGAATGTCCCCTTCAGATCCAGTAAACCTGACGGGTTCAATGACTCATACATTTTTTGCAAACCAGGTTTCAGCATTCTCTTGAGCTGATCGCTCAGAGGCATCTGCCGGACTGACACCTCGACCTTGCCTGGTGTTGTCAAACCGTGAATCTGGAGATCCGCGGAGATATTCAGTTTCGTTTTTCCGTTCACCGCTGTGATATCCCGCACAATTAACTGCTGACGATCAATATAGATCACTCCCTGCACTTGTCTTAACGGAAACGGAAGTAAGGCGTGGTCGATTTCCCCCTGTTGAACTTCGACGAGAAACTTATAATCGAGCGGATCTGCGGGTGCTGATTTTGCCAATCGAAAATTCACCTGCATCTCTCCTGAAATCCCAAAATTGGGAATGTGATCAGGACCAGTCTCGTCGGGCAAGCGATGTCCCACCGTCAAAAGTGGCATCGTATCCGTCTCTGAATCGACTTCAGCATATTGGAGTTCCTTGAGTGCGGGTTGTGGCCCATCCTCCAGAGCAGCCTTAAAAGACATCTCATCAGTCAACACTTGCGAAGAGCAGACTTCATGCAGTCGATGTTCAATTCGCACCATTTTTTCGCGAGTTTGAGGTTCGACATCAGAGATCAAGTCCAGCAAACTCTGATCGACAGGAAGCCCGTTGACATTACCATTGACCTCCCACCGTTCGTGCGCAATATCCCACTCACCTTGCAGTTGCATGGCTCCAATACGGGGCACTGCCGCAGTCCCCAAGATTTGATAAAGTTTTTGTCCTCCTGGAATACAACGAAAATTTGCATTTCCGATGGATAACTGAGTCGATAAGCCCGTCTCCACATGTTCAATTTCAAGACTCACCGACGCGCGGTTTAAGTGAATTTCGGGAAAACCCATTTCCGAGGATGATGATTGCTGCAATGTCTTAAAGACATCAAGATTCCAAGAGCCATCAGCATGACGAATCGCATTCAAATGGCAGTCTTGAATCAAAATTTTACGAATCACGACCTGCATGTTGTCTCGTAACAAATTCCCATCGAGGTAGACCACGGCAGACGGAATTTCCAGCAGAGGAGAGGCTTGACCGGGAGCCTGAAAGCTCAACTGGGACAAATAGACACGCGATTGATTTTGCCAATCAAAATGCGCATCTCCCAGATGAATATTCCAGCCCGGAGCTTTCTCAGAAAGCTGAGAGACGAGTTGATCATATAAGATTTGATCGCTACGGTTCCAAAACCACCAGACCGTCCCGGCTGTCCCGACCGCAGCCAACAAGACCATCGCAAGAAACCACTTGATAACACTGCGAATTCTCATAGGGTCACTCCTTGGCTTTCAGAGAGACGACGATTCTTGCGACCAAATTTTTCCCACAACAGATGAATCCCTACACCAACAGCAATCGAAAAGGGATACTCAGCGGGCAGACGATAGCGTAGCGAACCCACGAAAAACGTGTGAATGATGGCAAACGCGATCATGGGTCCCACAATGATGATCACGGGCAGCAACTTTTGACGAAAACTCCAAGCTCCGTAGACTCCCAACGCCAGAAAGAGGCCATTCCAGATCGCGAGAGGCAGCATTAACGAGGTTGTTCGGAATTGATCAGCGTTGGGTGTTAACGACCAATAACGCCTGGCATGTTCGAACATCAGACCGCATGAGCGGGATGGTTCTGACTTAATAAACTGGACAGCTCGGCTTTGATAGTAGCGGTTCATGTCATATTCGGACATCCCCCCATCAGCCATCACTTGCTCTCGATCAAAAAACGACATCTCACTCGCACCGGTGGCGTCGGGATTGAACCCGTCATACAACGACGGACCAGACCATAAAGTGGTTAACACCCAATGTCCGGTTAATGAATGATTCCGATACGCCCAAGGAAAGAGAACGATCAGGCCGGTCAACAACACGATGATTGCTTCACCCCAGCGTGCCTTGCCTGATTTGAGGATCACCACAAGCCCGCCCCAAATGACAAAAGCAGGTATCCAGGTCGGACGCACATAAACAACGAGGGCTGTGGAGATTCCCGTCAGCAACGCTCCCCATAAATCAATTTTAGTTGTTTCGCTTTTCAACCATCGAACAGACAACCATAAATTCAATAGTAACATCACTGCGAACAGAGTTTCAGACAGCAAAAGCGCGCTGAACGCGACCGCAGCGGGAGAAATCGCCAACAACACCCCTGAAAAAATCGCAGTTCGTGTTTCAAAGAATTCTTTTGCCAGCAAAGCAACGATCACAACAGAGATGGAGGCCAAGAACGCCTGCACCAATCGAACTCCGAGTCGCGAGTCGCCAAAGAGTCTGATTGAAGATGCGATCAGGAGAGGGTAGCCGGGCATTCGCAGGACTTGTCGGGGCGGTTGATAGACTTCATAAGGTTGACCAGTTGCCAAATTTTGTCCGAGCCTCCAATAGCCATCCGCATCCCCGGCAATCAAATACTCTCGGCTGTTGTGAGACAGCCAAACATGGATCCCGATCGCTGCTCCCATCCGCAGAATGAGTGCCAAACAAAATAGCGAGATCAACAACGGCCTATCCATGCCTTTTGAGTTCCTTTGAATCGACGGAACTGTAGGTGATTCCTAGGGATCCGGTCAACTGCAGTCTTCTCAGTCAGAGAGATTCTCAGAGATTGTTTGAGACCATACAACAGACGTATTTAGAGATTGATACGCAACGTAGACCGGCTTACAGTCAATGATCGTTGATAAAAACTTGGATTTCCCCAAATTCCGTCCATTTTGGCAGACGAGACTCAAAATGCCCATCGTGACACAGTGTGACTCTTGCGGTAAGAAATTTCGCATCCCCGATCACCATGCTAGCACGTTTTTACCCTGTAAAAACTGCGGTGAAGACATGTACGTGGATGATGCTGGTGGTGGCGGACAGGCTCTCCCGCGGTACGGTTCCACGGGGGGGCAATCTCACTCGTCCGGTGGTGTTCCCACATGGGCAATCGGCGCAGGAGTTGGGGGTGCCGTTGTTATTCTGTTGCTCGTTTTTTTCATGCTCAGAGGCTCGTCTACTCCGAACCAAAATGGTACATCTTCGTCACAACAAGTCTCTCAATCGACGGTTCCCCCCAGGCCCAACACCAGAAACAGCACCACACCCCGCCAGCCAACAAACTCTTCATCGCGGCCCTCTTCAAGGAACAATCCAACACAACCTCAATCGGACGGTTTTTCTCAGTCGGGCGATTCAGAATATCCAGGCTCGTTCGGTAATGAGGCCGACTCCTCGATGGAGAAACCTGAAAGCTCAATCGATCCACTCACAAAACTGAGAAATCAGTTACGCGGCGTCACGGAGCCTGCGACGGGTTCCGACAATCAGCCATCCATCTCAGGACCAGCCGGATGGAACGCGACAGCTGATCCTCCCCCGGAAGAACTGGCCCTCAATTCTCCCGAAAAAGTCGACAAGCTGAATATTAAACTAGGCCGTGGTATCAGTAAAGAAATTCTGATGCCAAAAAGTCATAGCCCATTTATCGCCTTTCAACTCGATAGTTCATTTGTTGTCTATGACACACGAACCGGCAGCCGACAATCAAAATCGAGAATCAAGTTTGACTTTTTTGCCAAGCCCGCGATGAGCCCCATGGGGGGATATTTTGCGACCACCATCGGCACCTTCGGAAGTGATGGAGTTGCTGTTTACGACGTTGAGGAAAAAAAGAATCTCGGAAACATTCAAACGGGCGATGTGCAGCAAATCATGTTTACGGGCGAAAACCGCCTACTCGTTCTCGGTAAAAATGATTCAATGTTAATCGAAATCCCTTCGGGAAAAACAATCGGGGAACCCTCAATCTCAAACGTCGGTAAATCGCAAACTGCGATAAGTCCGGGAGGAAAATATCTCAGCGTTTTAAGACTGGAATCCTCATTCGGCAAACGAACGCCTGAAATTCAAACTTACAATCTGGAAAACAATAAAGAGCTAGCTACCCTCAAGGGGCCTCAGTTTGATCTCTTCAGTGCGGATGCAGATGGACTCGCCTTCTCCCCTGACGGCCGACAGCTCGCCGCTGTTGTGACGGCACAGGAGAAAGGCCGGGTATTTGTTTGGAACTTTGAAAGTGGAGAACTGGTACACGACATCACTCTCAGTAATGAATTTGACCGATTCACAGAGATCACACGATTTGGCGATTCAGTACAACCCGGTATAGGATGGTTCCCTGACCAAGAACGCCTGTTGATCAAGGGGCATGGAGTGGTCGACATTTCTGTGGGCGAATTCGTCTATCTTCTCCCTCGGTCAGAAAGCGGGACCAGTTTTCGTTGGCCCGTCAGCAGTTCACAGGTGGTCGGCATTGCCGGAGACTTCAAAGGAGCATCGATGTTGACAGTCGATCTTCCAGTCGAACTCTTCAATAAAGCACGAGATGTCATCGCTCAAGGCGGGTTGGCAATTGATGCCGTCCTGCCCCCCATCACGCAGGCCAATACCTCAACAGGCATTCCATTGCAGCTTCCAACTGGCGCATGGAGTGTCCAGCCCGATCCGGCCCCGACTTCCCAAGAGTCACTGATTCGGAAAACTCTGGAATTCAAATTGCCTTCCCGAGAAGGATATTTCAGTCAATTCTTTCTTTCAGATGCTGCAGGAGGAAAAGCACTGATTGCCAGAAAAACGCAAGAAAATCGCTTCCGATTTCATGGTGAACCGATTGTTTTCAAAGCATGGGTCGATGTTTACGACCTTGTTAAAGGTCGAGAGCAAGCTTCGCTCGAACTTCCCTATCCGGCGGATGCCATTGCGTTTAGTCCCTCGGGAACTTTAGTGGCAACACGGGACGCGGAACGCCAGGATCGTCTGGATCTTTGGAACCCCAAAGAGGAAAAACACCACATTGCATTTCGCCCATTCCAAGATCTCCCTCCCGGCGACCGCTTTGGGGGAAAAGTCCGATCCGATTACGGTGAATCTGTCATTAGCAGTCAACAAATATCGGCGGTTCGCTTTCTCGACGACGAGCACCTGCTGACGCTTTCGGGAGATAAAAGATTACGAGCGTGGAAACTGCCTGAATGTGAACTCATCTATGAGATCAAAAAAATTGGCGTCCCCGGAATTAGCCCGGGAAACGGAGTGCTTGCCATTCATGACAGTGACCATGTGATGATTTTCGAGTCTCGTACTGGCAAGCCTTTGGGACTTTTGAGCGCTCCCGGCGAAATGACCTCCGCCGGTTTTCACTCGAACGGCAAGAGACTGGCCGTCACCGTGGTCCGGGGGGCTGATAACTTCTTGTATGTCTGGGATCTGGAATCGGGTGAACAAACCGCATCCTTCCCATTACCACGTCCCACAAGCAGTCTCAAATTTGCTGATGAAGACAACCTTCTTCTCGACAATCGCTATTTGGTGAATGTCTCCAGTGAATCAGTTGCCTGGAATTACGAATTTCCCGACGAAGCCATCCTCCCATTCAGCATCGATGACAGAATTCTTTATCTGGGACCATTAGATGCTCGACAACCGACCATCTATTTGGCGACAGTCAAGTTACCGGATGCGGCATTATCTCAACGCAT
>JAQWSQ010000056.1 GCA_029243145.1 Planctomycetaceae bacterium | reverse complement strand
AAAGAGTACCCCCAGGCCTTGCGGTTGTGCCAGATTTGAGTCACAGCGGGTTTATCCCAGCTCGGATCTTTTGGATTGACTAGCAGTGGCCTGAGCGAACTACCTTCTAATGCACTAGGAGCCTGTAATCCGCATAAATCTGCAAGCGTAGGATAGAGGTCCAGTAATTCAACAGGTTTCTGCGACGCCACGTTCTTACTTAACCCGGGCGCTGCAATAATCATGGGCATCCTAGCTGATCTTTCAAATGCTTTATGCTTATACCACAATCCTTTCTCTCCGAGAAAGTAACCGTGATCCGACCAAAAGACAATGATCGTCTTTTCCATTAAATCCGCTTCTTCTAACGCATCGAGCAATCGCCCCACCTGAGCGTCTACGAATGAAATGGTAGCGTAATAGGCTTGCTTACACTTGCGTGCCTCCTCCACCGTCACATCCTTAAAGTAATACGGCCAATTCCTTTTATCACGCATCACTGCCATCGGAGGCACATCCTCTAAATCCTTTTTAGCAGATTCCAGATCTGGCATCTCAATGGATTCCAGAGGATAAAGGTCGAAGTATTTTTTAGGTGCCACATAAGGACAGTGCGGATTGAAAAATCCCGCCGCGAGAAAAAACGGCTCCCCTTTTTTTTCCTTAATTAGCTCGACTATTTTTGATGCCACCATCCCGTCTGTATGCTCTTCGTCGCGACTGTCCGGATCCCACCATGCCATACTGATCCCAAGATTTTTATCCTTCTCTCGACCAGCACCGTAACGTGTAATCTTTTCCTGCTGCGAACGATCAATGCCAACAGGATTGTACCGTTGGTCCCACGTCTGAGGATCGTCGTTTCCGTCAGTCCCAATCATACTCGGATTACCATAGTGATAGATCTTTCCAGCCCGAGCGGAAAAATAACCCTGGTTCCGAAACATCTGGCCAAGCGTCACCACATCGGGATTCTTTTCCCTTAACTCATGCTTGAGTGTGTGCATATCAAGCGTGTCTGGACGCAAGCCAGTCATCAAACTAGCTCGGCTAGGGCCGCATAGAGGTTGTTGACAATAGGAATTGTCAAATCTCACACCCATCTCAGCTAGTCGTTGAAGATTCGGAGTCTTAACTTGCTGATTCCCATAAATACTAAGATCGCAATTCATGTCGTCCGCGGAAATAAAAAGCACATTCAGCTTTTCGTTTTCATCGCCATCTACAAAATCGCCAAACAAGGGAACTACAAAACAAAACAACAAACATTTAAGAAAAATAGTCTTCACAAATTCGTACCATCAAAAATTAGTCTCGGGAAATTCTGACTTAGAAAAACGTAATCGCGTTGCTCCAGTCGACCCAAAATATAACGAGATGTCTATGGACAAGCTGCCGAACTATCTTCAAAAATCTGATTTATGGGCAAAGTGCGACTGCATAGCGTCCGTTTCATTTGACCGACTGGATCGAGTTAAAGCTGGGAAATGTCCGAATACGGGCAGGCGGCTCTATGAAAGTCCAAAAGTCTATAGTGAGGATATGAAACAACTTAAATTGTGTCTTGCAAATCATTTAGGATTATCGGACTTGATTTATGAGGATACTTGACCGATTATTAAATGGTATCCCCGAAAGGGGCTTGTAAGACTTAGATGGCCTCAGAGCCATCAAGCAGGTGTCGAAAAATAGCGATCACAAGCTAATCGACACCTTGTCTAGGCCAGCTACGAAAGTGGCTGGCCTTATTTCTTTCATCCAATCTCAACCACGCAATGACTCCCCATCTCTTCGGGGAGTTCGTATCGGAAACAGATCTCGCCGGTGAGTTTCAAGTTCTTCAAAGGCATTGCCGAGCTTTCCAGTTCCTGCTCGGCTCGCTGTCCTTTGAACAACAGCATCTTCACAAACCGTTTGCGGACCGGTTTCAAGACGTTCAATATTTTCTCGATGGAACCCACCGCACGCGCTGTGAGAATATCGATCTCGTGAGTCGGCAGAGATTTCAAGACCGTCTCGCCTCGCTTGTCGTGGACGACGACATTCGTGAGTCCCAGGTCATTCACCACTTCTTGCAAAAAGCGGGCTTTCTTTTGGGTCGAATCGACCAGATGCACTTTCATTTCGGGATACAAAATGGCGAGTGGGATGCCGGGATAGCCGGCTCCCGTGCCGAGATCAAGAATTGATTTGGCATCCGCGTAGAAAGGGCTCGGCAGTAACGAATCGATGATGTGCTTGATGATCGCTTCGCGAGGTTCGGTGATGGAGGTCAGGTTGAACTGTTTATTCGTCTCCAGAACCAGTTCGAGATGTCGGGCGCATTGGCTGATTTGCGTCTCCGTCATCGAGATGGAATCGGGCAGCAGTTCGGAGAGCAGGGGGGCGAGTGAATCAGTCATGCTTGTTCGTTTATTGAAGAGATGTCCAGAATGAGTGATTATATCGGGAGACGTCCAGTCTCGATACCTTGCCGGTTGACTTCAATATCATAGCCACCGATGTGATCAGTCTGGGTGGGCGCTCTGCGAAGTAGAAGCGCCCGAGGGTCAAGGTCGAATGTGATCTGTTCGGTTGATATTCCGGGAATCAATCCTTGCGAAATGAGGTCGGGGCGCAGACAATGGAATGTCCAACCAATTTGCCTCATTGACCCTGCTTGGAGGTTTCCGTGCGATTTTCGATCTATTCAATGGCCGTTCAGTTTCTGCTATGCGGCATGGTGTCGGCTGCCGAACATACCAAAGACACCCCCCAAGTCGTCAAAAAGAACCTGAAAGCCGACAAAGCGATTCTCGTCGATGTTCGCGAAGTCGAAGAGTGGAATGAAGGTCATCTGGCCGACGCCAACTTGTGGCAACTCTCCGATATCAATGACGGTCCTTCAAAAGAAGATCTGAAAAAACGGTTCGGTGACAAGACCGTTGTTTATCTGCATTGTCGAGCGGGAACTCGGGCGCTCTATGCTGCCGAGAAATTAAAAGACAAAGGTTATGATATCCGTCCGCTCAAGCAGGGCTATGCCGAGTTGCTGAAAGCCGGCTTCAAAAAAGCGGAGTAAACTTACGATGAGAGAGTTCCTCTCGACCTTCTGAGATTCATTATTCTTCACCCACACATTTCCACACTGCATTCTGGAGTTGATTCATGAAGTTTCTGTCTTGCCTGTCGGCGATGGCTTTATCTCTGTGTCTTGTGAGTTCGGTTTCGGCTGCGAAGCCGGTCTTTCAGAGCGGTGTGATCTCTGCAAGTACCCCCGGCCATTCTGTAGCGGTGAAAGCCAACATCAAGGGTGCCAAAAAACTGTACCTCGTCGTCAATGATGGCGGGGACGGTTTCGGTTGCGATTGGGCCGGCTGGGAAGCTCCCGTCTTGGTTGGCAAAACAGGCGAAACAAAACTGACTGAGTTGAAGTGGAAGTCGGCCGGTACAGGTTATGGTGCTGTGCAGATCAATGCCAATTGCCAGAATGAAACGATGAAGAAGAACGGCGTTGCCGTGGAAAACGGTATCGGCGTGCATGCCAACTCGATCATCGAATACGATTTACCTTCCGGCTACAACGAGTTTCGCGCCACTGGATTTCTGGATGATAGTGGAGCGAATCAAGGGTGTGGCAGTACCGTCCAGTTTCTCGTTTTCACGGAGAAACCTGATGTCCAATTTGTGACCGCAGCGGTCTCGGCTCAGGTCGCAGACCGAACACCTGAAAACGCTCTCGATGGTTTGACCGTTAACGACGATCTGAAAGCGAGCTTGTTTGCCGCTGAACCGATGATGTACAGCCCATCAAACATTGATATCGATCATAAAGGCCGAGTCTGGGTTTGCGAAGTTGTCAACTATCGCAAATTCCGTAATAAGTCTCCCGAACGAAAAGAAGGGGACCGCATTCTGATTCTCGAAGACACCGACGGTGACGGCCAAGCCGATAAAAAAACCACTTTTTACCAGGGCCGCGATATCGATTCGGCTCACGGCGTGTGTGTGCTCGGCAACAAAGCCATCGTCTCTGCCGGTGATAGTGTGATGATTCTCACTGATGAAGACGGCGACGACAAAGCCGACAAAAAGGAGATTCTCTTCAGCGGCATCGCGGGGACTCAGCATGATCATGGCATCCACTCGTTCCTGTTTGGACCGGATGGAAAGTTGTACTTCAATTTCGGTAACGCGGGAAAGCATCTTTACGACAAAGACGGCAACCCAATTGTCGATAAACGAGGCAACATCGTGAAGGACGACCGCAAACCGTATCAGGAAGGGATGGCGTTTCGCTGCAATATGGACGGCAGTGAAGTGGAAACGCTCGGCTGGAACTTTCGCAACAATTGGGAACTGGCGGTCGATTCGTTCGGCAATATCTGGCAATCGGACAACGACGACGACGGTAATCGCGGCGTGCGAATTAACTTTGTCATGGAATATGGCAACTACGGCTATAAAGATGAGCTGACAGGAGCCGGATGGCGTGATCTTCGAACTGGTCTCGAAGAAGAAATTCCCGAACGACACTGGCACTTAAACGATCCCGGCGTGACTCCTAACCTGTTACAGACAGGAGCCGGATCACCAACCGGGATTCTTGTCTATGAGGGATCATTGTTGCCTCAGCGGTTTATGGGGGAACTGATTCATTGCGACGCCGGACCAAACGTGGTGCGTGCTTATCATGTCGACGAAGACGGAGCCGGTTACACGGCGGAGATCGAAGATATTCTCGTCGGTACACAAGACAAATGGTTCCGTCCGTCGGATGTGTGTGTGGCTCCTGATGGCTCGTTGATCATTGCCGACTGGTATGATCCGGGTGTTGGCGGTCATGCTCAGGGAGACGTTGAACGCGGTCGTTTATTTCGCGTGGCTCCCGCCGGATCTGCTTACAAAATTCCAAAGTTCGACTTTAAGACGGTCGATGGAGCCATTGAAGCGTTACAGAATCCGAATATGGAAGTCCGTTACCTCGCATGGACTGCCTTAAAGGAAATGGGCGTTAAGGCAGAACCTGCGCTGAAAGAGTTATGGCAATCTGATGCTGCCGATCATCTTAGAGTGCGAGCGTTCTGGTTATTGGGCCAACTTCCCGATGGCAGTCGCTACGCACAGGAAGCTTTCAAAGACGACAATGATCAAATTCGCATCGCGGGATTACGTTTGACCCGACAATTGGGAATCGAACCGGCAAGAGTCGTATCGCAGCTTATCAACGACAACTCACCGCAAGTGAGACGTGAATGTGCGATTGCTTTGGTGGAATCCGAATCCGATAGCGTGCCGACATTGTGGGCTATACTCGCCGAACAGACTGATGTTCATGATCGTTGGATGCTCGAAGCACTCGGCATCGCGGCTCGTGGTCGGTGGGATGCTTGTCTGGAAGCCTATCTGATCGGTAAAGATTTGATGTCGGAAGAAGTTGGTTTCATCGTTTGGCGATCGAGGGGAACAAGAACTCCCGAACTGCTGGCCAAGATGATTTCCGATAATGAAACGCCAGCGGAGTATCTTCCATATCTGTTCCGTTCGATGGACTTCCAGCCGAATGTGGAACTGAGGAATGATGTGCTGACAACTCTCGCCTTTGGTGATTTATCACGTACACAGCAAGTCGCCTTCGTGCGGGGAGAGGCATTGAACCGGATCGGTAACATCGATTTCAACAAGCATCCTGAGTACAAG
Organism: Planctomycetaceae bacterium; assembly: GCA_029243145.1. Classification (GTDB taxonomy): domain Bacteria; phylum Planctomycetota; class Planctomycetia; order Planctomycetales; family Planctomycetaceae; genus JABURQ01. Next base: position 3,074 of record JAQWSQ010000056.1, on the reverse strand, counting down.
AACGCTTTGAATCAAATTCTCGATTCGCAAGAGGGGACGTTGCAATATATTACACTCGTGGACAAGTTCAATCTCGAAGAACGCTATCCGCAAGTTCTCAAACTGGCCCAATCGAAACCCGATTCTCAAGAAGGCGTTGCCGCGGCAACATTGCTCATTAACAAGAAGCAGTGGCCCATGTTGAGAAAGGCCGTGCTATCGGAGGATCGAAAAGTCGCAGCAGCAACATTGCAAGTGCTCGGCAATACCGGTTCAGGTGGCTTGGTGGGGTTACTGATTCCGATTGTGACTGACAATAGCCAGGATGCAGAGTTGCGACGGCAATCGATTCGTGCTTTAGCAAAAACTCGTAATGGAGCTTTGAAACTAGTCGAAATGGCCAACCAAAAGAAACTTTCGGAAACGCTCACGCCGGCAGTGGCCGCAGGGCTTCATACGGCTCAATGGGGCGACATTAAGGAGCAAGCCGAGAAACTGTTCCCGTCACCCCCGTCGAAGAACAACAAACCACTACGGCCGATTACCGAACTTGTCAAACTGAACGGCGACCCGACTCGTGGAAAATTGTTGTTCAACACGACCGGCACATGTGCGAAGTGTCATATCGTGAATGACATCGGTAAGGAAGTCGGCCCGAACCTGTCCGAGATTGGTTCGAAACTCTCGCCACAAGCGATGTACGAATCGATCCTCTTCCCCTCAGCCGGCGTTTCACATAACTACGAAACCCATATGATTGTGACCGAAGATGGTACGTCAATCAGCGGGATTATGGTGAGTGATACTCCCGATTCGGTGACGCTGAAGGGAGCCGACGCGATCCCGAAAACGGTCAAGAAATCGGACATTGAAGAAATGGTCACGCAGAAAATTTCGCTGATGCCCGCCGACGTGCAGAAGCTACTCACCGAGCAGGAACTGGTCGACATCGTGAAGTACATGCTGATGCTGAAGAAGAAGTGACCAGAACTGGCGTGTCGTGATCGTTTCGAACACCGGCGGGAGCCTTTCCTGCCGGTGTTTTTATTGGCGGAATTCGGCGGGTCTGGTAGATTTCAGGAAGAAGTGGTTGACTAATATTTTGTGAGGCGCTCTCATGCTCGAATCAAATCCTCGCTGGATGACACGAATCGGTCTCGTCCTTATTATTTTGTCACTCATTCGTAATCTTGTCTTTGTCCTGAGTTCATTTCAGGTCGAGCAAATTTTGGTTGAGAATACGAATGTCCGAATCGTGGCTCACGTATTGTCAGTATTGGGAATGCTGTTTCTGCTACCCGAGTTACGAACACGATTGGCACCATTGTTGTCTTTGTTTCTGATCACGATGTTGCCTTTGTTTTCCTTTTCTGATCAAGGTTCGGCTGGCAATCTCATTTTGGCATTATTGATTCTGATGATCGGCGTTGCCTGCATAGTCTATTCGGTGGGTGGGTCGGCGAGACTCTACTTTATCGTTGGTTGCCTCTCGTCCTGGTTGTTCGCCTTGGCATCTCTGGTCTCAGAAGTTCGACAATCCAGTAATGTGAAAGAAAGAATCGTGCAAGATGCAGTTCAGGTTCTCTTTGCTCTGTCGCTTGGCTTGGCTGCGATGATGATTCAACGATTCGTGACTCAACTCATGATGCTGAAACAGCCAAAAGAAGAACAACCAATCAACAATTCTTGATGTACCAACAATGTTTTTAGGCCGTAGGCTGGGACTCGTCCCAGCAAAATAGTGAAGTCGTTAATCTCAATAAATCTTTTGATGATCGAATGCCAATTGCTTCATCGTTAAACGATCTTATTTGCAAGTCATAAAAGCTGGGACTCCTCCCAGCCTACACTGGCTGAAGAGGAAGTGACATCTTCATCTGTGTTTGATGGCTCGAAATCACCTTGTCCGGACAGGTGATATCTGGTACACCTTTCGCACTTCTTGCCCCTTGAGGAGCTGCGATTGATGAGCTGTTCAATCTCGTATTCAGTTCTGATGTTAGTCTGCGTGATGATGCTGTGTCTTCCCGAACGTCTGAAGGGACAGGGTGACCTGTCCGCCGTGCGCGAAACCATGACGTCTCCGAAGCCTTCCGGCGATTCGTCGCACGATCATGACCATCATCACCACGATGATGAGGATGACGATTCATTCAGTCTCGGTTTCTCTTTCAGTTCGAACGATGACTGCGAAGACGATGGGGACAGCCTCTTCGCAAAAATTTTCTTGATCGGCGTGACATCCCCCTGGTGGGCACCTATGAGTGCCGTCGAAAAAGAAGGTCATGTCGACGCCCACTTCGATTCTTTTCCGTACAACCATACCGACGATGGCTACATGATGTTCGGGACATTGATGGAAAAGTCCCGCCGCAAAGATACCTGGGCGATTCGACTGATGAATGAATACGGGACCGACTTTGAGAATCTGGATCGTTACGGCGGACGGCTATTTGTTGAAACGTCATCGCGATTTGGAGTCGATGTGGAATGGAACCGCTGGATGGAAGATCTCGGCGCGACACAGGATGAACTCTGGACCGGCGATGTGAATCTCATCGTGCGATTTGCCCAGAGCGAACACTCGCAATTTTACTCGGGGTTGGGACTCAACTGGCTGGTCGATGATGTCATTGGCTCGCAAAACGGTTTTAACTTTACCTACGGTTTCGATCTCTATCCCAGCAAGCCATTCGTGCTCAGTACCAGTCTCGATTGGGGCCGCATCGACAGTTCATCCTTATTCCATATTCGTTCGACGGCGGGAGTCGTATTTGAACACGTCGAATTCTTTGTAGGCTACGATTATCGTGAGATCGACGATGTTGATCTCTCCGGCGTGGTTGGCGGTTTGACGTTCTGGTGGTGAATGGTCACACGTCTTCGGGGCATTGAGTCGATGTTGAGAATTCCAAGAAGTTCTTGAAGCGGGTAACGCATTCGGGCATACTGAGGAAAACATATTTTTCTCAATGGACCATTTTCTATGCGACGTCGTCAGTTCCTCCAGGCATCCACTCTTTTGACTGCTCGCATGTTGTCCGCACCCCGTATCACTGTTGCCGCGGGACCACTTGCCAGCAAGATTCGCAAGT
>JAQWSQ010000038.1 GCA_029243145.1 Planctomycetaceae bacterium | reverse complement strand
CCTCGAAGATTGAGTGTATCGAATCCGTTTTGTCTGTCTTTTCAACAAGCAATACGAATAGAACACAAATCTTCGGGGAGCTTTTTCACGATCCCACAACAAAATACTCAACCCAAACAACTTTCAGGACACCCACTAGCTTGTTGTTCCAGTTCCAGAATCATATGACGAAAGTCTCTGAAAACAATAGCGTCATCCCGCAGGACAGAATCGGGATAAGCTACAACCTCTTGAACGATGTTGAATTACGTTCTGGTTTTGGTGGTTTCGTACCGGGTGATGATCAAGAAATTAGTGACTTCAAGTTCCGTTATGAAAAGACGTTTTTTGATTGAAATGTCTCCGTTGATTTGATCATGCCTTTCAATATTACTAACGAGCGGGATCAATCTTTGAATGGCTTGACGCTTGATCGAGAATCAGAACTCGGTGATCTTGCCATCAATTTGAAAGCCTTGCTGCATCGCACCGATCGATTTGCTGTCAGTGCTGGTTTGATGTTGGAATTCCCCACCTCCGACCCGCAACAGATTCGGATACCGATTGGTCCTGGAATTGGTTTGCAGTTTGACAATGAGGACAGCTACTTTCTGACCCCTTGGATTGGTGGCTTATACGATCTCAGCGACAAAACATTCGTGCAATCATTTATGTCTTATCGTATGGAGACTAATCGTCACGATGTCAATTTTCTGATTGGCCCCGCTGCATTCCAAATTGGTGATGCCCAAGACCCCAATTACTTCATGTGGAGCACTCAAATCGGGCATCGCATGTATGAGAATCAAAGCCGTCGAGGAATCACGGCGGTCATCCCGTCACTCGAATTGCATTATACTTCGAGTACCGATACCGACCCTGTCGCTTCGTTCCAAACGCCGTTTGCTCCCGGCTTGGCGATTCCTCCTTCCATCGGAAGTGTCGATTATCTGACACTGACACTTGCCACCAATGTCGAACTCGGTCGGAAAGCCTCTTTGGGTATGGGATTTGGTTTGCCTTTAAGAGAAGGCAACAGCACGTTTCCTCTGCTGGCATCGGGACCAACGGATAAAAACTTCGACTGGTCATTCAATATGAACTTCAACTACTACTTCGGAAATTGAAGCTTATTCTAGTCAAGAAATCACATAACTCCCGCACCGAATGAATCGCTTTCCGATTGAAAGCGGATCTCCGGTTGCGGGTTTTGTTTTTCTGCATGAGAGTCACGCTTCTCAGCATGCGCGGTATCGACACGACGCTGAGTCGTCTCTTCTTCGACCGCCGGTTGATGAGCCGACATGGGAAGAATGTCGGGCGTCGCTTCCGCTTCTTTGAGGCGTGCATAATCCTCTTCGCCGTAATCGTCATACCGACAGATGTAATTCGGCTGCTTGGCACGGACCATTTCTTCCTGGAAGGCCGCGACGACTTCCTGCTGGATCATTTCGCGACATTCGCTATTGATCGGGTGCGCAATGTCTGCATACAGTTTTGCCCGGCCATCTTCTTCATCGATGGCACGTTCGGAATCGAGCGGCGTGCCGCAGTCGTTACAGTATGCTGCACGAAGATGGTTTTTCATCTCACAGTGCGGGCAGCGGTCGGTCAATTTGCGGCTTGGCATGGCCACAAAAGACCCTTTGGTTCCCTGGATGATTTTCAGATCGCGAATGACAAAGCTGTGATCGAACGTAATCGAACAGAATGCCTGTAAGCGATCATTCGGATCGGCCATTAACTTGATGCGGACTTCAGTGATGTTCACGTCCCATTCCTCCTTACGGGATTGACGCAGACCCACCAAATTCAGGGGATGGTGGAAACGACAAAAACATGACCCAACTGTTGAGCCTTAAATCTTGTCGCGATGTCCTGCGCCTCCGATTCTGTTCGGCATATTCCAAACCAGGCAGTCCCGCTACCACTCATTTGATGAGCGAGAAACGATTCTGCCTCGAACGTCTGTCTCACCTGTTCCAACAGGGGACACAATTGCTCGGCTGGAGTCTGTAAGGAGTTGTGCAGATGTTGTTCCAGTTCTTCATGCCGACCACCTTGAATCGCATCAATCAGCGGGATTGCTGATAGCGGATTGTCGGCAGGGCGGCATGCCCGGTAAACATCGGCTGTCGAGAGCCCCACTGGGGGTCGTACAATGACGATCCACAATGGGTTCATTCGAGGAAGAGGTTCGATAATTTCTCCCCGTCCCCGACAAACAGCCCAAGAGCTTTCTGCCAGAAAGAACGGAATATCGCTGCCGAGTTCGGCAGCCAAATCTTGTAATTCGGACTGAGGCAGATTCAAATTCCAGAGTTGATTGAGTGCTGCGAAAGTGGCAGCCGCGTCGCTCGAACCTCCGGCCAAACCCGCCTCAGCGGGAATACGTTTGTGGAGAGAAATTTCGACTCCCTGTCGATTTCCTGCATGCTTCTTCAGCAGATTTGCGGCCTTCATCACCAGATTGGAATCATCAGTGGGGATATCATCCACATTCACGCTGGGGGACTCGGGCAAGTCATCTGCGGCCAAGCAATGTAGGCTGATGCTCTCAGTAGTCACCTCCCTGAAGACCAAAGTATCGAACAATCCGACGGTGGTCATGACTGTTTCAATGTCGTGAAAACCGTCGGGACGTTTGCCTGTTATTTCCAGAAACAGATTCAGTTTTGCCGGTGTCTCCACCCTCCAACCAAACTCCTCGCGTATCATCTGCATGGTTGGATCGGGGGGATTAAGTTTTTCAGACAGGCGACTGACTCATCGAGTTCACACGAACTTGGTCAGAATCAGCATCTCGATTGAAAAAAGGAAACTTCAGCAAACAGAAACCTGTCAGGATATGGGTTTCAGACGACATCAGTGTCATCTGTATGAACTTGCTCGAAATGTCGTGAACGCAGCAGATAAGAATGTTGCCTTTTCAGAGAGCCTAAAAAGGTGAATCAATCAATTTTGATGCTAACGGGATCTCTAGGAACCGTCAATATGTGTTTCATAAACCACTGTTTTTACGGGATGAAACGGTGATTCAATAACGCGCGTGCACCGTTTCGCTCAGAGGAATTGTAGCTGCGGACCGGAAGGCGGGCGGGGCAAGTTATGAAACGCGATGACCAAAATGCCACCCGGTTTTGCCACTTTGTATTAGAAAACTCCATTCGTCTGATTCGTGCCATTCGTGGTGAGTTCTCTTGCTCTTTTTCCTCAGCGAACTCAGCGGTTGAAAATCTTCGCCAGTCGTTTCGTAGGCCGGGACTCGTCCCAGCTTTTGTTGTTTGGGAACTTGATGCAATACAGCCCGCGGAGCTTGCGCTCCACGTCTATGCCTCTTGTGCTGTCGTACCCCGTTTGGGAAGAAGCGGGGCTACCTGCTTTGATTCATTCATCCAATACAAGAGTCTGGGAGGGTGAGACTCCAGTCGAACAACTCTTTTCGACAACGGCCAATACGGCTCCGCGGGAGTGGCGCCCTCCCGGTCGTAACACACAACGAACACAACCAAATTTCGTCTTGCCCGGAGTCATGTTCTCGCTCGCGTGAGCATGTGAGTTTCATCCGTGTAATCGTCGTGATCCACGGTTCTCTTTATGATGACCACAAGAAACACAAGAAATTACAAAGAGTATATTCATGTCTTTTTGTGGCTGGGCATTTCCACAAGAAGATGTGGACCCTGACTCCCGTAAAGCGTCGACGTATTCGCCAGCTCCTGAATTGCCGTTTCAGAATGAACATCGAATCGAGTTGTCGGGTTACGGCTCGCTTTGCTCGGCTAACCCGACCTACGGCTTTGCGTCAAAAAGTTGATCGCTCAAAACTCACCTTGTCAAATTCGCTCTACCAGAGTTAGCGTTCGTGGTTCGCCGACAGGCGACTCGATCTTTGGCAATTTGAACGTCATGACAACCCGCAGGCCCCCGCGGCTTGCGCCGTAGGGCTATCAGGAAAACACGTCCTGATAGCCATAGCCCCACTGCGCAAGCAGTTGGGGCCGGTTCAGGTGTTATTGCGTGTCGAAGGTCATGCGAACGAGCCCGCGGAGCTTGCGCTCCTCGGCTATGCCTCTTATGCCTTCGGCACCCCGTTTGGCGAGCAAACGGGGCCACCCGGCTTCCTATATCTTCATGCTCTCACCGCAACGCGGGGTGAGCATGCGCGCTGGCGGCTCAAAAAACGAATAGCGTGTTGAAGAATGACGACCGCTGCAACGTGAGAAAGGAGGCGATCTCGCGTGGCGTGGAAGATGCGTTTACAGAAAATGCAGTATCTCTTCAAAGTGAAGCAAACAGCGTAAACCGATGAGAGTCAACGGCTTGCTCAAGGGTATGGAAGATGCCGGGTCAAGGGTATGGAACAGTATCGCTCAAGAGTATGGAAGATCCTTTTCAAGTGTCCCCCATAATCTTGACATCTTGACATCTTGAAACGGGTGTTGAGAGTTTGGGAATCACAAGCCTCTCGACACTCATCGCAGGTTTGTACCCAGAGACTACTTCCCGCGAACATTACCAAATTGCTCAATATGCAATCGCGGCGATAGTTGCCAGCCGCGAGTGTCGGCTTCGGATTGCAGCCACGCCGTCTTTTCCAGCACTTCTGCCGGCGTGCGTGATTGTGGCATCAACCAAACTTCGTCTGCCGGGACACTCATTGAGGAGACATAGGCATCCACTTCCACCAGATCTTCCGGTTGGTCAACAACGAACTTCCACTGGCAGGTGAACTGCGATCGAAATTGCTCGATGGCCGTCGGAGCATGACGCAATTGGTCGTGTCGCTGATTCCATTGTTCGTCGTCGGGTGTCGAGTTCGAGAGTTTCGGACTCAGAGAAATCAGGTCGGCATTAATGGGTCGGTACAAAGTTCCTGCCGTCTCGATGGTCAGAAAGCGACCGGCCTCTTTGAGTTGTTCAGTCAACGGCACGATGGCCGGTTGAATCAAAGGTTCGCCCCCCGTGATCACCACATGTTCGACATCGTGCTTGAGAACTTCGGATACGATCTCGGCGACCGTTTGTGTTTCGCCTTCCGCATTCCATGAAGTGTGTGGCGTGTCGCAGAACCAACAACGTAAGTTGCAGCCCGTCGTTCGCACAAAGACTGAAGGTGTCCCCGCGTATTGTCCTTCCCCCTGATCGGCGACATAGATCTCCGACATGCGCAGCGAATCTTCACGGTGTGTCGAAAGTGCGGACGTAAGGTGTGTTTCAGTCAAAGCGGTTTCAGCCATCCGGGTCTTCAATCGGCATAGATTAAGGGATCAGTCAGACCGGCTGCTTCGAATCCTTTCAAACGCAACTGACAAGAGTCACAATGTCCGCAGGAGATTCCTTCCGGCGATGGATCGTAACAACTATGCGTCAATCCATAATCGACTCCCAGCTTTGTGCCGGTCTCTATGATCTCTCCCTTGGTCATGGAGATCAAGGGAGCGTGAATTCGATAGGGCGCACTTTGTTCGACGCCCGCCTTCGTCGCCAGGTTCGCCAGCTTCTCGAACGCTTCGATGTATTCGGGGCGGCAATCGGGATAGCCACTGTAATCGACGGCATTCACGCCGACAAAAAGGTCGTAAGACTCGACAACTTCCGACCAGCCGAGCGCCGCGGAGAGAAACACGGTATTGCGAGCGGGAACATAAGTGATGGGAATGCCTGCCGACATTTCCCCTTCATTGCGATCTTTGGGAACATCAACGGCACCGGTGAGGGCCGATCCTGAAAACGCCTGGGTATCGAGCTGGTAGTTAATGTGCTGAGTGACACCCGCTTTTGCGGCAACTTTTTTAGCCGATTCGAGTTCGAATTTGTGCCGCTGCCCATAATCGAACGAGATCGCATAGCAGTCGAAACCCTGCTCCTGCGCAATAGCCAAGATGGTGGAGGAGTCGAGGCCTCCACTCAGTAAAACAACGGCTTTGGATCGGTCAACAGTCATGATGGTCCCAAAGTATCAGTCTGCTGGGAGAGCGGCAAGCTAAGCGAACATTCACGCCAGAGAAGATCTGAGAGATCACAGCTTGACAAAAGCGCAGAATCGCACCTACAATAGTGCAGATACGCACCTCTTATTCAGGGGACGAGAATGTCGATTTCCATCGAAAAAACATTGGGATTGAAAGGTAAAGCCCTGCACCGATTCGCCTCGGGCAAGGAAACCGGACTACCGTTCAAGGCCATCACTCAATTTCAAAAAAGTAGCGGTCTCTCTCAAAAGACCATCGGAGACGTGATTGATCTCCCCAAAAGCACATTGCGAACACGCCGTGAGTCGGGAATCTTGAATCGGCATGAATCGGATCGCCTGATTCGACTGGGAAGGATCTTCGCTCTAGCGGTCGAACTGTTTGAAGGGGATGTCAATGCGGCTTCGGAGTGGCTGCAAACTCCCTCGCACGCTCTCGGAGATCATACCCCGCTCGAATTTTCTTCCACAGAACTTGGCGCGCGTGAAGTGGAAGCCGTGATTGGGCGGATGGAACACGGAGTGTTTACTTGAGCGTCCTCGGCTATCTGATTGTCAAAGCAAAGCACGCCGATCATTTATTTGATGGCGAGGGAGCTTTTCTGTACGGCGGTCGTTGGAATTCCTCCGGTCAACGAATGGTGTATTGTGCCGGTTCGAAATCACTCGCCATTCTGGAAATGCTGGTGCATCTTGATGACCATCTTCTCGTGAGCCATTATGTGATAGCGGAAGTCGAAATTCCCGAGTCTCTGATTGAAACGGCAATCATCAACGATTTGCCAGAGAACTGGTCAGAGTCGCCCGTTCCGAACTCCTCGCAAAATGTGGGAGATGAATGGATAGAGGAATCGCGCTCCGCAGTATTGGCTGTACCCAGCGCGATTGTGGGTAGCGAGAGTAACTATCTGCTCAACCCATGTCATTCAGATTTTCACAAAATAAAATTTGGCGACCCTCAAGCCTTTGAATTTGATACTCGACTACTGAAAGCTGTGGGAAAAAAAGCTCCCAAAACACGTACAACAACATCCAAAAAGAAAAAACCATGACTGCCATCGCCCAATACCTAGCCGACAACGCCGACAGTTACGTCGCCGATTTGACCGAACTGCTCCGTATTCCCTCGATCAGTGCCGACTCCAACTATCAAGACGATATGACGAAAGCCGCCGAATGGTTGAAAGCCCGCTTTGAAACCGCCGGCCTCTCATCAGAGATCGTGCCGACTGCCGGGCATCCTATCGTGACGGCAGAGTGGTGCCAGGCCGAAGGTGCTCCCACTGTCATGATCTACGGGCATTACGATGTCCAACCGCCCGATCCGCTCGATTTGTGGACAACACCACCATTCGAACCCGATGTGCGTGACGGCAAAATCTGGGCACGCGGCGCGACCGACGACAAAGGCCAGATGATCACTCATCTGTTCGGCGTGGAAGCATGGTTGAAGACCCAGGGAAAGCTGCCCGTCAATGTAAAGTTCATCATCGAAGGCGAAGAAGAAGTCGGCAGCGACAATCTCGACAAGTATCTCGAAGAGCATAAAGAGACCATCAACTGCGATATCGCCGTGGTGAGCGATACCAGTCAATTTGCCCCCGGAATGCCGGCCATCACTTATGGACTACGAGGTATCACGGCGTGTGAAGTGACCTTACGTGGCCCGTCGAAAGATTTGCACAGTGGGATGTTCGGGGGAACGGTGGCTAACCCGCTGACCGGCATGTCGCAACTACTCGCTAAACTTCACGATGATGAAGGTCGCGTTCAAGTCCCCGGCTTTTATGATGACGTGCTGGAACTCTCTCCCGATGAGCGTGAAGAATATGCGTCACTGCCGTTTGATGAATTAGAATTCAGCAAGGAACTCGGCGTCGAATCAACCTTCGGCGAAGCGAGCTTCTCAACGATTGAACGTCGTTGGGCCCGTCCGACATGCGAGTTGAACGGCTTGTTCGGTGGATATTCGGGAGAAGGACCAAAAACAATTGTCCCTTCCTTCTGTACCGCCAAAATTTCTTGTCGATTAGTACCGAACCAGAACGCCGAAAATATTCTCTCTCAACTGGAAGAGTTTTTGAAGCAGAATCTCCCCGCTGGTTTACGAATGGAATTCCAAACATTTCATGGTTGTCCCGCCGCTTTGATCGACCGTAATAGCCCGTACCTAGCGGCTGCAAAAGAGGCGATTGAAACGGCATTCGAGACCGAACCTGTGTTGATTCGCGAGGGAGGTTCTATCCCCGTTGTAGGAGCCTTTCGAGAGATCCTGGGAATCGATACACTTCTGTTGGGCTGGGGACAGGATACCGACAACCTGCACTCCCCCGACGAACATTTTGATCTCGGAGATTTTCAGCGTGGGATTCATGCCAGTGCTGAACTGTGGCAAAAACTCTCCGAGCTTTGAACAAACAGACAATCAATCCAATCTATTCAAATAAGAATTCGGCATCATGCTCGATCTCAACTTTGTGTGCGACAACCGAGACGCGGTCGAAGAGAATTGCAAAAACCGCGGCCTCGAACTCGATCTCAGCCGACTGGTTGAACTGCGCGACCAACGCAGTGAATGGATCCAAACAGGGGACGAACTTCGTCGTGAGCAGAAAGAGATCTCTGGCCAGATCCCCAAAGCCAAAGACAACGATGAACGTCAAACATTCATCGCCAAAGGAAAAGAACTCCGCGAAGAAGTCTCCGCCGCAGAAGCCAAACAGAAAGAGGTCGAAGAAGAGCTATTCGACCTGCTCAAACAGATCCCCAATATGACGCATCCCGATGCACCCATCGGCGAAGAGAAAGATCACGTCACCTTACGAACATGGGGTGACATCCCCAACTACGATTACAAACCGCTCGATCATGTGGACCTCGCCGAGAAGCACGACCTGATCGATTTTGAAGCGGGAACACGCGTGGCGGGTCACGGCTTTTACTTTTTCAAAAATGAAGCCGTGTTATTGGAGATGGCATTGGTTCAATTCGCGTTGACCAAGTTACGTCAAAAAGGATTCACGCTCTACAGCACACCCGACCTAGCGAAAGATGAAGTCCTCGAAGGGACCGGGTATATTCCCCGCGGACCCGAGACACAAATCTATTCCATTACGGGGACCGATTTGAGTCTTGTGGCGACCGCCGAGATCACATTGGGTGGCTCGATGAAAGATCAAATTGTCGACCATGCCGACCTCCCATTGAAGATGGCAGGCTTGTCTCACTGTTTCCGTACCGAAGCCGGCGCACACGGTCGTGCCTCACGAGGCATTTACCGCGTCCACCAATTCACCAAAGTCGAAATCTTCGCCTTCACCGCACCAACGCTCGAAGCGTCTGACGCCATCCATCAGGAAATCGTTGATATTGAAGAAGAGATCTTTCAAGAATTGAAAATCCCGTATCGGGTCATCGACACACCAACCGGAGATTTAGGTGGACCGGCCTATCGCAAATATGACTTGGAAGCATGGATGCCGGGACGCGGAGAAGCGGGGGAATACGGCGAAGTCACATCAGCCTCCAACTGCACCGACTTCCAAGCCAGGCGATTGGGTGTGCGAACAAAAGTCCCCGAACAAAAGGGAAATCAATTCGTTCACACTTTGAACGGGACAGCGGTCGCCATCAGCCGTGCAATGATTGCCGTCCTCGAAAATCATCAACAGGCCGACGGATCGATTCTCATCCCCGAAGTTCTGCGATTGTGGACCGGTGTGGATAAGATTGGTTGAAGTTATTCTTCCATGAAGTTTATTCTTCGGTTGGCGTGTCTTCGGTTCCTGCCGTCTCTTGAGGAACAATGTCGCCGTCGATGGGAATGTTATCAGAGGGTGATATCGGATACTGTAGTTCTTCGCCCACACAGCTGAGATAAGCCTGAATCAGTGGTCGATACGTCGAATCGGGAGAGATTTCCAACGCCCGAGTCAACAGCATTTCGGCATCCTCATTCTTGCCTTGCTCGAGCATGTAGGTGGATTGTTCCCAAAGATTCCGCACCACATCCGACTGCACAGCAAACTCGAATTGCTGCCAACCTTGCATGCGAGTGCTGGAATAGATTTCGATATCAGTCGTCATGGGAATGGTATTCAACAACGCCTGCTGTACGCCCTGTTGTTGTCGAGACATCGTTTCAGTTTCATTTAACTCCAAAGCATTTTTATAATCGGCATGCCCCAACGCGGCCCAACAGGCATAGCGATACCCGTCCAGAATTCCC